>NZ_FXAJ01000001.1:355489-710978 GCF_900177535.1 Priestia filamentosa
AAGCTGTGAAACGAGGCCTCCAAATTGCTCGTGAAGATTTACTGAGCAAGGTTGATGGAGAGGCTAAGATCGTGGATGAAAATGTTTTGCACCAAACGACGGACAGTGGTAAAGTAAAATTAGTGGTTTATTACCAAGTAATAGAAAACATTGTTGGCACACAACCAATTATTCAAGGAGACTAAAGAATGGCAGAACAGCTAGTTACGATGAATTTACAGGTTGATAATCCAAATGAAGCTGTTGCTTTGTTTGGTACTCAAGATGCAAACTTACGACGTATTGAACAAGAAATGAATGTGTCTATTGTGACGCGCGGTGAAACGGTGAGCGTTTCAGGCGATGCGGAAGCAGTACAAGTAGTAGAAGAAGTACTAAAAAAACTGTTAGCCGTAATTAGAAAGAATATAACAATCTCAGAAAGAGATGTTGTATATGCCATTGAAATGGGTAAAAAAGGATCGCTTGAATTTTTTGTCGATCTTTATGAAGAAGAGATTGCTCGTAATGTAAAGGGAAAACCAATAAGAGTTAAAACGCTTGGACAAAGACACTACATTTCAGCAATGAAGCAAAATGATCTTGTATTTGGCATTGGACCAGCCGGAACGGGGAAAACATATTTAGCCGTTGTAATGGCTGTTAATGCTTTGAAAAATGGACATGTAAAACGCATTATTTTAACGAGACCCGCTGTTGAAGCTGGAGAAAGTTTAGGATTCCTGCCTGGTGATCTTAAGGAAAAAGTTGATCCTTATTTACGACCATTGTATGACGCTCTTCACGATGTATTAGGAACAGAGCATACAGGTCGACTAATTGAGCGTGGGGTTATTGAAATTGCTCCTCTTGCTTACATGCGCGGCAGAACGCTTGACGATGCGTTTGTTATTTTAGATGAAGCTCAAAATACAACACAAGCACAGATGAAGATGTTTCTAACTCGCTTAGGATTTGGTTCTAAAATGGTTATTACAGGAGATATCTCTCAAGTTGACTTGCCAAAAGGAGTAAAGTCATCAGGTCTTGAAGCAGCTAAAACATTTTTAGCTTCCATCAAAGGCATCTCTTTTATATACTTAGAACAGTCTGATGTTGTCCGTCATCCGCTTGTTGGGAAAATTATTGAAGCCTATGACAAGCACAGCTAAGACCCTTCCCTAAGGATAGGGTCTTTTTTACATAATGAAGTACAGTACAGCGTTTGTTTTTACTTTAAAGGGGGAACAAGGTTGTGTTAAAGCTATGGAAACAAATGATGGAACAGTTGAATAAACTGAAATTCATCCAGATTGGTCTGTACGCCTTGTTAGGAATATTTCTATTTTCCATAATGTATAACAACGTAAAGCCAGAAGAGCTTGATTTACGAAAATTCACCATCTCAAAGCAAACTGTGTACTCTCCTATTACGATAGAAGACAAGGAGAGTACAGAAAAAAAGCGTGAGGAAGCAAAGGAATCTGTTGAGGATGTATATACGTTAAAAACGGAATATGCTCAAAATCGAATAGATCTTGTAGAGGCTATTTTTAACGCTGTAGATGATTTTAAGAAACAAAACAAAGGGATTACGGATGAAGAAATTGTAGATGTTAAAAGTCAGCTCAAAGAGACGATGCCAAAGGAAGCTTCTCGGGGCTTGTCAGAAGAAGTATTTGAAACGCTTGTTAAAACGGATAAAGAACAGCTTTCAGCTGCTAAGGATACCATTATCACAGCTATCCACCAGACGATGAAAAATCGCGTCACTGTCCAAGATATTAGCGATAAACGTAAAGATACAGCAAATCAGCTTATGTATGCAAATGTTGATGATAATGTGAAAGATTCAATGAGAGCTATTGCTGAATTTGCTGTTATTCCTAATGTAGTTTATGATCCAAACAAAACAAGAGAAAATCGTCAAGAAGCAGTGGAAAAAATTGACCCTGTTCGTATTAAGCAAGGCCAAATTCTTGTTGAAGAAGGCCAGCTTATTACCTCTGATATTTATCATCAGCTACAGCTTGTTGGATTATTAGATAATAAGCATCTTATTCCCCCATTTGTTGGGCTAGGGTTGCTTGTTGTTATCATGATTAGTGCTATCGTATATTATTTAAAAGAATTTCATCAAAAGACGTATCAGCCTCTTGTTCTTTACGTAATTGTAATGATAATTACGATTACAATCATAAAACTTGTTAGTTTATTTCAGGAACAAGAGATATCTGATCTTGGCTATTTGGCTCCTGTTGCAACAGGAGGACTTTTATTAAGGCTTCTTTTAAATGAGAAGGTAGCTGTTATTTCAAGCATTGTCGTAGCTATTTGTGGAAGTATTATCTTTAATCAAGAAGTTACAAATGTTTTTAATATGCCAATGGCTCTTTATTTCCTTATTAGCTCTATAGCTGGTATTTTATTTATCAATCACCAACAGCGGAGATCACAAATTTTACAAGCGGGTTTATTTATAGCTTTTATGAACATTGTGGCAATTTTTGCGATTGTATTTCTGAAAAATGGCCAGATTGATAATATGGAGATTGGTTATTATAGCTTGATGGCTGTTTCTTCTGGTATTATATCTTCAGTCTTAACAATCGGAATTTTACCTTTCTTTGAAGCAGGATTTGGTATTTTATCAAGTATCAAGCTTATTGAGCTTTCAAATCCAAATCATCCACTGTTAAGGAAAATCTTGACTGAGACACCAGGTACGTACCATCATAGCGTAATGGTAGCAAACTTAGCTGAAGCTGCTTGTGAAGCAATAGGAGCAAACGGGCTTTTAGCAAGGGTAGGATCTTATTATCACGATATTGGAAAAACAAGGCGTCCTCATTATTTTATTGAAAATCAGATGAACATCAAGAATCCACATGACCGTCTACCTCCAGAAGTTAGTAAAAATATTATTATTGCACATGCTGTTGATGGAGCGGATATTTTACGTAAACACAAATTCCCAAGAGAATTTGTAGATATTGCCCGGGAGCATCACGGAACAACGTTGCTTAAATTTTTCTACTACAAAGCAGTGGAAAAAAGTGAAAAAGAAATACCTGAGTGCGAATACCGTTATCCAGGGCCAAAAGCACAAACAAAAGAATCAGCAGTTATTGGCATTGCGGACAGTGTTGAAGCTGCTGTAAGATCGATGTCAAACCCAACCCCTGAAAAAATTGAAAACTTAGTTTCAAATATTATTAAAGATCGACTTCAAGACGGCCAGTTGAGCGAGTGTGATTTAACACTACGGGAGCTTGGAACTGTATCAAAAGCCCTTTGTGAAACATTGAATGGTATTTTCCACTCGCGCATTGAATATCCGGATATGAAGAAAGAAAAGGAGAATGAAGATGACTCTAGCAGTTGATTTTATTGACGAAACAGGAAGCATAACGGAAGAACAAGAAACAAAAATTCATGGATTATTAAAGCTTGCATCTCAAATGGAAGAAGTGAGCAATGCAGAATTGTCACTGACATTTGTAGATAATGACGCTATTCAGGATATTAATAGAGAGTATCGTGGGAAAGATAAGCCGACAGATGTCATTTCATTTGCTATGGAAGAAATGGGAGAGGGAGAGCTTGAAATTGTTGGTGAAGATTTACCACGAGCTTTAGGAGATATTATCATTTCAGTTCCAAAAGCAGAGGAACAAGCGGAAGATTATGGTCATTCCTTTATGAGAGAGCTAGGGTTTTTAGCTGTGCATGGATTCTTACATTTATTAGGATACGATCATGAAACAGAAGAAGAAGAGAAAGAGATGTTCACTAGACAAACGGAAATTTTAGAACGCTATGGGCTTACACGATAAACATTCGTTTCTTAAAAGCTTCTCTTATGCTTTCTCAGGGATAAAGACCTCTTTTCAAAGTGAGTTACATCTTAAAATCCACGCTTTTGCGGGAGTCTTAGCTTTGGGCGGTGGTTTCTACTTCGGGCTTACAAAAATAGAGTGGGTTGTAATTATTCTTTTGATTATGGGAATGTTCAGTTTAGAAATGATCAATACAGCCATAGAGAAAACGGTCGATTTGGTTACAAGAGATTACCATCATCTTGCTAAAAAGGCGAAGGATATTGCTGCAGGAGCTGTGCTTGTGTATGCAATAGGAGCTATGGTCATTGGCATAATTATTTTTTGGCCATATCTAGGAATTTAAAGTTGTGAGAGAAGATAGTTTTTGATAGTATTTATCTTACTACTGAGTGAATAGGGGAATAAATATGGATAAAATAGCGTTGATGGAAGAAGCCAAAAAAGCGAGAGAACTTGCTTATGCACCGTATTCAAAGTTCAAAGTTGGAGCTGCTTTGTTAACGGAAAACGGTGAGGTATACAAAGGATGTAACATTGAAAATGCAGCGTACAGCTTGTGTAATTGTGCGGAGCGAACGGCGCTGTTTAAAGCGTATTCAGATGGGAATAAACAATATACAGCACTTGCTGTAGTAGCAGACACAGATCGTCCTGTTTCCCCTTGTGGCGCATGTCGACAAGTTATCTCAGAACTGTGTCCAAGCGATATGAAAGTATATTTAACGAATTTAAAAGGCGACGTAGCAGAAATGACAGTAAGCGAACTGCTGCCAGGCGCATTTACAGCGGAGGATTTACATGAGTGAACAAAAGTTTAAATCAGGCTTCGTGTCAATTATAGGTAGACCAAACGTAGGAAAATCAACGTTTTTAAACAGAGTAATTGGCCAAAAGATTGCGATTATGAGTGACAAACCTCAAACAACCCGAAACAAAATTCAAGGAGTGTACACAGACAACGATTCACAGGTCATCTTCATTGATACGCCAGGGATTCATAAACCAAAGCACAAGCTTGGCGACTTTATGATGAAAGTGGCACAAAATACGCTTCGTGAAGTTGACCTTGTTTTATTTATGATGAACGTTGAACAAGGTTTTGGGCGCGGCGATGAGTTTATTATCGAGCGTTTAAAGGAAACAAACACTCCTGTCTTTTTAGTGATGAATAAAATTGACCAAATTCATCCAGACGAGCTCTTTCCCCTTATTGAACAATATAAAGAACTTTACGATTTTAAAGAGATTATTCCAATTTCAGCATTGGAAGGAAACAATGTTGATACACTGCTAGAACAAGTAAAGCGCTACGTGCCAGAAGGTCCTCAATACTATCCAGCAGATCAGGTAACAGACCATCCTGAGCGTTTTATTATTAGCGAACTTATTCGTGAAAAGGCGCTTCATTTAACACGTGAAGAAATTCCTCATTCAATTGCTGTTGCGATTGAAGCAATTGAACGACGTGAAGGTGGAAATGCTGTTTATGTTAGCGCGACAGTTGTTGTTGAAAGATCTTCGCAAAAAGGGATTATCATTGGGAAACAAGGGAAAATGTTAAAAGAGATTGGAAAGCGTGCTCGAGTAGATATTGAGAACTTGTTAGGATCTAAAGTATTTTTAGAGCTTTGGGTAAAGGTTCAAAAAGACTGGCGCAACCGTTCCACGCATCTTAGAGATTTTGGATTTAGAGCCGACGAATATTAAGTGGGGATTTACTAAATTTTGTGTTACATGATTTACTTTTGAAATGGCTATTCTAATCTTAAGCAACTTGAATTGTAAGCCGATGATTAGGAGGGGTATTTCATGTTAAATCTTACCTGGAAAGTATTTGAGAACACAGGTAATATCGACGCTTATCTTCTTTTTAAGGAAATGGAAAAGAAGGTGGAAGAACCCACATCACAGACGGAACTGTCCGAGGATGATAATATAACAATGTTGTAGAGCGTTTGTGCTATAAACGAATAGGTGAGCGTAGTGTTGAAAAAATGTGAAGGTATTGTCATTCGTGCAAATCATTATGGTGAAAGCAATAAAATTGTAACGCTTTTTACAAGAGAGCTAGGAAAAATCGGGGTTATGGCAAGAGGAGCTAAAAAGCCAAGCAGTCGCTTGTCAGCCCTTACACATCCATTTACTTATGGTAGTTTTTTAATACAAACTGGATCAGGTATGGGAACTCTTAGTCAAGGAGAGATCATAGCCTCAATGCGAAGCATACGTGAAGATATCTTTTTAACCGCGTATGCTTCTTATGTTGTTGAATTGACGGACCGGGCAACAGAATCTAGAAAAAGCAACCCATTTTTATTTGAACTGCTTTTTCAAACTTTATCATATATTGATGAAGGATATGACAAAGATGTTCTTCTTTATATTTATAAACTAAAAATGCTTGATGTACTAGGGATTGCACCACAGTTAAACAGATGTGCTATTTGCGGTGCAAGCGATGGTGTTTTTGCATTTTCTACGAAAGAGGGAGGACTGCTTTGCCATCGTTGCTATGAACACGATCCATATCATATTAAATTAACGCCTATGCTTGTTAAGCTACTTCGTCTTTTTTATTATATGGACTTAAAAAGGTTAGGAAGTATTTCATTGAAAGAAGAAACGAAAAAAAGGCTCGCTTTTATTATTGATACGTACTATGCTGAATTATCTGGTTTAACGCTTAAATCTGAGCGTTTCTTAAAACAGATGGATTCTTTACGTGATACTTTTTCTGATGATGTAAATGAAAAATTATAATGCCGCTTCTTATGAATTTATAGACTGCCTAAGCATTTCCCTTTCATAACTGTTAAATTAGTATATAATAATGATAGTCGAGTATGGCATATATTGTTTTTTGAATTAAGGTGGTGATTAAGATCGAACTCAATCACAGACAAGAGCATATTTTACAAATTGTAAAAGATAACGGCCCTATTACAGGAGAACAGATTGCCGAACGTCTTAATTTGACGAGAGCAACGTTAAGACCAGATTTAGCAATTCTTACGATGGCAGGATACTTAGAAGCAAGACCTCGAGTAGGCTATTTCTATACGGGAAAAACCGGGTCACAGCTTCTAGCTGATAAAATTCGTAAAATAAAGGTAGAAGAATATCAATCGATTCCTGTTGTTGTAAATGAATCTGTTTCAGTCTACGATGCGATCTGTACAATGTTTCTTGAAGATGTGGGAACGTTATTTGTAGTAGATAAAAGGTCTTATCTTGTAGGAGTTTTATCACGTAAAGATTTATTAAGAGCAAGCATGGGGAAACAGGAATTGAATTCGATTCCTGTTAATATTATTATGACAAGAATGCCTAATATCACCTATTGTCTTAGAGATGATTTACTTGTTGAAGTTGCAAAAGGTTTAATTGATAAACAAATTGACGCCGTCCCTGTTGTGAAAGATCATCCTGATGGATATGAAGTTGTCGGCAGAATAACGAAAACAAATATCACAAAACTTCTTGTTGCTTTAGCAGAAGATGATCAATAAAAATTTCATGAGTGAAAAAGGGGATGTAAATGTTGATGAATAATCCATTTATATATGTGCTATCAGACTCAGTAGGAGAAACAGCTGATTTAGTTGTGAAAGCAGCAACAAGTCAATTTCATCAATCAGAAGCGATCATCAAAAGAATTCCTTATGTAGAAGATTACGCAACATTATCCGAAGTAGTAGCACTTGCTAAGTTAAATGATGGCATTATTTGTTTTACGCTTGTAAAACCAAAAATGAGGGCTTTTCTTTTAAAAGAAGCAGAAGAAAATGGAGTTCCTGTATTTGATATTGTTGGCCCTTTAATTGATAAAATCCAAACATCTTACAAACTTCAGCCACGTTATGAGCCAGGGCTTGTTCGCAAGCTTGATGATGACTATTTCAAGAAAGTAGAAGCGATTGAGTTTGCGGTTAAATATGACGATGGACGAGATCCGCGCGGTATTTTAAAAGCTGATATTATCTTAGTTGGTGTTTCCAGAACTTCCAAAACGCCGCTTTCTCAATTTCTTGCCCATAAACGTTTGAAAGTAGCTAATGTGCCTATTGTTCCTGAAGTTGAGCCTCCTCAAGAGCTTTTCCAAGTTTCAGCTAAAAAATGTATCGGTTTAATGATTAGTCCAGAAAAGCTTAATAATATTCGACGAGAGCGTCTAAAATCTTTAGGTTTAAATGATGGAGCTATTTATGCAAATATTGAACGAATTAAAGAAGAGCTTGATTTCTTTGAAAAAGTCGCAGGGAAAATTGGCTGCCAAGTTATTGATGTATCAAATAAAGCTGTAGAAGAAACAGCAGGAGTTATTTTAAACAAATTATATAAACACTAAGAAGACATTTAGTTTGTAATTGTCTATTCTCTTCGTGTCTTCAACAGATGGACAACTTTGTAATTTCCTGTAGAAAATATTAATAATTTGTATTATAATAAAAAATTGTGATAAAAAGATTGGTTTTAGGTTTAGACTCCGTCTATAACGAATAAACTAGTGGTATGAAGCGAAACTTCCTAACAAGGGATTTTTTCATTCTCAAGTGGGAATTCACCACGTATTCTGTATATAAATAGACGGAAAGAGAAAAAAGATTTTTAGAAGGATTCTCTGGAGGGATGTAGAATAGAGAAATATAGCCGTAGAAATTCCAGAGTTTTTGTCGATGGTGATGCTTGTCCAGTGAATAAGGAGATTGCGAAAATCGCCAAAATGTACGACCAAGACGTCCTATTTGTCGCTTCTTATGCACATATGAGAAAAGACGAGGGCCAAAATGAATGGAAGTATGTCGACAGCGAAGCAGAAGAAGTTGATCTCTATATTTTGAATATGGCCCAAAGAGGAGATATCGTCGTTACCCAAGATACAGGGCTTGCAAGTATGCTCATTGGGAAAGGTGTTTATGTTCTATCTCCACGTGGGAAATACTATAATAAAGAGGATATGGATCAAATTCTATTTTTTCGCTACGCATCTGCTAAAGAAAGACGCGCTGGACGTTATCCAAAAGGAGGTCCATCTTCCTTTAGTGAAAATGATCGTCAAAATTTCAAGGAATCCTTCATAAAATTATTGTCGAACCTTAAAGGAATTTAAAGATTTATGAAGAATATGAATTAAGGTGGAGCTGTTCGAAATGGGAGGAAAAATTCCTGAAGAAGTAATAGAACAGATTCGACGTTCCATTGACATTGTAGATGTTGTGGGCGACCATGTTCAGCTTAAAAAGCAAGGAAGAAACTATTTTGGTTTATGTCCTTTTCATGGTGAAAATACACCATCTTTTTCAGTTTCCCCTGACAAACAGATTTATCACTGCTTTGGCTGTGGAGCTGGTGGGAACGCCTTTTCTTTTTTGATGGATATTGACGGGCTTTCTTTTACAGAAGCTGTAACTAAGCTAGCTGGTAAAGTGGGAATTCAAGTTGAACAAACTAACAATTCCGAGACAAAAGAACAGCAGCCGTCAAACAGAATGATAGAAGCTCATGAGCTTCTAAAGAAATTCTACCATCATTTACTCGTGAACACAAAAGAAGGTCAGGAAGCTTACGATTATTTACTTCAACGTGGTTTTACAGAGGAGTTCATTAAACGTTTTGAGATAGGCTATACCATTAATTCTTGGGATTTTGCTGTTAAATTTCTAACAAAGCGTGGTTTTAATCTTGAGGAGATGGAGAAATGCGGCCTTCTCATTAAGAAAGATGATGGAAATGAATATTTTGATCGCTTTCGTAATCGGATTATGTTTCCAATCCACGACTTGCAAGGAAGAACAATCGCTTTTTCCGGAAGAATACTTGGGGAAGGACAGCCTAAATATTTAAACAGTCCAGAAACTCCTATCTTTTTAAAAAGCAAAACAATTTACAACTTTCATGCTGCTAAAAAAGCAATTCGAAAGCAAGAACAAGTATTGCTTTTTGAAGGTTATGCAGATGTTATTGCTGCAGTTGGAGCGGAATGCGAAAATTCTGTAGCCACAATGGGAACGTCTTTAACTGTAGAACAAGCGAAAATCATTCGCCGTAATGTAGAATCGGTTATTATCTGTTACGATGGAGATGGAGCAGGCATAGAAGCAACTGTTAAAGCTGCCTCAATTTTACAGGAAGCAGGGTGTCATGTGCAAGTTGCCCCCCTTCCAGATGGATATGATCCAGATCAGTATATCCAAGAGTTTGGAGCTTTGAAATTTAGGCAGAGCGTAATTGAGAATAGTTTAACATACACATCCTTTAAGCTACGATATTTGAAGAGAGGAAAAGATCTTCAAAACGAAGCAGAACGAATGCATTATATTGATTCCGCTCTTAAAGAAGTAAATACTTTAACAAAAGCAGTAGAAAAGGAGCATTATTTACGACAGTTAAGTGATGAGTTTTCTATTTCACTATCTGCTTTAAAAGAGCAGGAACTTCAAATAAACAAAGTTCAGAAGCAAAAAAAGGATAATGCACAAGGAAATAGAAATAATATAGCTAGAAAGCTTTATACGCAAACGCAGTTATTACCATCTTATCAGAAAGCAGAGCGCTTTTTGCTGGCCTATATGCTTCGAGATGCTACTGTATCTTTACGTGTACAAAATGCGGTGCAAGGCAAGTTTAACGTTGATCTGCACCAAGCATTAGCAAACCATTTGTACGCTTTTTACGAAGAAGGCCATGAAGCTGATTTGAGCGTCTTTGTTCAGTATATATCAGATAAAGAACTAACTCGCTTAGTTTCTGAGCTTGCAATGATTCCACTTCAAGAAGAATTAACAGAACAAGTTTTTAACGATTATCTTTTTGAGATTTTGTCTAAGAAATCTGCTCATGATGAGATTCAAATGAAAAAGCAGGAGCAGATAGAAGCAGAACGCAGTAAAGATTACAGAAAAGCAGCAATGATTGCGAAAGAAATTTTAGAGATGACAAAAACTTTAAAAAAGCGATCATTATAAAATGCACCTTAACGTTTGATATAGTGTAAATATTGGAAGGAGGGGGCTAAATGGCTGAAAAGTCAGCTCGTTCTAAACAACTTGAACCTGAATTAACCCTCGATCAGGTAAAAGAGCAACTTTTGGAAAATGGTAAAAAACGAGGCGCACTAACATATGAGGATATCGCAGAACGCCTGTCAAGCTTTGAGCTAGAGTCGGAACAAATGGATGAATTCTATGAGTATCTTGGTGAACAAGGAATTGAAATTCATGGGGAAGCAGAAGAAACAGCAAGCGCTCCAAACATTCAAGATCTTGCTAAAGCTGAGGATTCAGAATTTGATTTAAATGACTTAAGTGTTCCTCCTGGAGTTAAAATCAATGATCCTGTACGTATGTACTTAAAAGAGATTGGTCGTGTCGATCTTCTTTCTGCTAAGGAAGAGATTGAGTTAGCTCATCGAATTGAAGAAGGAGACGAAGAAGCAAAGCGTCGCTTAGCTGAAGCAAACCTACGTCTTGTGGTTAGTATTGCAAAACGTTATGTTGGGCGAGGAATGCTCTTCTTAGACCTTATTCAAGAAGGAAACATGGGTCTTATTAAAGCAGTAGAAAAGTTCGATTACCGCAAAGGATTCAAATTTAGTACGTATGCAACATGGTGGATTCGTCAAGCAATTACTCGTGCTATTGCTGACCAAGCAAGAACAATCCGTATTCCAGTTCATATGGTTGAAACAATTAACAAGCTTATTCGCGTACAACGCCAGCTTCTTCAGGATTTAGGTCGTGAGCCAATTCCAGAAGAGATTGCTGAAGATATGGATTTAACACCTGAAAAAGTGCGTGAAATCTTAAAGATTGCTCAAGAGCCTGTATCACTTGAAACACCAATTGGTGAGGAAGATGATTCACATCTTGGTGACTTTATTGAAGATCAAGAAGCAACATCACCTTCTGAACATGCGGCATATGAGCTTTTAAAAGAACAACTTGAAGATGTTCTTGATACACTAACAGATCGTGAAGAAAATGTTCTTCGTTTACGTTTTGGTTTAGATGATGGCAGAACACGTACACTTGAAGAGGTTGGTAAAGTGTTTGGCGTAACACGCGAGCGTATTCGTCAGATTGAAGCGAAAGCTCTTCGAAAGCTTCGCCATCCTAGTCGTAGTAAACGTTTAAAAGATTTCCTTGAATAGAATACAGACAGCTTAGAAAAGGTAGTTTGCTTCTTTTGGGAGTAAACTATCTTTTTTAGCTATATGTTTGGTTATATTATCTTTTTTAAAAAGGCTTTCAATGCTTCTTCTTGTTATTTTTACCATATTCTCTTCTTGACTTTTATTTTACTCAATTAGAAAACGATTTGCAAACTCTCTAAGCAAATATTTATTTACTCTTTACAATTATAATCGAAAGCGTAATCATTTTTGAAGAGAAAAGGAATAAAATAGATAAAAAGGACATGTAGAAAATAAAAATTAATAATCTATACAATTTTTTCTGAATTGTCCAAAAAAATAGTGTTATCTTATTGGTAACCCTTTTAAAACATGCTGTTTTCAAGTAAAATAAAATTGTCTGTTGTAAGGAAGCCTGTCGCTACATATAAAGGGGAGGGAAGCGGGTATGAATCGTAATCCACTTGTACCGTTTTTTTTCATCATGGCATTTGGCATTTTACTAATGGTCATCTTAGGCTTTAAAGGCAATGGAGATCAAAAAGAGCTTGCCCAGGAAAAAGAAGGTGGGGCAAAGCAGGAAGAAACAGCTGCAAGTCCAGAGGAAATATATAAGCAAACCTGTATTAGCTGCCATGGAGAGCAGTACCAAGGTGTATCAGGTCCAGCATTAAAAGGGGTTGGCGAGAAGCTTTCGGAAGAGGAAGTTAAAAAGATTATTACCCAAGGAAAAGGTGGTATGCCAGCAAACCTTGTTCCACAAGAAAAAGCAGATGAAATGGCAAAATGGGTTAGGAAGATAGAGTAGCAAAATAGAGTAGCTGATAACGCTCCTTTTACATTCAAAAGGGGCTTTTTTATGTTCTTTTTTTCTTTGAACTTGAAAGAGAGCGCTGAAATCTTTATTATGAGAGAAGAAAATAACATGAGTAGGTGACATGATTGACGACAGTTAAATTATCAAATCGTCTTAAGCAAGCGGTAGAATTTATCCCAAAAGGAGCCGTTATTGCTGATATTGGATCTGACCACGCATATCTACCTTGCTATGCGTATGAGATGGGATACATAAAAGGAGCTGTAGCTGGAGAAATTACGGACGGTCCGTTTCAGTCGGCTTTAAATCAAGTGAAAAATTTAGAGCTCAATGAGAAGATTAGCGTTCGAAAAGGGAACGGCCTTGAAGTGATCTCTAAAGGAGAAGTAGACTGTGTTGTAATAGCAGGAATGGGCGGTGCATTGATTACAAACATTCTAGAAGAGGGAAAACACAAATTAGAAGGTGTTACTCGTCTTGTTTTGCAGCCTAATATTGGGGCAAGAAATGTCCGTAAGTGGCTTATTAATAACGACTGGGAACTTAAAGGAGAACATATCCTTGAAGAAGATGGACACATTTATGAAGTGTTAATGGCTGAGAGAGGAAATCCTATGGCTCCATATGGTGACGCATTAGAAAAAGGTCTTTTGCTTGGGCCTTTCTTACGTGAAGAGAAAAACGAAACGTTTGTAAAAAAGTGGATTCATGAAGAAAGCCATCTTGAACGGATTATTAAGCAGCTTGAAAAAAGCACTTTAACACAAGAAAACTTAAAAAGAAAAGGGGAAATGGAACAAGATTTAAAATCGATTAGGGAGGTTTTATAGTGGCAAAGGAAGTAAGCGGCCAAAAAATTATTGAAGTATTTGAATCATTTTCGCCAAAGAACTTAGCGGTTGAAGGAGATAAAATTGGTCTTCAAATTGGAACGTTAAGCAAACCTGTAAAGCGCGTAATGGTTACATTAGATGTTATGGAAAATGTGGTAGATGAAGCAATTGAAAAAAAAGTGGATTTAATTATTGCTCACCATCCGCCAATCTTTCGACCTTTAAAAACAGTAACAACAGATGGAGCAACCGGAAGAATTGTAGAAAAATGTTTAAAACACGATATTGCCGTTTATGCTGCACATACAAACCTTGATGTGACAAAAGGCGGCGTGAATGATTTATTAGCAGATGCTCTAGGAATAAAAGATACGACCGTGCTTGCTCCAACAGGTGAAGAAGCATTGAAAAAGCTTGTTGTATTCGTTCCAAAAAGTCATGCTGATGAGGTAAGAGATGCTCTTGGAACCTCAGGTGGGGGGCATATCGGTAACTACAGCCACTGTACGTTTAATACCGAAGGAAAAGGCACATTTCTTCCACTAGAAGGCACAGATCCTTATGTAGGGACAACAGGTGAACTTCATGAAGAAGAAGAAGTACGAATTGAAACAGTATTCAAAGCTTCAGATGAAAAGAACATTATACGAGCAATGAAAAAAACACATCCCTATGAGGAAGTTGCTTATGACGTTTATGACCTTAGCCAAAAAGGAGAAGAGTACGGTTTAGGACGCATTGGCAAACTTGAAGAGGAAACAACGCTAGGGGAGTTTGCTGAGCGTGTTAAACGTGTCTTTGGTGTGAGTGGCCTTCGCGTTGTTGGAAATCTTCAAGACAAAGTACGTAAAGTAGCTGTTTTAGGCGGAGACGGTAATAAATATATGTATACAGCTAAATTTAAAGGTGCCGATGTTTATGTGACAGGAGATCTATATTTCCATGTTGCTCAAGATGCAATGAATGTAGGACTTAATGTTATTGATCCTGGTCATCATGTTGAGCAAATCATGAAACAAGGCGTTACAGACAAGTTAACAGCTCTGTTTAAGGATGAAAAAATTCTATGTGAAGTATTTCCATCTGAAGAAGATACAAACCCATTTCAATTCATGTAAAAAAGGTGAGGCATTAATGCCTCACCTTTTTTAATTATGAGCGCGAAAGTTCTTGCGCTGGTTGTGGTTGTTTAACTTTTGGTAAAATTTTAGAAAGCGGAACTTTCTTTTCATTTTTCCATGTTGTTTCGTCATGTTCATCGAACTGATCAATAAACTGAATAACTTCACGCACAATTGGAGTTGGCGTAGAAGCACCAGCTGTAACAGCAACTTTCTTAGCTCCTTTTAGCCAATCAATTTTAAGCTCTGAAAGATCTCCAATTCTGTAAGCTGTTGTGCCAGCGATTTCTTCTGAAACTTGTGCTAGACGATTTGAGTTGTTACTTTTTGGATCTCCAACAACGATCGTCACATCTGCTTCACCAGCTTGTTCTGCAACAGCTTCTTGGCGAACTTGAGTAGCAAGACAAATTTCTTTATGCTGCTCAACGTGTGGAAATTTTTCTTGCACTTTTTCCATTACGTCTAATACGTCCCATTGGCTCATTGTTGTTTGATTTGTAACAATGATTTTGTCGCTTTCAATATTCAAGCTTTTCACATCTTCAGCTTTTTCAACAAGATGGACGATATCAGGGGCAACACCAAGTGCTCCTTCTGGCTCTGGGTGATTTTTCTTTCCAATATAAATCACTTGATAGCCTTCTTTTTTCTTCGCGCGAATTAAATCATGCGTTCTTGTTACATCAGGGCAAGTAGCATCAATAGTTGTAAGACCCTTTTCCTTCGCGCGTTTTTTAACTTCTGGAGATACACCGTGTGCTGTGAAAATGACAGTTCCAGTTTCAATTCCTTCTAAAATCTCTAAACGGTTTGCTCCATCAAGCGTAATGATGCCGTCTTCCTCAAACGCATCTGTTACATGCTTGTTGTGTACAATCATCCCTAAAATATAAATGGGACGAGGTAGACTTTTATCTAAAGCGGCATTGCGGGCAATAACCATAGCGTCTACAACCCCATAACAATATCCGCGAGGTGCTATTTTAATTATTTCCATCATCAATCCTCCTCGTTAAACTAGAAAGAGCAGGTACTCTTGTTTCATTATAAAGGAGGATACTGCAGAATACAAAGAAAGAAATGTGGAAGAGCTAAGTTAAATATAAAGTTTGGGCTGGGAAGTTTTAGCCTTTGTTTTTGTTTGGTTAGAAGTTTTGGCACTTGCTTTTGTTTGAGTGGAAGTTTTAGGCTGTTTTAATTTCTTAACCTTTTTTACTTCTTTTTTAACAACTGGCTCTTCAACATCACTTGGCGTTGATTGATCATCAGTGGTATTATCATCTTTAAGGGCTTTGTAAATTTTAAACATAGCCGGCACGTTTCTTACCATTGGTCCATACTGCTGTACCATTGGTGTTACGCGCTCAGCAACACCTAAGACTTTTTGGACGTTCGTCATCACAGACGTTAGGTTGAACGCTTTCGGAGCGGCTGCGGCGTTTTGGACGCTAGACAGGCCAGCGTTTCGACCTAAAATTTTTGCTAAGATACCTCCGCCAGACGATGGTTGCGGCATGTTTGGTACTCCTCTTGTCATTTGAAAAGGGGCCATTCCTCCTCGAGTCATTGGCGGTGGGAAAGATCGTCTAGGAAACAATGAATACACCTCCTTTAATAAACTTTCTATACTATATGCACAAAAAAGGGAGTTGCTTATTGAGAGGGACCTTAATGAAGATGTTTTTGAAGGGGAGTATAGACTTTATAAGCATACTCGCTTATAATCATATACAGTTTGCTTTAGGGTAAAAAGAAAAGGAGATTAACATGAAACAAACCAAATTTGAAAAATTCTCGTTTCAACCGTTTTTAATAGAGGCGATAAAGGATTTAAACTTTTATGAGCCAACTGAAATTCAGGAGCGTATCATTCCCTCTCTGTTAAATGGGGAAAGTGCGATTGGGCAATCACAAACTGGAACAGGGAAGACACATGCATATTTACTTCCTATTTTAAATAAGATTAATCCGCATAAAGATCATGTACAAGCTGTGATTATGGCACCAACGCGTGAACTTGCTCTGCAAATTCACGAAGAAGTACAAAAAATTACGATCTTCACAGAAGAAGATGCGAAGATAACGTCTAAATGCTTAATTGGTGGAACAGACAAGCAGCGTACAATTGAGAAGCTTAAGCAACAGCCACATGTTGTTGTTGGAACACCAAGTCGTATTCATGATTTGATGCAAGAAGGAGCTCTTTCTGTTCGTCAAGTGGATACAATTGTAGTTGATGAAGCTGATCTTATGCTTGATCTTGGCTTTATTGAAGATGTAGATCGCATTGCAGCGGCTATGAAGGAAGATGTTCAAATCCTTGTTTTCTCAGCCACAATTCCTGAGAAACTTAAGCCATTTTTAAAGAAATACCTAGATAATCCACGTTATACACACGTTGCGCCAAAACAGCTTACAGCAGCAAAGCTTGAGCATATTTTAGTTCCCCAGCGTCATCGTGATAAAAAAGAACTTGTTTATAATATGTTAACAAACCTTAATCCATATTTAGCAATCGTTTTTGCTAATACGAAGAAAAGTGCAGACGAGCTTGCAGATCACCTTTTAGAAAAAGGCCTAAAAGTAGCTCGTATTCATGGTGGATTAGAGCCTCGTGAACGTAAACGCAGCATGAAGCAAATTCAAGACCTTCAGTATCAATACATTGTAGCTACAGACCTTGCAGCACGCGGAATTGATATTCAAGGAGTAAGTCATGTTATTAACTATGAAATTCCACAAGATTTAGACTTCTATGTGCATCGTGTTGGAAGAACGGCTCGTGCTGGTTATGATGGAACGGCCATTACAATCTATGAACAAGGTCACTATGAAGCACTTATGAGCTTAGAAAACAGAGGCATCGAGTTTGTGAACAAAGACTTAGAAAGAAATGAATGGGTTGAAGTTGATGATCGCAACAAGCGCCGCAAGCGTGTGAGACAAGAGGATGAAGTCGAAAAAACCGCTCATAAGTTCATCCGTAAACCAGCTAAAGTAAAACCAGGATATAAAAAGAAACGTCAGCGTGAGATTGATCGTTATGTAAAAAAACAAAAGCGCAATACGAGAAATTCACGTAAGAAATAAAGTAAGGAAAAGACGCTCTATGTAGCGTCTTTTTTGATTGAAAAGCTGCTTTTATGATAAAATAAAGCGTACTAAATTAGGACGCGATGAAAAGCAACTGAGAAATATTTACGTAGTGGAGGTAGCAATATGCTTAAGATAGGCTCGCACGTTTCTATGAGTGGGAAAAAAATGCTATTAGGTTCTAGTGAAGAAGCATCTTCATATGGAGCTAATACATTTATGATTTATACAGGCGCGCCACAAAATACAAGGCGTAAAAAAATTGAAGAACTGAACATTGAAAAAGGTCATATTCATATGCGTGAAAATGGAATCGACAACATTATCGTCCATGCTCCGTATATTATTAATATCGGGAACACAAAAAACCCTGATACATTCCAGCTAGGTGTTGATTTTCTACGCTCTGAAATTGAACGTACAGCAGCGCTAGGGGCCCGTCAAATTGTTCTTCATCCAGGAGCACATGTTGGAGCTGGAAGTGAAGAAGGTATTTCACAAATCATTAAAGGTTTAAATACAGTGCTGACGGCAGAGCAAGAGGTTCAAATCGCTCTAGAAACGATGGCTGGAAAGGGCTCTGAATGTGGACGTTCCTTTGAAGAAATCGCTAAAATCATTGATGGTGTTACGCACAATGAAAAGCTTTCGGTTTGTTTTGATACATGTCATACACATGATGCTGGATATAACATTAAAGAAGATTTTGATGGAGTATTAGAGGAATTTGATAAGATTGTAGGAGTTGAACGCATTAAAGTTGTTCATCTTAACGACAGTAAAAATGAACAAGGAGCAGGAAAAGACCGCCATGAAAATATTGGTTTTGGGCATATCGGTTTTAAAGCCCTCCACTATGTTGCGAACCATCCTACACTTGCACATATACCTAAGATTTTAGAAACTCCTTATGTTGGCGAAGATAAAAAAAATAAGAAGCCTCCATATAAAGTTGAGATCGAGATGCTTCGTTCAGGAGAATTTGATTCAGAGTTTAGAGAGAAATTGTTTCATTAAAATAAGCCAGGAGAACGACTACTGAGTTCCTGAGGGTTGTTCTCCTGATTATATGCATTACTTTGCGATTAGTTCTTGAATGAGTTGATTAATCTTACGTGCTGTTTGTTGATCTGTTACTCGTGCAATTTTTTTTATTAACTCTTTTCTTTCCTCTACATTAAAAATGTCAACTTTTTTTTCCTTCATAATATTAACAAGGGTAGCTGCCTGTGTATCCGTCAAGCTAACGTCATATTTTTTGCTATACTTCAGTAGTTCTTTTACAGACATCCGATTGATTTTATTGTTCACAATCTGTTTGAAAATACCCATTCAAAAGCCTCCTTATTCTCGTTGTTACAGTCTATGTTTATGAAGAGCAAACGTGTCTTAGTGCACAAAACATGATTTCATAATGCATCCTAATAAAGTAAAGCCTTGGTTAATCAAAGAATCACAGAGAACTTTTGTGCATTTTAAAAAGTGGACCAAGAGGGGGGAGTCAAAGTTATTATGAAACAACATAAAAAAGAAAAGCTGTCACACTTTTTAATGCGCTATTTTTTAATTGTTATTGGAGCAGGTCTAGCTGCTGTTGCGATTGAGCTTTTTCTTGTTCCCAATGATATTATTGATGGCGGCGTTATTGGTGTATCGCTTATTTTGAGTCACCTTAATGCGGGAGCTATCCCGTTTGTAAACTTTGCAACGCTCGTTATTATCATTAACCTGCCGTTTATGTATTCTGGGTACAAATATATTGGCAAAACATTCGTGTTCTCTTCAATTTTCGGAATTGTATGTCTAGCTGTTATTGAATCACAGCTTCACCATGTAGAGGCTTTTACAACACAGCCTATTTTAGCTACCGTTTTTGGAGGGCTCATTCTTGGTGCTGGAGTTGGGTTAGTTATTCGAAATGGTGGTACAATGGACGGTACAGAAATTTTAGGTATCCTTTTAACAAAAAAACTGCCGTTTTCACTAGGTGAATTTGTAATGTTTGTGAACATTTTTATCTTTATTTGGGCTGGCTTTGTATATGGTCCTGAACAAGCGATGTATTCTGTAATGGCTTACTATATTGCATTTAAAACAATTGATACTGTTATACAAGGGCTTGATGAAACAAAAGCTGTGATTATTGTCTCTGATCATTATGCAGATGTTTCTGATGCGATATTAGATCGTCTTGGCCGAGGAACAACAAAGTTAAAAGGAAAAGGCGGCTATACAGATGAAGATAAGGAAGTTATTTATGCTGTTGTAACACGTCTTGAGGTAACGAAGCTAAAAGCAATTGTACATGAAGTAGATCCAAAAGCCTTCATTACGATTATGAATACGCAAGAAACAAAAGGAGCGCAGTTCAAGTCTGCCATCCACTAAAAAGGGCAGCCGCATCGATTTCAGGAGAAGATGCTGGCGTCTTTTTTTCTTTAAAAACCTTTGTATTTACAAAAATAGTGTGTTCCTGTATACTACATAAGTAACCAAATCGTAATGATTCTTATAAAAAGTATGGTGAAGAACATTGACTCAACAATATGCACTTGAAGTAAACGATATGTCCTTTCGATATGATCGAGAAACAGTGCTAGATAATATTAACTTACAAGTGCCACAGGGCGCTTTTTTAGGGTTGGTTGGACCAAATGGTTCTGGAAAATCAACACTTATCAAAAGTATTCTAGGATTGCAAAAACCTTATAAAGGTTCTATTAAACTGTTTGGAACAGATGTGAACAAATATAAAGACTGGAGTAAAATAGGGTTTGTCTCTCAAAAGGCAAACAGCTTTAACTCAGGCTTTCCTGCAACTGTTTTTGAAGTTGTCTCAACAGGACTTACATCAAAAATTGGTTTATTTAAATTTATGAAGAGCGAGCATAAAAAGAAGGTAGAAGAAGCAATACGAGCTGTTGGAATGGAAGCTTTTATGAAACGTAATATTGGGGAGCTTTCAGGAGGACAGCAGCAAAGGATTTTTATTGCGCGTGCCCTTGTAAGTGATCCTAATCTATTAATTTTAGATGAACCAACAGTTGGGGTAGATGCGTTGAATGTTCAAAACTTCTATGATTTACTTTCTCATCTCAATAAGGAAAAGGGAATCACGCTTTTACTTGTTACACATGATATTGGCACAATCACAGAAAAAGTTACTCATGTGGCTTGTTTAAATAAGCACCTTCATTTTCACGGAAAAACAGCAGAGTTTGAGAGTTTAAAAGATAAGGACCTGTCCGCATTTTATGGGCATCACGTTCACGTTCTGTCTCATGAACATGGAGGACAACCGGTATGATCGCAAATTTATTTCAGTTTGAATTTTTACAAAATGCATTTATTACAGGGATATTAATTGGCTTTCTAGCGCCGCTTCTTGGTGCTTTTATCGTTGTAAGACGATTGTCTCTTATCGCCGATGCGCTTAGTCATGTGACCCTTGCGGGGATTTCAGCAAGCTTGCTGTTAGAAAAAAAGCTCGGTTATCAGCTTAATCCGCTTTACTTTGGTATGATTTTTTCTGTAGCAGGTTCACTTTTTATTGAGAAACTGCGCGGTCTTTACCGTCACTACCAAGAGCTTGCTATTCCGATTATTCTATCAGGCGGAATTGGAATTAGTGTTATTTTCATTTCGCTTGCAGATGGCTTTAATAGCGATTTATTAAATTATTTATTCGGAAGCGTGAGTGCTGTAAGCCGAACAGATCTATGGACTATTGTGGGGGTTGCGATTGTTGTTACGCTTGCCATTATTATCTTTTATAAAGAGCTATTCATTTTATCATTTGATGAAGAGCATGCAAAAGCGTCGGGCGTAAAAGCAAAAGCTATTCATTTTCTATTTATTGTCATGGTTGCTCTTGTTATTGCAGCAAGTATGAATATTGTTGGTATTCTGCTTGTGTCTGCTTTAATGACTCTTCCAGTTGCAGCAAGTATGCGATTAGCAACAGGGTTTAAGCAAACAATTATTCTATCAATCATTTTTGGAGAAGTTTCCGTAATCGGTGGACTCATTTCTTCATATTACTTAGACCTTGCTCCAGGTGGAGTCATCGTTGTAATTGCCATTCTTATTTTGTTAGGGTCTATTTTAGTAAAAAAAGGGTGGGGAAGAAAACATGAACATTGATGATGCAATACGGATTTTAAAAGATGAAGGATACAAACACACAGGAAAACGCGAAGATTTGCTTACACTGTTTGCTGAAACAGATAAGTATTTAACAGCAAAAGATGTGTTAGAGAATATGAAAGATGCATATCCTGGATTGAGTTTTGATACAATTTATCGTAATTTATCTCTATTTACAGACTTGAATATTCTAGAAGTAACAGAGCTTGCTGGTGAGAAACACTTTCGCTTTCAGTGCGCTGCTGGTCACCATCATCATCACTTCATTTGCTTGGACTGTGGGAAAACAGAGAAACTTGCGGCATGTCCAATGACAATTGTGGATGATTCATTAGATGGTTTTCAAGTAACAGGTCATAAGTTTGAAGTTTATGGTAAATGTAAAAAATGTGCAGTATAAGAAAAGGGACAAGCCTAGCTTGTCCCTTTTTCTATGTGTTAAAAAAATGGGAGGATAAACATGGCAATCAGGAGGGAAACAATTCCGACTCCAATGGCCCATGTACCAACGCTTCTTGCACCTTTACGACGAGCGATAAACCCTAACACAATGCCTGCGATACTAAAGATAACCGGAAGGAAGAAAAATGAAAGAACAGAAAGGATAAGCCCTAAACGTCCATAGCCAATTCCTTCACGACCATTTTGGTTGCTACGATCTTGACTTCTATCAGTACGTTTTTGCTCAATATATCGTTCATTACGAACATCTCCGCCTAATTCTGCTGCTGTTTCTTCCATGAAAGGTTCTTCATATTCTCGGTCTTTATACGGTGTATCTAAATCTTTTCGATATTGGTCTTTCTCCATTGCGATCCCCGCTTTCTGTAATCTTGAATGTTCAAGATAACGTGTAATAAAGCTTGATGGATGAACTTATAAGAGATGGAGAGCCTCCCATAAGTAAGACACATTCTTCATTATCTCAACGAAGTATTGGCCTTATCAGCATAAAGCTGATTACTTATAGTATGGAGCAAATGCTCGTAATTATAGGAATTAAACTTTTCCATTTTTGGGACTATAGCTTGTATGCTACACTGTACATAAGGAGTGATAAAACGTGAGGAAAAAGCGATTTGGGATTGATATTGATGGAACTGTAACATCACCAGAAACATTTATACCGTACTTAAACGAAGCATTTCAGCTTACGTTAACAATTGATGATATTAAAGAATACGATTTGGTTCCATTTGTAAATGTAAGTAGGGAAGAGCTTGGCCAATGGTTCGAAGAGAATGAACGAGACATTTATAAAAATGCTCCATTAGCTCCATATGCAAAAGACATTTTAGCGGAATGGAAAGAGGACTACGAACTTTTTTACATAAGTGCACGACATGACAAGCTACTTGACGTAACAAAAGGGTGGTTTGATGAGAATGGAGTCCATTTTCATCACATTGATTTAATTGGGTCACATGAAAAAGTGGAAACAGCTAAAAAATATGATGTAGATGTCTTTTTTGAAGATAAGCATGATAATGCATGTGAAATAAGTGAGGAATGTGGAATTCCTGTTATTTTGTTTGATACACCATATAATAGACTGCCTGTTCCTCAAAATGTTCATCGTGTGACAACATGGCATGAAGCAAAGGAACTTATTGATAAGTGGTTTGGAAAATAAAAAAAGCGCCGTTTGGCGCTTTTTCTATATGTTTGCTTCTTCTTCTTGTTTTGCTTCTTCTTCTTGTTTTGCTGCTTTTTCTTTTGCGTAATGCTCTTCAGCAATTTTGTCGATTTCTTTTTTCAGTTCTTCAACCATTGTTTCTTCAGGAACTTTACGCACTGTTTTTCCTTTACGGAATAAAAGACCTTCACCACGTGCACCAGCAATTCCGATGTCTGCTTCACGCGCTTCACCAGGTCCATTTACAGCACAACCAAGTACAGCAACCTTAATCGGTGCTTTAATTGTAGAAATATATTCTTCAACTTCATTTGCAATGCTGATAAGATCAATTTCAATTCGTCCACATGTAGGACAAGAAATTAATGTTGCAGCATTTGCAGCAAGACCAAATGATTTTAGAAGCTCACGAGCTACTTTGACTTCTTCAACAGGATCAGCACTTAGTGAGATACGAAGCGTGTTTCCAATCCCTTTTGAAAGAATAGCGCCAAGTCCAGCAGCACTTTTTACCGTTCCAGCAAACAGCGTACCTGACTCTGTAATACCTAGATGTAGAGGATAGTCAAAAGCTTTTGCTGCTTTTTCATATGCTTCAATTGCTAAGTTAACGTCTGACGCTTTCATAGATACGATAATATCATGGAAATCAAGGTCTTCTAAGATTTGAATATGATGAAGTGCACTTTCAACCATTCCATCTGCAGTAGGGTAGCCGTATTTATCTAAAATACGTTTTTCAAGAGAGCCAGCGTTAACGCCAATTCGAATTGGAACTCCACGTTCTTTTGCCGCTTTTACAACTGCTTCTACTTTCTCACGACGCCCAATGTTACCTGGGTTAATTCGGATTTTATCTGCTCCGCCTTCAATGGCTTTAAGAGCTAATCTATAGTCGAAGTGAATGTCTACAACAAGAGGAATGTTGATACGCTTTTTAATTTCGCTAATAGCATTTGCCGCACGTTCGTCTGGACATGCTACACGAACAACTTGGCAGCCTGCCTCTTCCAAACGTTTAATCTCTGCCACTGTTGCCTCGACATCGTGGGTTTTAGTTGTTGTCATACTTTGAATTATTACTTCATCGCTACCACCGATTGTCAAATGACCGACTTTAACAGGGCGAGTCTTCGTGCGATGTATGATTTCACTCACGTGTTAACATCTCCTTTTAGTAAAGTTCACATTTCAAACATTATTCCTTAATAAGAATAACGTGTTATTGAAAAAATAACTAGTAGTAAAAGTAAGTTGAATACATTTCTTTCTTCCGTGAATGGAAATACTACTAAGGAATGTGACTTTGTTCTTATATTTTAGCAATGAAAAGGGGAAGTTGACAAGAAATATACTAAGAGGAGCTGTAAATTGGAAATTTATACTTCTTTCCAACTTGAATATTCTCAGGTGAGAGGTTATCGTTTAAGCGTCGAAAATCTTGGCTGATTTTCTCAATATTTAAATTGGAGTCTTCCTTTTGTAGTTGACTAATAATGGATAGTACAGTATCGCCCTGTTGGACCACAACAGTTTGATAATCTTGTTTTTCCGGTTTTTGCACAGCTGCTGTTTCAACAGCTTGTGGAGAAGAGGCTTTCAACGTTCCTACACTAATATCGTAATAAGCAACATACCCGATAAATAATACAATAAGAAGTACGCCTAGTTTTTTCATATATTCCTCCTTGCCTTTTGTACATACTCTTTTTAAATTATGTTAGAAAAATCATCATCATGATGAGAAAGAAGGAAAAGAAATGAATGATCAAAAAATTACTGTGATGCTTGGACTCCTTCCTTTTATAATGGTTCTTGGGAATTCTTCTTTAATTCCAATCCTCCCTGAAATTCAGCAAAATCTTAACTTAAATGATACGCAAACAAGCTTTATTTTAAGTGCGTTTTCATTGCCAGCTGCGCTTGCTATTCCTTTTGTAGGCATCCTTTCTGATCGATACGGAAGAAGAAAGCTCATTGTTCTATCACTTATATTGGTCATAATTGGAAGTTTGATTGCGGGAGTTAGTGAAATTGTAGGGTCTCAATATAGCTACTCCTTGCTTACGGTTGGGCGCATCATCCAAGGAGTGGGAGCAGCAGGTACTACGCCTTTAGCAATGGCATTAGCGGGTGATTTGTTCAGTGGTGACAGAAGAGCAAAAGTGCTAGGTATATTGGAAGTATATAATGGTATTGGAAAAGTAATTGCTCCTATTATTGGGGCTTTAATTGCTCTTATCGCTTGGTACGCGCTTTTTTTTCTTTTTCCACTAGTAGCTATTATTCCTCTTATAGGAGTTACAAGATATGTGAAAGAAGAAAAACAGGAAAGCACGGTCTCTTTTTCAACTTATATTAAGAAGCTTGGGAAAGTTTTAAAACGAGAACAGCGCTGGCTGTATCCAATGTTTTTTTTAGGCGGGCTTTGTCTCTTCTTATTATTCGGCTCTCTTTACTATCTTTCCTTTCTTATTGAAGAAAAGTATGGGATAGATGGTTTTTTTAAAGGAACATCTTTTGCTATTCCACTAGGAGCGATGACAATTACCTCTTATTGGACAGGAAAGAGAATTAAGGAGAATAAGATGATGATGAAAAAATTAGTAGTAATTGGTGTTACTTTTTTAATTTCCATGTTTTTTATTATGGTCTTTTTTCATTCACTACCTTTTTTAATGTTTTGCTTAACAGTAGCTCTTGGAGGATTAGGATTTTTGCTTCCATGTATTAATATGCTCGTGACTTCATCAGTAAGAGAGGAAGAGAGAGGATTTATCGTTTCGATATATGGGATGGTACGGTTCATTGGAGTAGCACTTGGGCCAATCATCTTTGAAAACTGGATGAAGGATGTTGAAGTAATGTTTTATAACTCTTTAATGTTAACAATTATTGCTGCTGTTTGGCTCGGCTTGCGTATACGAATCCATGCCCCTTCATATCAATAAAGATTTGTTAGGAATGTTCAGTAATAACAAAATCCTTAGAGTTTTTTGTTGCTACGCGTTAAATGAGGGGAGGTGCAATATTAAGTAGGACTTAAAGGCTCGGAAGGAAACAGGCAATTTATTAGCATTTAAATAAGTGTGAAATTCAGGGTTTAAATGAATTAATTATATACCAGACTATAGTGATGATTCTTCGTGATGAATCGAAAATTTAAAAAATAGAACGTTCTTTCTCGTTGAAAAAATAGGAGTTAATAACCTTATTTTCCAATTTGTAAAATAAATAATAACCCAATGTAAACGTAATGTTAAGTTATTGTAAATGTTAAATGAGTTCTGTTTACATAGTATTTTTTTTACGTTAAAACTATTTGTGGGTTTCAAAAAAATGTCGAAAAAATAGAGATAAAAAGCTTGAAGGGGTTGAAGGTGTGGAATTAGATATCCAAACATTAATATTCGAATTTATTGGCGGACTTGGGATTTTCTTATTTGGTATTAAGTCTATGGGTGACGGCTTACAAAAATCAGCAGGAGATAAGCTTCGTGATATTCTAGATAAGTTTACAACAAATCCTATAATGGGTGTGCTAGCAGGGATGCTAGTGACCGTATTAATACAAAGTAGTTCTGGGACAACGGTTATTACTGTAGGGCTTGTTAGCGCTGGTTTTATGACCTTAAGGCAAGCTATTGGAGTTATTATGGGGGCAAATATCGGAACAACCGTAACAGCCTTCATTATTGGAATTGACGTAGGTGCTTATGCATTACCGATACTTGCTATTGGATCTGTTCTCATCTTTTTCTTTAATAAAAAACGAGTTAATAATATTGGACAAATCTTCTTTGGATTTGGTGCTTTATTCTTTGGTCTTGAATTAATGGGAGGGGCAATGAAGCCTCTACGTTCTTTAGAATCTTTTCACGACTTAACAGTAAGTATGAGTCATAACCCTATTTTAGGTGTAGTTGTTGGAACACTTTTCACTGTTATTGTGCAAAGTTCGAGTGCTACAATTGGAATTTTACAGGAATTATACGGCCAAAATGCAATTGATTTAAAAGCAGCACTTCCTGTATTATTTGGCGACAATATCGGTACAACGATTACAGCAGTATTAGCATCTTTAGGTGCTTCAATTGCAGCAAGAAGAGCTGCTCTTACACATGTTTTATTCAATGTTATTGGAACAACGATTTTCTTAATTATCTTACCTTTCTTTACTCAGTTTGTTGGCTTTCTGCAAGAAGCCTTCTCGTTAAATAAACCCATGACACTTGCTTTTGCACATGGTACTTTTAATTTAACGAATACGCTTATTCAGCTTCCATTTGTAGGTGTTTTAGCATATATTGTAACGAAAGTAATTCCTGGCAAAGATACAGCGATTGACTACAATCCCCGTCATCTCGATCCGGTCTTCATTGAACAGTCGCCATCAATTGCTCTTGGACAAGCTAAGGAAGAAGTTGTTCGAATGGGTCAGTTTGCCACAACGGGCGTAGAGGAAACTGGACAGTATATGAAAACAAAGCAAAGAAAACATTTTGATACAACTGTTCAAATTGAAGATGCGATTAATAATCTTGATCGAAAAATTACAGATTATCTTGTTTTATTATCAGCGAGTTCGCTGTCACCAGGAGAAAGTGAAGAGCATTCTATGCTTCTAGATTCTGTTCGCGATATTGAACGAATTGGTGATCATTTTGAGAATATTAATGAACTTATTGAGTATCAAGTAACAAATAAAGTGAGAATTACAGATGATGCTTTAGCAGATTTAGAAGAGATGTTCTCTCTTACTTTAAGTGCAGTAAAACAAGCAGTCTACGCTCTTGAACATAATGATGTGAATAGTGCTCGAGAAGTGTTAGAAAAGGAACATAAGATTGATCTTATGGAACGAGCATTGCGGAAAAAACATATCTTACGTTTGAATGAACGTAAATGTTCAGGTGCAGCAGGGATTGTTTTTGTGGACATCATTAGTAATTTTGAGCGAATCGGTGATCATGCTGTGAACATTGCTGAAGCTATTTTAGGCGAAAGAGAAGATAAAGTACGTAATTATAATTAGGATGAATGAAAATAACCGTAGGCATAGATTTATGCTACGGTTATTTTATATTTATGTTAACATTTGTCTTTATCTATTAAAGCAAGGAGAGGTTTTGCAGGAGTTACATTTTGACAACACAATAGATAATTATATAGAAGCGACGCTAGCTTTAATTATATTTAAGGTGTGGAAGAACAATATTGAATAAGTATTTTACAGGGTTTTCATAACTATCATAATAGCGAATTAATGTTATTGCGAATCCATCTTTGTATTATCTCCTTTATAGCAAAAGGTTATTAGATAAAAGAAAACAAGAAAGGATTAGATAAAAATATAAAGATCTTGTTGTCTTTTAAGTATATTATCGTCCATACTTATAAATAAGTCCTTCTATCGGAGAACAAAGGGAAAGCATCATGATGCTAAAGGAGGGGAAGCGATGGATGTAACGCTCCAGAAGCAAATTTTTGAATTTATTGGAGGCCTTGGCCTCTTTGTATTTGCGATTACATATTTAGGAGAAGGATTACAGAAATCAACAGGGGAGAGGCTCAGGAAAGTTATTGATACGTTTACGAGTAATCCTATTATCGGTGTTTTTGCCGGAATGATTTCAACAATTCTTGTTCAAAGCAGCTCTGGAATGATTATTATCGTTCTTGGGTTAGTAAGTGCAAGATTTATGACATTAAGGCAAGCTATTGGCGTTATAATGGGTGCAAATATTGGTACAACGCTAACAGCTTTCATTATTGGTATTAATTTTAGTTCTTATTTTCTTCCTGCGCTAGCCGTTGGCTCGATGCTTATTGTATTTTTTTACAGTAAAAAAGTTCATTATATAGGTCAAGTTATTTTTGGGTTTGGAGCTTTATTTCTAGGCTTAGAGCTTATGGGAGATGGTATGAGAGAGATTGTTTCCTTAGACATATTTCAAGATTTTATTTTAAATATGGGAAACAACCCTTTTTTTGGAGTGAGTATGGGGACGATTTTTACTGCAGTTGTCCAAAAGTCAAGTGTTTCAATTGGGGTTTTGCAAGAGTTGTATAAGCAGGATTCTATTAGTTTAACAGCGGCACTTCCTGTTTTATTTGGTGCAAATATTGGTACAACAGTGACGGTCGTTTTAGCTTCTTTAAGTGCTTCTGTACTCGCTAAAAGGGCAGCTTTAACGCATGTTTTATTAAATGTGTCAGGGACGATTGTTTTTTTAGTATTTCTTCCTGTTTTTACAGCATTTATATCTGTTGTTCAAGTTTCTTTTCACCTCAATGGAGCAATTACAATTGCTGTTGCCCACGCTGTTTTTAATATTTTCAACACACTTCTTTGGCTCCCATTTGTAGGCGTACTCGTATATTTAGTTACAAAAGCTTTTCCAGAAAGAAATACCTTTGTAACTCAAAATCAGGGATATCTTGATAGACAGTTTATTGAGCAAGCCCCAACAGTTGCCCTGAGTCAAGTACAAAAAGAAATTATTGAAATGAGTCATCTTTTATTAAAAAACTTTGTACAAGCTTACAGCTATTTAAGTACGAGAGATCGTATACATGCTCAAGAAGTCGTAAATCTAATGGAAATATTAGAAAACAAGGAAAGAAAAATAAAAGCGTATTTTCTCCTGTTATCTGAGAATGCTTTATCAACGCTTGAGAGTGAAGATTATTTTAGGCTCCAAGAAGAAGTGCATTATTTAAAAAGAATAGGAGCTCATTGTGAGAATATTACGGAATTTGTGGATTATCAATTGGCTAATAAAGTCTTTTTTACAAATGAGGCTTCTTCAGATTTAGAAGAAATGTTCCAAAGTACTTCAAAAGCCCTTTCTGAAACAATAAAAGCTTTGGAAAGTAAAAACATAAAAAGCGCCCGCGGCGTTCTTGAAATTGAAGATCGGATTGACCGAATGGAAAGGGTACTGCGCAAAAAGCATATTCTACGTTTAAATAAAGGAGAATGTTCAGGAGCAGCTAGTATCTTATTTGTGGATATTATTAATAATTTGGAGAGAATTGGAGACTATGCTGAAAAACTATCTCAGCACATTTTAGAACAAAATAACTCTTAATCGTTAAGGGTGAGAGTGGAATGGAAAATAGAAAGCTATCATCCTTAACTTTAACTTTATTTTTTTCTTAGAAAACGATTGACAAAAGATTGTCTTGATGATAAATTAGATATTGTCCTATTTAATGTTCCACAGTAGCTCAGTGGTAGAGCTATCGGCTGTTAACCGATCGGTCGTAGGTTCGAATCCTACCTGTGGAGCCATTTGGCGGTGTAGCTCAGCTGGCTAGAGCGTACGGTTCATACCCGTGAGGTCGGGGGTTCGATCCCCTCCGCCGCTATTGTTTTATTATAGTATTCATAATGGACCCTTAGCTCAGCTGGTTAGAGCAGACGGCTCATAACCGTCCGGTCGCAGGTTCGAGTCCTGCAGGGTCCACCATAATTTTAAGTGGAGGAATACCCAAGTCCGGCTGAAGGGATCGGTCTTGAAAACCGACAGGGGTGTCAAAACCCGCGGGGGTTCGAATCCCCCTTCCTCCTCCATACATATAACATTAACAAGTTTTCTGCATAGCAGAAAACTTTTTTTGTTTAGTCGTATAAAAATCGGGTAAAAGGTAAATATAAACTCGTTGTTTCAGCAAGAAGAAAATCATTTTAATTGAAACAATAGGGTATATTTGCTATTCTAAAGCTAACGGAGCAATTTTTGCTACCACAAATTTTACATAATCTAAAGGAGGAATTTTTCATGGCACATGAATTACCACAATTACCTTACGCGTATGACGCACTTGAACCACATATCGACAAGGAAACAATGAACATTCACCATACGAAACACCACAACACATATGTAACGAAGTTAAACGATGCAATCAAGGGTACTGATCTTGAGTCTAAAAGCATTGAAGAACTAGTATCAAACTTAGACGCTGTACCTGAAAACATTCGTACAGCTGTACGCAACAACGGTGGTGGACATGCTAACCACAGCCTTTTCTGGACAATCCTTTCACCAGAAGGTGGCGGTGAGCCAACTGGCGAATTAGCAGATGCAATCAACAAAAAGTTTGGAAGCTACGAGAAATTCCAAGAAGAATTCGCAGCAGCTGCAGCAGGCCGCTTCGGTTCTGGTTGGGCTTGGCTTGTTGTAGATAACGGCGAAGTTGCGATCACAAGCACTCCAAACCAAGATTCACCGCTTATGGAAGGTAAAACACCTGTTCTAGGCTTAGACGTTTGGGAGCATGCTTACTACTTAAACTACCAAAACCGTCGTCCAGACTACATTTCAGCATTCTGGAATGTTGTAAACTGGGACGAAGTATCAAAACGCTACGAAGCAGCAAAATAAGAGAAACGCTTCTAATAAAAAGCTCGGAGACAAAATGTCTCCGAGTCTTTTTATTAGAGAAGTGATATTCCTTTGTTCAAAATTACATTATGTAGTATAACTCTTTTATCTTTTGCCAAACTAGGGGTAGAAGAGAAAAGGAGTTTTACGTATGGCAGTTTTGAAAAAAGTGTTTGGAGATGTTGAAGTTACGAAAGATCTTTTGCTTCTTTTAACGGTTGGAGCTCTTTATTCACTTGCAATATCATTATCCAATACGTTCGTAAACGTCTATTTATGGAAGCAATCAGGGCAGTTTTTAGATCTCGCGCTCTACAACTTAGCCATTGTGATTTTTCATCCTTTGACATTTGTTGTAGCAGGGAAGCTTGCTAAGAAAGTGGATCGAGTTATTGTCTTAAGACTAGGAGTATCATTTTTAGCAGTCTTTTATATTACGGTCTTACTTGTTGGGAACAATGCTTCATCGCTCCTTTTACTCTTAGGGGCTCTACTTGGAATTGGCTATGGATTTTACTGGCTTGCTTTTGATGTATTAACATTTGAGATTACAGAACCTGAAACAAGAGATTTTTTTAACGGATTTATGGGGATATTGAATTCATTCGCAGGAATGATTGGTCCTATTGTAGCAGGATTGATTATCTCGTCTTTCATTAAAATGACGGGATATAAAATTATCTTTTTTACTTCTTTATTTCTATTCCTAAGCGCTGTTGTGTTAAGTTTCTTTCTTAAAAGAAGAGAAGCAGAAGGAAAGTATCGCTTTAAAGAAGTACTTGCCGAACGAAAAAAGAATCGAAACTGGCGTCTTATTTTATATGCACACCTTTTTCAAGGAATCCGAGAAGGAACCTTTATTTTTATTATCTCTGTTCTTGTTTTTATTACGACAAACAGTGAGCTTGCGCTAGGAACATTTGGTCTTGTTAATTCTGCCGTCGCTTTTGTGGGCTATTATTTAGCATCACGATTTATAAAGAAGAAGCATCGATACAAGTCAATCTTAGCAGGTGGACTTTTGCTATATGCTTCTGTCTTTTTAATTATTTTTAAAGTAACATATGTTAAATTGTTATGCTATGCTGTTTGCATTGCAATCGGATATCCGCTTTTACTTGTTCCTTATATGTCGATTACATTTGACGTAATTGGAAGGGCCGAAGGAATTAAAGAAAAGCGAATTGAGTTTATCGTTGTACGGGATGTTTTTTTAAATATGGGACGAATTATCTCAATTCTTTTATTTATCGGGGCTATCACCTTTTTTGATGAAAAACAAAGTGTGCCCATTCTTTTAGCAATAATCGGAGTTGGACATGCAACTATTTATTTTTTTGTTCGTCATGTATCATTGAAGCCCTTAGAAAAAATAAAGGAAGAAGAACCCTCAATTTCCAAAAAAACTTTAAATGAAGGTGATGGAGAGTCACCTGCATGAGTAATTTGGCGGTAGAAATCTTTCTTTATTTGCATTAAAATAACACTAGACAGTTAATAGGGCACCTTCCATAGGTGTCTTATTTGTTTGTGGAATAGCGAGAGATTGAAGGTGAAGGGATGAAGAAAAAGAGAAGAAAAAAAACGCACATTTCGTTGCGACTTAACCTCCTGTTTTTTGTTGTTTTTCTTCTTTTTGCAATTTTAATTTTAAGGCTTGGTCTTGTTCAGATTGTCCAAGGTGAAGATTACAAACGAGAAGTAGAAGAAACACAGGATTCAACAGTGAGTAACCCAGCTCCACGGGGCAAGATTTATGATCGATATCATCGTTCAATTGTTGATAACAAGCCGCTTAATGCAATTACGTATACGCGCTTTAAAAATGACCCTGAACAGTCTCTTAAAGTGGCGAAGAAGCTTGCAAAGCTTATTGATAAATCAACAGACAAAGTAACAGAACGAGATATGAAAGATTATTGGCTTATGGTTCACCCGAAAAAAGCCAAAAATCTAGTTCCACAGAGTGAAATTAAGAAAAAAGAGTTAGCTGATGATAAAGTCTATGAACTTCAGCTTGAACGTATTACAAAGAAAGATCTTGCTTCTATTTCGGATGCTGAGATGGAAGTTATCGCAATCAAGCGCGAAATGGACAGCGGGTACAAAATGACGCCTCAGAACATTAAAAATGAAGGTGTAACAGATGCAGAATATGCTCGCGTTAGTGAGAATTTAGCTGACCTTCCAGGGGTTAATACAACAACATACTGGAAACGAAACTATGTTTATGATGGACTGCTTCGCTCACTTTTAGGAAATATTACGAGCGATGAAGAAGGGCTTCCAAAAGACCGCTTAGACTACTACTTAACGCGTGACTATAGTCGTAACGACCAAGTTGGGAAAAGCTATCTTGAATCTCGCTACGAGGAACTGTTAAACGGTCAAAAAGAGCAAGTAGAATATATTAATAATGAAGCAGGCGACATATTAGATACTGAGTTAGTCAAGGAAGGGCAACGCGGTCGCGATCTTGTATTAACAATTGATATGGAACTTCAAAAAGCAGTCGAAGAGAGTTTAACAAAACGTCTTCAGGCTCATCATAGTGGAAATCCATATATGGACCGTGCATTTGTTATGATGATGGATCCACGTAATGGTGACATTCTAGCAATGGCTGGAAAGCGCTATGAGAAAAATGAGAAAACAGGAGTTCAAGAGATAACAGACTATGCGCTTGGAAATCTTGTTTCCTCTTATAACATGGGTTCGACTGTTAAAGGAGCAACAATTTTAGCAGGTCTTGATTCAGGAGCTATCCAACCAGGAACTACTTTTGTAGATGAACCAATCAAAATTAAAGGAACGCCCCTTAAAAAATCATATAAAAATATGGGACGAATTGGGATAGGAACAGCTCTAGAGATGTCATCAAACGTTTATATGTTTAAAACAGTAATGGCTATGGCTGATGCTAATTACGTTCCTGGACGTTCACTTAACATTCCAAAATCAACTTTTGATCAACTACGTAATTACTATTCACAATTTGGTCTGGGGACTGAAACAGGTCTTGATTTACAAAATGAATTTACAGGATATCAAGGTACAAAATATAATCCAGGTTTTGCACTTGACTTAGGGATTGGTCAGTATGATACATATACACCGCTACAGCTTGTTCAATATGTGTCAACAATTGCAAATGACGGTTATCGAGTGAAGCCGCAGCTTTTAAAAGAAGTTCGAGAAGCAACGGTTGATGAGGATAAAGAAGGAAAAATTCTTTATGAATCAGAACCAGAAATTCTAAACCGCATTTCTATGAAAGATGAGTATATTGATGTTGTACAAAACGGTTTCCGTCGTGTTATGACATCTGGTACAGCTGCAAAGACATTTAAAAATGCAGCATACAATCCAGCAGGAAAAACAGGTACAGCTCAGTCATTCTATACAGAAGGAAATCGTCCAGAAGGTACAGAACCACCTGAAACAGAGAACCATACGCTTGTAGGTTATGCACCTTACGACAATCCTGAAGTAGCTTTCGCTGTTGTTGTTCCATATGGCACAACAAGCGATATTGGGACAATGAGTCAACAAGTTGCAAAAGATGCGCTAGACGCTTATTTTGAGAAAAAAGAAGAAGGCGAGAAAGATCAGCAAGAAAACTTGAATGCAGCAGGCGGCGTTCAAGCTGTAGACAGTGAAGATTCCGAAGCATCAAGTGGAGATGATTAAAATAGAAAAAACCCTCTTTTTATAGAAAATTTACCAAAAGTGGATTATAATAGTCATATAACATAAAAGCACCTTTTTAAAAGGTGCTTTTATTTTGGTCTTATATAGTAAGGAGAGGGAAACATGAAAAGAAAAAAAGGCAGAAAAAGAACGCACATTACAACGCGCGTTAATCTTCTTTTTTTTGTTGTTTTTCTCCTTTTTGCCATTTTGATTTTGAGACTTGGTCTCGTTCAAATTGTTCAAGGAGAAGAATATAAACGAGAAGCAGAAGCAGAACAAGACTCGACAGTAAGCAATCCTGCTCCGCGTGGGAAAATTTATGATCGGTACCATCGCTCTATTGTCGATAACAAACCCGTTAATACAATTACATATACGCGTGTTAAAAATGATCCAGAGCAGTCGTTGAAAGTAGCGAAGAAGCTAGCAAAACTGATTGACAAGCCAACAGACAAAGTAACGGATCGCGATATGAAAGATTATTGGATTTTAATTCATCCAAACAAAGCGAAAAGATTAGTGCCGCAAAGCGAAATTGAGAAAAAAGAGCTGTCAGATAAAAAGGTCTATAGCCTGCAGCTTGATCGCATTACGAAAAAAGAGTTAGGAACGATTTCAGCCGGGGAAAAAGAAGTTATTGCGATTAAACGGGAGATGGACAGCGGCTATAAAATGACGCCTCAATATATTAAGAATGAAGGAGTAACAGCTAAAGAATATGCTCGCGTTAGTGAAAATTTAGCCGATCTTCCAGGAGTAAATACTACAACATACTGGAATCGTAACTATGTTTATGACGGTTTACTACGCTCGTTAATAGGCAACATTACAAGGGATGATGAAGGATTACCAAAAGAGCAACTAGATTATTATTTAACCCGTGACTATGGCCGTAATGATCAAGTCGGAAAAAGCTACCTTGAATCGCGCTACGAAGAACTTCTTCACGGCCAAAAAGAGCAAGTGGAGTATATTAATAATAGTGCAGGGGATATATTAGATACGGAGTTAATTAAAGAGGGTCAGCGTGGTCGTGATCTTGTATTAACAATTGATATGGAATTACAGAAAGTGGTTGAGGAAAGTTTAACTAGTCATCTTAAAGCTCAGCATAATGGGGCAAATCCGTATTTGGACCGTGCTTTTGCTATTGCAATGGACCCACGTACAGGAGATATTTTAGCACTAGGCGGGAAACGTTATCAAACAAATGAAGAAACAGGTAAAGAAGAGTTAACAGACTATGCGCTTGGAAATCTTGTTTCCTCTTATAACATGGGATCAACAGTCAAAGGAGCGACAATTTTAGCTGGTTTAGATTCAGGGGCGATTGGACCTGGAACCATTATTAATGACCAACCCGTTAAAATCAAAGGGACAAAAGAAAAGAGTTCTTATACTAACATGGGACCAATAGGAATTGGGACAGCTTTAGAGAGGTCTTCAAACGTTTATATGTTCAAAACTGTGATGAAAATGGCCCATGCTAACTATGTTTATGATCATTCTATTAATATTCCAAAATCAACATTTGATCAACTACGAAATTATTATGCACAGTTTGGCTTAGGTGTTGAAACAGGACTTGACCTGCAAAATGAATTTACAGGATATCAAGGTTCAAAATATAGCCCAGGTTTTGCGCTTGATTTAGGAATTGGCCAGTATGATACATATACACCACTGCAGCTTGTTCAGTATGTATCAACAATCGCAAATGATGGTTATCGTGTTAGACCACAACTTTTAAAAGAAGTACGTGAATCAACAGTTGATGAGGATCAGGAAGGCAAGATTCTTTATGAATCAGAACCGGAAATTCTAAATCGTATTTCAATGAAGCAAGAATATATTGATGTTGTACAAAACGGTTTCCGTCGTGTTATGGTAGGTGCTAAAGGAACAGCAGCCTCAACATTTAGAAATGCTACGTATAATCCGGCTGGAAAAACAGGAACAGCTGAGTCATTTTATACAGAAGGAAAAAGATCCAAAGGAACTGAACCTCCTTCAGTAGAGAATCATACGTTAGTTGGTTATGCGCCATATGACAATCCTGAAATTGCCTTTGCTGTCGTTGTACCCTATGCCAACGGTAATAAAGTAGGTGCAATGAGCCAACAAATCGGTAAAGATGTTCTTGACTCTTATTTCGAAAAGAAAAAACAAGGAGAAAAAGACCAAGAAGAAAACTTAAATGCAGAAGGCGGCGTTCAAGCTCTAAACAGTGAAGACTAAACTAGAAAAATAGTTAAGTTTGTAGAAATTTTACTAATAATGGATTAAACTATATGTGACAACAAGTAGAGGCACCTTTTTGCAAGGTGCCTTTATTTTTTGAGGAATTTCTACAGGGGGAGAAGGAATGAAAAAGAAGAGAAGAAAATCTCAACTTTCAACGAGAATCAACTTATTGTTTTGTATTGTCTTTTTTCTTTTTGCTGTACTTATTTTAAGGCTTGGACTTGTTCAAATTGTAAGAGGAGAAGAGTACAAACGCGAAGCGGAAGAAATACAGGACGTGTCTGTTGAAAACCCCGTTCCTCGCGGAAAGATTTATGATAGCAGCTATAGATCAATTGTTGATAACGTTCCGCTTGAGGCTATTACGTATACTCGATTTGAGGATGATCCGGAAAAAACACTTTCAGTAGCTAGAAAACTAGCAAAAATGATTGATAAACCAATCGAAGATGTTACGGAACGTGATAAAAAAGATTATTGGATTTTAACGAATAAAAAGAAAGCAGAAGCAAAAGTACCACAAGAAGAGATTGAAAAGAAAGAATTATCAGATAAAGAGGCTTATGAGCTGCAGCTCAAACGTATTACAGAGAAAGATTTATCTTCACTTTCTAAGCAAGATGAGGAGATTATTGCAATAAAAATTGCAATGGATGACGGTTATAAACAAACTCCTCAAGTTATTAAAGGGGAAGGTGTTACAAAAGAGGAATATGCCCGCGTTAGTGAGAACCTAGCCGATCTTCCAGGTGTTAATACAACAGTCCTTTGGGAAAGAAGCTATGTTTATGATGACCTTTTGCGTTCTCTTCTAGGAAACATCACCTCTGAAGGAGAAGGATTGCCAGAAGAGAAGCTTCAGCACTTTCTCGTACGAGAATATAGCAGAAGTGATAGAGTTGGAAAAAGTTATCTTGAAGCTCGCTATGAAGAAACGCTAAATGGAGAAAAAGAGCGTGTTGAATATATTAACAACGAAGAGGGGGACATTATTGGTACAGAGTCAATTCAAGAAGGTGAGCGAGGACGCGATCTTGTTTTAACAATTGATATGGAGCTTCAAAAAGCAGTCGAAGAATCGCTAACAAGAAATTTAAAAACGTATCAAGGTGAACCATATCTTGACCGAGCATTTGCGATTATGATGAACCCAAAAACAGGTGATATTCTAGCAATGGGTGGAAAGCGATTTGAAAAAAATGAAAACGAAAAAGAAGAAATTAAAGATTTTGCACTTGGGAACCTAGTTTCTTCATATGGTATGGGATCAACTGTAAAAGGAGCAACAATTCTAGCGGGTCTTGATTCAGGAGCAATTACTCCAAATACCATGTTTTTAGATGAGCCACTTTACATTGCAAGCACGCCAAAGAAAGGATCATATAGCAATAACCTGGGAACTCTTGGTATCAATGGAGCTCTTGCGAAGTCATCAAACGTATATATGTTCAAAACAGTTATTGAAATGGCTGGAACAAAGTATATTCGAAACGGCTCACTGCAAATCGGTCCTAAAACATTTGAACAACTTCGTAATTATTATGGCCAGTTCGGTTTAGGAGTTGAAACAGGGTTGGATTTACAAAATGAATTTACAGGCTATAAAGGGTCGGAGTTCAACCCAGGTTTGGCACTTGACTTATCGATTGGCCAGTATGATACGTATACTCCGTTACAACTTGTTCAGTACGTCTCAACGATTGCAAACGACGGCTACCGCGTTCGTCCACAGCTTGTGAAAGAAATTCGAGAGGCAACTATTGAAGAAGATAAGCGGGGGAAAGTTTTACACGCTACAGAACCTGAGATTTTAAACCGCATTTCAATGAAAGATGAATACATTGATATTGTGCAACGCGGTTTTAGAAGCGTGATGACAACGGGAACAGCTAAACAATTTGCAAGTAAATCATACAAACCTGCTGGTAAGACAGGAACAGCTCAGTCTCTTTACACAGAAGGAGAAGGCCCAAATGTAGAAACCTACAATGTTACACTTGTTGGCTATGCTCCATATGATAATCCTGAAGTAGCCTTTGCCGTTGTTGTGCCATATGCCATAAGTTCAGATAATCCAATGTCAAAAAATATTGGAATGGATATTCTGGATGCTTATTTTGAACAAAACGAAGATAAAGAAGATGCTCAATAATATTTTAAAATAAATTAGGTCTAAAAGAGGGAAGACGAAAGCGTTCAAGCGCGATTGTCTTCCTTTTTTGTCGATTTAACAGGGATAAATAGGAGAAAAGAGCTATAAAAAATATGCAACATTTACAAAACATTTACATTCGATTAAAACTAGTTTAAAAATTGAGCGTTATTGTAGTACTCGTAGGACAAAACAACGAATATTCTTAGGGGGAATTACCAATGAAAAGCTTCAAGCGTCTCACATTTATGATGATGCTATCGTTAGTAGTAATCATCGCTGCAGCCTGTGGGAATAACAGTGCAAAAGAAGACGGTGAAGGAAATAGTGGTTCAGGAGAGGGCTCAGGAGAACTTTCTGGATCAATCACAGTTTCTGGCTCAAGTGCAATGCAACCTTTAGTAGCTGCTGCTGCTGAACAGTTTATGAATGAAAATCCAGATGTTGACGTACAAGTACAAGCTGGTGGTTCGGGTACAGGACTTAGCCAAGTTTCTGAAGGTTCTGTAGACATTGGAAACTCTGATGTATTTGCAGAAGAAAAAGAAGGTATTCCAGCAGACGAGCTTGTTGACCATAAAGTAGCCGTTGTTGGTATGACAGCTGCTGTAAACCCTGAAGTAGGCATTAAAGATATTTCTAAAGAAGATCTTAAAAAAGTATTCACTGGTGAAATTAAAAACTGGAAAGAACTTGGTGGTAAAGACCAAAAAATCGTTCTTGTAAACCGTCCAGATTCTTCTGGTACTCGTGATACTTTTGTAAAATATGGTTTAGATGGTGAAACACCTGCAGAAGGCGTAACAGAAGACTCTTCAAACACAGTTAAAAAAATTATCTCTGAAACTGAAGGTGCTGTAGGATATCTAGCGTTCTCATATTTCACTGATGATACAGTAACACCACTTTCAGTTGATGGTGTTAAAGCAACAGATGAGAATGTTCAAAAAGGGGAATTCCCAATCTGGGCTTACCAACATTCTTACACTAAAGGCGAAGCTGATGGTGTAGCTAAAGAATTTTTAGACTACATGATGAGTGAAGAATTCCAAAAATCTGTTCTTAAAGACCAAGGTTACATTCCAGCGATCGATATGAAAGTTGAGCGTGACGCAGAAGGTAAACAAACAGATAAATAAAAACATTGCATGGCTCTTTAGGAAAACTATTTAAAGTAATAGGGTAAGTGCTAAAAGGAGGCATTTACCCTATTGCAATGTTATTAGGGGTGTTTTAAAAATGGAAAATAAAATGAGTTTAACAGCTAGGGAGCGTCTCATCACTTCAAAGAAAAATAAACATAAGGATGAAACGCGTGGGAAATGGTTGGTAAGAATTTGTGCATTAATCATGATTGCTGCAACAGTAGCAATTACAATATTCCTAACAGTAAAGGGGTTACAATCCTTCATTAAAAATGGTGTAAGCCCAATTGAATTTTTAACCAGTACAGATTGGAATCCAAAAAATGGAGAATTTGGTGCGGTACCGTTTATTTTCGGCTCATTTGCTGTAACATTTTTATCGGCAATTATTGCAGCTCCACTTGGCATTGGAGGAGCTATTTTTATGACGGAGATTGCACCTTCATGGGGACGAAAAATTTTGCAGCCGGTTATTGAGCTGCTGGTTGGTATTCCGTCCGTTGTTTATGGATTCATAGGTCTTACAATACTTGTTCCGTATATCCGCGGAAATTTTGGAGGCATTGGCTTCAGTTTACTAACAGGAACAATTGTTTTATCAATTATGATTCTTCCAACGGTTACAACTATTGCAACAGATGCAATGAGTTCATTACCGAAAAGTCTTCGTGATGGCTCTTATGCGCTTGGGGCTACTCGTTGGCAAACGATTCGAAAAGTATTAATTCCTGCAGCTCTTCCATCACTTTTAACAGCAATCGTTCTTGGGATGGCTCGTGCATTTGGAGAAGCATTAGCAGTTCAGATGGTAATCGGAAATACAAGAAATCTTCCAGAAACGCTTCTAGACCCGTCAGCAACATTAACAACGATTATTACGCTTAACATGGGACATACAACATACGGAAGTATTGAAAATAATACGCTATGGTCAATGGGACTTATCCTTTTGGTTATGTCATTTGCTTTCATTCTTGTTATTCGCTATCTATCTGCTAGGAGGAAAATGTAATGAACAGTAAGAAGTGGGATAAAATTGCGACAGGAGTATTTATCATCATCGCAGGGATTATCGTGTCGCTGCTTGTGGCATTATTTTCTTATATTATTGTTAACGGATTTAAACAGCTTTCATTTGATTTTATAACAAATCCATCAAGTGCAGTTATGGCAGGCGGTGGAATAAGAGATCAGCTTTTTAATTCTCTATATATTCTCGTCATCACAATGGTTATCACAGTTCCGCTTGGAATTGGTGGCGGAATTTATATGGCTGAATACGCAAAACCAGGAAAAGTAACAGATTTTATTCGTACTTGTATTGAAGTTTTAGCTTCACTTCCATCTATTGTTATTGGAATGTTTGGTTTATTAATGTTTGTTAACCTAACAGGCTGGGGTTACACGATTATTGGCGGAGCTCTAGCTCTTACTGTATTTAACTTACCTGTTATGGTACGTGTGAGTGAAGATGCTATTCGCTCTGTACCAAGAGATCAAAAAGAAGCAAGTCTTGCATTAGGAATTACACATTGGCATACGATTAAAACGGTTCTACTGCCAACAGCATTCCCATCTATTTTGACGGGAGCTATCTTAGCATCTGGACGTGTCTTTGGGGAAGCAGCAGCGCTTCTTTTCACTGCAGGGCTTTCAACACCTCGTCTTGATTATGCAAACCTTAATCCGTTTTCTGAAACATCACCATTAAATATCTTCCGTCCAGCTGAGACATTAGCTGTACACATTTGGTCTGTAAATACACAAGGACTTATTCCTGACGTGAGCGAGATTGCGAATGGTTCTTCAGCAGTACTTGTATTGGCAGTTCTTGTGTTCAACTTATTAGCACGTTTCATTGGAAGTATTATTCATAAAAAACTAACAGCTTCAAAATAATAGAGTGGGGGTTTCCAATATGGTCAATATCGCCAGCTTAAAACAAAGAGATAAAAATGAAGGTATAGCTGAACGAATTGAAGAAAAAGATGTATCGTTATCTGTTGAAGATTTAAGCATTTATTATGGACAGAACCAGGCGGTAAAAGGAATTTCTTTTGAAATTGAGAAAAATAAAGTAACAGCGCTTATTGGTCCGTCAGGATGTGGAAAATCCACATTTCTCCGCAGTGTTAATCGAATGAATGATTTAATTCCAATTGCTAGAAGCGAAGGAAAGATCATGTATGAAGACATTAACATTTTAGGGAAAGATATTAATGTTGTTTCTTTACGAAAAGAAATTGGGATGGTATTTCAAAAGCCAAATCCGTTTCCAAAATCTATTTATAACAATATTACACATGCCTTAAAGTACAGCGGTATAAAAGGGAAGAAAAATTTAGATAGCGTTGTAGAAGAAAGCTTACGAAAAGCAGCTCTATGGGATGAAGTAAAAGATCGTCTTCATGAGTCAGCTCTATCTCTTTCAGGAGGACAGCAACAGCGCTTATGTATTGCCCGTACGCTTGCTATGAAACCGAGAATTCTTTTGCTTGATGAACCATCTTCAGCTCTTGATCCTATTTCAAATGCTAAGATTGAAGAGCTTATCGTCAATTTGAAGAAAGAATATACGATTGTCATTGTTACTCATAACATGCAGCAAGCTTCTCGTATTTCTGATAAAACTGCCTTTTTCTTAAATGGAGATTTAGTAGAGTATGCAGAAACCGATAAAATCTTTACAAATCCATCTGTAAAGAAAACGGAAGAATATATTTCTGGACGTTTTGGATAAGGAGGAGCGAGAATATGTCTGCTGTCGCAACAACGAAAACAGTATTTAATATGAACGATTTAAATCTATGGTATGGAGAACACCATGCATTAAAAAATTTAAATTTCTCAATTTATGATCATGAAGTGACGGCTATTATCGGACCTTCAGGATGTGGAAAGTCAACGTTTATTAAGACACTTAATCTTATGAATAAAACAGTGCCAGGCGTAAAAATGTCGGGTGAAATTAATTATAATAACCAAAACATTTTAAACTCTAAAGTCGATTTAGTAGAGCTTCGTAAAAATGTAGGAATGGTATTTCAAAAAGGTAATCCATTTCCACAATCTATTTATGACAATGTTGCTTATGGACCAAGAGTTCATGGAACAAAGAAGAAGCAAGTATTAGATGAAATTGTAGAAAAAAGTTTAAAAGATGTAGCGCTTTGGGACGAAGTAAAAGACCGTTTGAAAGCTCCAGCACTAGGTTTATCAGGAGGACAGCAGCAACGTTTATGTATTGCAAGAGCGTTAGCTACAAAACCTGAAGTTGTATTGATGGATGAGCCTACATCTGCTCTTGATCCTATTTCTACACTAAAGATTGAAGAGCTTGTATTAGAACTTAAAAAGCAGTACACAATTGTAATGGTAACTCATAACATGCAGCAAGCAGCACGTGTTTCTGATAAGACTGCCTTCTTCCTAATGGGAGAGCTTGTAGAAATTAATGATACAGAACAAGTTTTTTCTAATCCTACAGATCAACGCACAGAGGACTACATCACAGGACGCTTCGGGTAAGTTATAATTTCGTATCAGGGGAGGAGACATGAATCATGCGAAAGATGTTTGACGTAGAATTAGACAGTTTGAGAGAGAAACTGTTCTATATGGTTGAACAAGCGCAACACAGCCTTAAAATGGCTGTTTCCTCATTACAACAACAAGACGAAAACCTTGCTAGAAAAGTAATTGAAGAAGCTCCAAAAATTGATGAGTTAGAATATGAAATTAATAATGATGCAATCCAGCTTTTAGCAAAGCAATCTCCTGTTGCTTCTGATTTACGTCGTATTGTTATAGCTATTAAAGTTTCCTCAGACCTCGAGAGGATTGGAGATTTGTCTGAGAATATTGCTCGTATTAGTTTGAGGATAGGAGATAAGCAACTTGTGAAGCCAATTGAGGAAATTCCAAAGATGGCTGAAGTTGTACAAGAGATGCTTCTTTCTTCTTTCAAAGCTTTTGACGCAGAAGATGTAAGGCTCGCTAAAGATGTAGCAGAGAAGGATGATCTCGTTGATGCGTACTATGGCAATCTTGTTGATGAGCTTACAATACTTATGACGACCCATCAACAGGATATTCATCAGCTAACGCAGCTTCAATTTGTTTGTCGTCATATTGAACGAATTGGAGATCATATTACAAATATTTGTGAAAATATTGTTTATCTTGTTACAGGAAAAATGTATGAGTTAAATTGACAAAGAGCGACGGCTAATAGCTGTCGCTTTTTGTTGTAAAGTTTTTGTTAAGAATTAGGTAATTGGTCATGTACCCTTAGTGATAAGTTATGATGATTACATAGGTAATCATCAAGATTTGAAAGGGATTTATAAGCGTAGATAGTAAAAAAGTATGGATTTTTAAATCCGTCTGGAAGTGTACCGATTAGCAAGAAGTTTTATAGTATTTTTTTAATGATGTTTTGTTTTATGATTGTTTCTATTTTCACAGCTATGTTTTTTCTGAATACAACACTGCAAACTTTTCAAAGTGCTACAGAGAAAAATGAGCGGGCTGTTCATATTACAGAAATAGGATCTCTTATTCGTTCTAAAGATATTAACATTGCTGATTATATTACATTTTTAAAAGAGGAGGATTTAAAGCTTTACCGTTCTCATTCATTCTTCAAATCAAATGGCAGAAAATTGGAGGACTGGTGTAACTTCTATTCATGCTGTTTCTAAAAACATTCATTATGAAAGTGACCGTTTCTTAACATCTATACAAGAAGTAAGAAGCGGCAGTGAAGAAATATCCGCAACATTTCAAGACCTTTCAGAGGGAGCCAATATACAAGCTTTCTCGGCAGCCCGAGTAATGGAGACGATGCAAGCATTTAGCGAAGAGATGGATTCCGCTACCAAGGAAGTAGAACATCTTGTTCTTGCCTTTCAATACATAAGAGATATTACGAATAAAGGGAATAAATCCATGGAGGATTCTGTTCAAGAAATGTCTTCTATCTATAATATTGTTCAACTTTGTTACAAAGAAATCCAATCTCTAGATAAAAGCTCAGAGCAAATTACTCAACTTACTGATTTCATTAAAGAAATTGCAGAGCAAACAAACCTGCTTGCCTTAAATGCGGCGATTGAAGCAGCTCGAGCAGGAGAGTATGGAAAAGGGTTTAGCGTCGTAGCTGAAGAAGTGAGAAAACTATCACAGCAAATTGAAAGTGCATTAGGAGATATAACAGGAATTACAACTGAAATTCAAACTAAAGCAAAGGATGTTTTACAGGGGCTAGAATTTGGCTATGAAACGGTTGAAAAAGGAACAACCCTTATTGAAGCAACAGGACAAGGATTTCAACATATTAACGAGAGAATGGAAAAAGGTATTATAACTATTGAAAAGATTTCGCGTTCTATCTATCATCTAAAAGAGCAAAATGTCCATGTTAAAAGTACTTTTGACCAAGTTGCACTAAGCTCGGATAAAATGACAAATCGAACGTCCCAGACGTTACAATCTGTCCAAGTTCAGGACAGTGAAATTGAAACTATATTAAAAAGGATTGAAAACTTATCAAATAATGCTGATGACTTAGCTTTTCTTGTCGAAAAGTTTAATCTAATGAAAGATAAAAAAGAAGAATAGTATGATTCTTTCTAAAATCGTCATACAGAAAATCTCATGGCAGTGGGGGATTGAAACATTTTAAAATAGATAAAAGTATAAAGAATATAGAATCGACAAATTCTGTTCATTGTAGTGGTAATCCAATGATGGTAAAATAAAGGTAAGAAAATTTTAACTATTGTTATGTTTTAAAATCTCTTGAGCGTAAAAGAATGAGGAAGTAGAAGTTCTAATGTCTCTAGATAGACTGTTCCTTTCAGTGCGCACATGTGAAAGGAACATTGTTTTCTTATAGGTAATATAAGTTTACAATGTTCTTTACAATTAACTGAATTTTTAGAAAAATAAAAGTGCTAATGCCTATAAACAATCTTCAACAGAAAGATTTAATAGAAACCGTTTAGCCGACAGTAAATTTACAAATCTTTTAATAAGTTCACATATCAATTGTGTTCGGTACAATAAAACAGATAGAGGGTGCGAAAATGGATACATTGTATACAAACGAGAAGTGTATGGATAATTTCAATGATTCAGCAGCATTTTTTCAACTAAGAATTGGAATGTGGATTGATGGAGAATTTTCATGGATTGAAATGTCCGAAAAAGAATATCACATTCAAAATTGTGTCCAGTACAAATCCTTTGCTTTTCAAGACGAGCATAAGTCTTGCCTTATTGATGGACACAGAATTTCTTTAGAGAACTTAAATAATAGAAGTAAAGAAATTAAGTTATATGTACAGTATGAGCAAACAAAGCCTTTAGCAAAGCTTGCTTACTACAGGCCGAAAGATCATCTTCTTTCTTATCATATTGAAGAAGGGCTTGTTTTTATTAATGGAAAAATTGATGAAAAAGGAATAAAGCAGTATACTGTAACTTCAGCAGATCAAATAAATGAAGAGCGTCATCTTTGGGGAAATATCCGTAAAGGGGCATTAAAACATCAACCTCTTGCATCTCGAAATATTGTGAGTGCGTTTACTTTAGAGAGCTTTCTTCTTCCATATGAGCATACTTCCGCTGATATATGGAAGATTAACGCAATAAATGAAGAAAACGGGGTTAGTGCTAATAGAAAGCTTATAAAAAACAGACTGGAATTTTCATTCGAAAGATGATATTATATTATAGTCTGATTAACGAAATCATGTTTGGAGGGATAACATCATGCGTGTACAAGTAACTTTAGCTTGCACTGAAACTGGTGACCGTAACTACATCACTACTAAAAATAAACGTAACAATCCAGATCGCCTTGAGCTTAAAAAATATAGCCCAAGACTTAAAAAAGTAACATTACATCGTGAGACTAAGTAAAACAGTAGGAATTTTATTCCTGCTGTTTTTTGTTTAAAGAGAACTCTTTTAAAAGATAGATAAGAACATTACATAATAAGGGGATAAAATGATGGAGGAGAAAAAGGTTAAAAGAAATCTAATGAAGAAGAACTTAAAAGAATTATCTTTGTTAGAGCGGAAAGAGATGAATAAAGAGATCTTATCAAGAGTTGAAAATACAAGAGAATGGAAAGAAGCAAGAACAATTGGAATTACACTTGCACTTCCATTTGAAGTTGAAACAAGAGATATTATTAAAAAAGCATGGGGTGAGGGAAAAAGAGTTGCCGTTCCTAAATGTTTTCCTCAGACACACCACATGGAGTTCTATCATCTATCATCTTTCAATGAGCTTGAGACTGTTCAGTTTGGCATTGAAGAACCACTTACTACAGCTGAAAAAATATCAAAAGAAGAACTTGATGTGATCTTTGTGCCAGGAGTAATTTTTGCGAAAAATGGTTATAGAGTAGGCTTTGGTGGAGGATATTATGACCGTTATTTGCAAAACTATCCAGGGAAGAAAATATCAATTGCCTTTGATATTCAAATTGCTGACTTTGTGCCAATTGAACCTCATGATATTCCCGTTGGTAAAATCATTACAAACCAAGAGGTGTTGATTTGTGAATGAGCATCTTCTTTTCTTCCTTCTTATTATTGTCGCATCATATGCCGGATATAAAGTAAAGGCGCTTACAAAATCAGGAGCATTTGGAGCCTTTTTAATAGGAAGCAGCATCTATGCTGGGACAGGAGTGAAAGGTCTTGCTTTACTTGGTGTTTTCTTTATTACTTCTTCATGTGTGAGTTTTTTATTTCAAAAGCGAAAAGAACCTGTTGAAGAAAAACTAGAAAAATCAAGCAGTAGAGATATTATACAGGTGTTTGCAAATGGAGGAGTTCCAGCTTTAGTTAGTCTTTTTTTGCTTTTCGATCCTACTCACAAAGAAATGCTCACTTTCTTATTTGCTGTAAGTATTGCAGCAGCCAATTCGGATACGTGGGCATCAGAAATTGGGACACTTAGTAAAAAAAAGCCACGTTATATTTTATCATTAAGAAAAGTAGAAGCAGGAACATCAGGAGCTATTTCATTGCTTGGAACCTTTGCCGCATTTAGCGGAGCTTTGTTAATTGGTCTTTTCTTCACTATCTTTTGGGAGGAAAAGGTGACAGCTCTTTTGTTTATTGCCATTTTTGGTTTTTTAGGAAATATAGCCGATACTGTTCTCGGAGCAACCATCCAAGTAGAATACAAATGTAGGGATTGTGGTATTCATACTGAGAAAACAAAGCATTGTTACATGAAAACAAAGAAAATTAAAGGCATTACCTTTTTTAATAATGATACAGTTAACGTAACAGCTGTCTTCATTGGAGCACTTCTCGCTTTTCTTGCTTTCCCTTATATACAAGTTTAATAAGAAAGGGAAGAATAATCAGCATTGTTCGTGGGAAAGTAAGAAGAGGAGGTTAGAATATATGAAACGTTTATTAAAGTTTTTCATTATGACTTTACTTATTTCAATTGTTTATCAGTCACGTTATCAATTGTTAAACATGCTGTTAAGAAATAGAGTAGGTCGCAGCTTAGCTGTAAGAACGGCTTTTACTTTCCCTTATATCCGCGGTAAGATGATGTCGCAGCTTTTTAAGTATTAAGAAGGAAGGAACACAGTTTCTTCCTTTTTTTATATGGATGGAATGTAAAAACTTGCTTTTTTTACTGGATTTTGCGATGTTAAAAAAAAGAGTTCAGGGTGGTGAAAAAGATAGCAGTCTTAAAGCAAGATTTTCTATACTTTCAAATCGCACACTTTCTTATAGAAGAACAGAACTACAAACTGATCTACGCTTCCGATTCTAAACAAAATTTATACTTTAAAAATATTGAACAGGATAGCTATATTAGGCTTGTTAAAAAAGATTTAATTTGGACGAGAGATCTTAAAGAAGATATAGAAAAAGAGGAAGAAGCTTTACGAAATTCAACAGTTTATCGCTTGTCCAAAAAAGCAAAATGGACATATTTATATATATCAGATGTAAATCCTTTTTTTGACTTTTACTATGTTTTTAGCACAATTACAAAAGAAAACATAACTGGAAATCTTTTTTCTCCAGCCGATGTAATAGAAGAGGATGAATGGGTTTTCGAAAAAACATTTTCACCGCTTGTAGATGAGGAAAGCGCTTTAAAATTTATAGAAGGTGTGAAACAAAAAATACAAAGTATTGAGCGAGAGCGGGAAAAGACCATTCAAAGAACGTTCTTTTATGGAAAGCCCATTTTTTCTTCCATTTTCCTATTTATACAGATTCTCTTCTTTTTTTGGCTTGAATTTAACGGAGGAAGTCAGAATGTAGAAACGCTCGTTAAATATGGAGCTAAGCATAATGAGCTTCTTTTAGAGGGAGAATGGTGGAGGCTCATTACCCCTATTTTTCTCCACATTGGCTTTTTGCATCTCTTAATGAACAGTATTGCTCTGTATTATGTTGGTACAGTTGTTGAGCGAATATATGGAAGCGGTCGTTTTCTATTAATTTATCTTATAGCTGGAGTATCTGGAACGATAGGAAGCTTTTTATTCAGTCCAACCATTTCAGCCGGAGCCTCTGGTGCTATTTTTGGCTGTTTTGGTGCTCTTTTGTTTTTTGGGTATAAAAGCCCGAAAATCTTTTTTGATACGTTAGGAACAAACGTCATCATGCTCGTTCTATTTAATATTGTGTTTGGCTTCGTTGTACCTGGTATTGATAATGCGGGACATTTGGGCGGACTTATTGGAGGATTTGTTGCAGCAGGTGCTGTTCAACTTCCTAAAAATCAGAGTAAATTAGCTTCTTTACTGTATATTGTAATTTTAATAATTGGGATTGGCAGCAGTTTAGTTTATGGATATAATTATAAGGGTTAGCAGTAAGATTTAATAGGTATATTGAAAGGATTATAGCTTTTAAAAGAGAAAGTATGTTCATACCTATTGAAAGAATTTACAGTAATTCACGAGGGAGAAACCTTGACGACTATAGTGATTCTCGTTACAGTAATATAGGAGAATTTATTAATTAATAGGTGAATAAATGAAAACGTTATACGATGTGCAGCAGCTTTTAAAAAGATTTGGAACTATCATTTATACAGGAAGCCAACAAGCTGACCTTGACCTTATGGAAGAAGAGTTAAGAGAGCTTGCAAGGTCCGGTTTGATTGAATATCGTCAGTTAACTGAAGCACTTCTTTTAATTCGCCATAGACGTGAACAAAGAACAGAAAAAGGATGAGATCTTATGGAAGAGAAATGGCTGATTGGGGTTGATTTAGGAGGAACGACAGTAAAGTTAGCCTTCGTTAATCAATATGGAGAAATCATTTACAAATGGGAAATTCCGACTGATAAAAGCAATCAAGGGCATAATATCCCAACAGATATTGCCAAATCAATTGATGAACAGCTTGAAAAGTGTGGGGAAATAAAAGCTAAAATTATGGGAATTGGCATCGGAGCACCAGGACCTGTAAAGGAAACAAATGGTTCTGTAGATGTTGCCGTTAATTTAGGGTGGAATAAATTCCCTTTGAAAGACTTACTTGAAGTTGAAACAGGTCTTCCTGTATTTGTAGACAATGATGCAAATATTGCAGCAATTGGTGAGATGTGGAAAGGCGCTGGTGAGGGAGCAAAAGATCTTCTTTGCGTTACACTTGGAACAGGGGTTGGCGGCGGCATTATTGCACATGGCGACATTGTACGTGGAGTAAATGGGGCTGCTGGTGAGATTGGACATATTACTTCTGTACCTGAAGGTGGGGCTCCATGTAACTGTGGAAAAACAGGATGTTTAGAAACAGTAGCCTCAGCAACAGGAATTGTACGTCTTGCTAAAGAAAAGATCGCTGAAAACGGAAACACGACAATGCAACGTTTTTATGAAGATGGGACTTTAACATCCAAAGAAGTATTTGACTGTGCTCGTGAAGGCGATGAAGTGGCAAAGGCAGTAATTGAAGAAGTAGCGTTTCACCTTGGTTTAGCGCTAGCCAATACTGCAAATGGATTAAATCCTGAAAAAATTGTTCTCGGTGGAGGCGTTTCTCGTGCCGGCGATATTTTACTTCAGGCTATTAAAGACAGATTTAATCAATTTGCGTTTCCTCGTGTTGCAAAAGGAGCAGAAATTACAATTGCAACGTTAGGTAACGATGCAGGTGTAATTGGCGGGGCATGGCTTGTTAAAACAAAGCTGCCACAGCACGTATAAAAAATTAGACTTGGACACAGAGCTTAGAAAGTAAAAGAGTGTTATTATACACTCTTTTATTTTCTAAGCTTTTTTAGTATGTTGAATATCTCTTAACAGTTCTTCAACATAAAGAAGCTACTTCTATAATAAAATGAACGAGAAGAGGGGGGATAACATGTGGAATACACCTTGTGATTCAAGACGCTTAGAGGAGGCTTTATATGCATTAAACAACCTATACTCTTTCGTCAACATAGAGGTTATTGGGCAGAGCGTGTTAGGACAAGATTTATATCATATAACAATAGGAGAAGGAGCACGAAAGGTCCATATGAATGCCTCTATGCACGCGAATGAATGGATTACAACAAATAGCCTTATACTCTTTTTGTTTCACTATTGTCAAAAGATTGATTGTGATGGAGAAATTGAAAACAAGAAAGCAAGAGAACTTTTTAAAGAGACAACACTTTCTGCTTTTCCGATGATTAATCCAGATGGAGTTAACCTCGTTTTGCATGGAGTTAAATGTGCCGATATAGAAAGGGAAAAAGTGCTGTTTATAAATGAAGGAAGTATGGAGTTTCATCACTGGAAAGCTAATATTAGGGGAATAGACCTGAATAATCAATTCCCAGCAAATTGGGAAATTGAAAAAGAGCGTAAGGAAGCCAAGCGAGCTGCACCACGTGATTATCCTGGTGATGTGCCGCTTACAGAACCTGAAGTAAGAGTACTATATACTTTAACAGAGAAGGAAAACTTTGATTCCGTTCTTTCCCTACATACACAAGGAGAAGAATTTTATTGGGGCTATATGAACAAAGAACCAAAAATCTCGAAAAAAATGGCGGATGAGTTTGCAAGAGTAAGTAATTACAAATCAGTTCAGATGATTGACAGCCATGCAGGGTTTAAAGATTGGTTTATTCATGAGTATAGAAGACCAGGTTTTACAATTGAACTTGGCAAGGGCATTAATCCACTTCCTATTTCACATCTTCCTTCTATTTATGATAGATGTTCTAAAATCTTAGTAGCTCAGTTAGCTTTTGATACCAAAGGATAAAATAAAAAGGATCCGCTTATATTTAAGCGATCCTCTTGCTTTTACAAGCTGATTAGCTTGCTTTTTTCTTAATTGCTTTCTCTTCTTCAAGTTCTTCTCGCAATGCTTTAATAAGTGCCCAGCACATAAAGAGTAGAACAAAAATAAATGGAAAGGCTGAAACGAGCGAAGCCGTTTGGAGAACATTTAGAGCATTTTCCCCACCAGCTAAAAGCAGAACTGCTGCTGATGCAGCTTGAACAATTCCTCATGTTACTTTAATTTTAACAGGTGGATCCAAGTTTCCTCGCTCACTTAACATACCTAGTACGAAACTAGATGTATCTGCCAATGTAATATAATAAATTAATACAACATATCTATTGTTGCCCCTTCCTTTATTCAGTTTTTAGAAAATGGTATTAAAGGGGGGGTGAAGAGATGAACTTTTTTCGAAAAAAGTTATAAACTGTGTTATTTAGATACAAAAAAGTTATGTAAAAGAATTTATGAAGAATAATTTAAGGAATGTAAAAATTATAAATGGAAGATACATTTTTTGTTGAAATTGAATGTAGTAATTGGGCTCTAAAAAGGTGAAAAAGGGATATTATCTTATCGAAAAATATTTTTTAAAAATGCACGCAGTATAAATATATGGGCATTATTAACTGTAAAAGCAGAAATATCTATTCTAAAATATTAAAAGAGATAATTTAACATTTTTGATTTTTAAAATATAGTTGAAATCACCCATTACACGTAGGATAATTCAAGTTAGAATAGAATAAGTTTGAGAAAAAGTGGGTGAGTTGATGAGGAAGAATGTGTTTGTTTTATTGTTGATTTTTGTAGTCCTAACAGGGTGTCAAGCTCATCAACCTAACTCGAAAATTAGAGAAGGAACCAAAGAGAATCATACAATTGATGATATTAAGTCTCTTCATACACAAGATTCTACAGCAATTGGAGATTGGTATGATAAGCATCATGTTTTAGTTATAGATAAAAAAGACAAGAAATATGAAGTGAATCGGTATAATTTATACTCAGGAAAGAGCTCTTCTTTTTTTAAAACGAGCAATCAAGTGATGTCAATAAAGAGAAGTCCTGATAGTAAAATGTTTCTCTTGCAAACTTCTTTATCAGAAGAGAAAATTGAACTTTCTTTTTTAAATAGAAAAGGAGAGTTGCAAAAAAGGTTTTCGTTTCCAGCTTATGAAGTTGAATATAATTGGAATTCCTTTGATGAAAATCGCATCGTTGTTACAACGTTTTCAAAAGATTGGAGCTTTGATGTTTACGCTCTTAATATTGAGACGGGGGAGAAGAAACACCTTTCTACAGATCAGCCATTTGTTCAATGGGTGAGTAAAACAAATATTGCTTATTTGGATAACAAGGATTTAATGAACAATGAAGCGCCCCTCGTGAAAGAAAACATTGAAACAAATAAAAAGAATGACCTATCAAAAAAAGGCCTTATGTTTTCGAATGACCAAAAATATTTACTTGTCCTGCATTACGATCGGAATCAAGAAGGATATGGAATTTATACTTTTTATGATATGAAAAAGCAAAAGGTGAGGGAATTTCAAGTTCCTCTTCTTTCAGATTACTCTGGATGGAGTGTACCGTACTATGGATGGGATTCTCATCAACATGTGTTTTATACATATAAGCCAAAGTACAGTACAAATAAAGCTTCTTACAATGAGGAATTTACGCTTACAGGCTTTTCATTAGAAACGGGGCAAGAAAACAAAATTGCGTTGTTAACGGAAGAGAAGCCAATAAGGGTTTCTCCAGACGGTAAATATGCTTTACTTGGTTTGAATGGAAAGAAAATAGTGGATTTAAGGACAGGGGAAACTAAATCATTGATAAAATAATAGCATGTAAAAAGGGCTTTTGAGTAATATTACTCAAAAGCCCTTTTTGTGTATGTTAATGTCCGCCTGGATAACCATTTCCGATGATTGTCATAACTGTAAAAAATCCGAATACAGCAAAAGTCGCTAAAGCAAAACCAAATCCTAAAAAGTTTTTGTTTTTAAGCGCTGAAATCGTGCCAAATATCGCTAAAAGTGCAACTAGACCAAAAATAATAACTGTACCCATTGATTTCCCCCTTTTCCCCAGTTACTTAATACTATTCACTTGCTAGGTTAAAATATCCGATGTACCATAAATAGTGTACACACTTAAGTTTATTTTATAGCTTTTCTAAATATTTGTCGAGGTAAAAAATCTGAAAATAAGAGGTGTTAAAGGAAATGTTGAAGCATTATAAAAGGTCACTAGGTCCTGTTGGAACGAACTGCTATGTTGTAGCAAACGAGAAAAAAGAATGTCTAATTTTTGATCCAAGTGCAGAAGGCCACAAAATTATGGCACTTATTAAAGAAAAAGGTTTAAAACCACAAGCTATTTTATTAACTCATGCTCATTTTGATCATATTGGAGCCCTTGATGAAGTAAGAGATCGCTTTGATGTGCCTGTTTATCTCCACAAAAAAGAGAAAGATTGGCTTGGAGACCCATCAAAAAATGCTTCTGCTTCTTTCCCATTAGGTCCTGTTACAGCTAAAGAAGCAACAAACTTTTGGGATGTAGAGGGAGAGAAAACGATTGGCAGCTTCTCATTTTCTGTGCTTGAGACCCCAGGGCACACGCCAGGAAGTGTCTCTTATGTTTTCAAAGAAGATGATTTTGTTATCTCAGGTGACGTTCTATTTGCTGGTAGCATTGGAAGAACTGATTTGCCAGGTGGAAATCACGAAGAGCTGCTAGAGAGCATTCATAAAAAAATGCTTACTCTAGGAGAAACAATGCTTGTTTTATCAGGTCATGGTGAAGAAACCACAATTGAAAGAGAAATGGACAACAACCCATTTCTGAATGGCTTCATGTAAATAAAAAGCAGTGCTAACAATAGCACTGCTTTTTATTTTTAATTTGGAAGCGCTATCTGATTATCCTCCAGGAGTCATCATAAATGTCGTCCAATATGTGAATCCAGCAAAGAAAACGGTTAGATACGCTCCAAAAACATAGATGTACATTCGCTCTGAAAGTTTTAAATAGCTTAATAGCACAAAAAAGCCTGTTTGACCTAGAAACAACAGTGACGTTGTTGGCATATGGCCGAGATAGAACATAACTGCGAAAAGTCCCGTCCAAAAGCCAAGAACTCGATACATACGATCCATACGTATCCCTCCCCTTTGGCTCACTATAAAACCTTTTCTTTTTTATTATAATGTGAAAATCAGGAAAAAGTAAATGAGGTTTAAGTTAATCACTAAAAAAGCTTTTCTACACTATATGTACAAATACCTGCTTCTAAACCAACTGTTTTATTAGAGTCTGAAAAAGTAGCATTTTTAAAAAAGTAATATATCATTCCTTGGACGAAAGAACGATGAATGCAGCGCGTTAATTCTTCATTTTGAGGAACAATGGTTTGAAAGGGACAACGCGAAATATGCAGAGAAATGGAGCTATAATCAGGTGAGCCTTGAATAGACAAGCGCATACCAATCTTTTCGGCAGCTTCTTTTATAAGAAAAATTTTATCTTTTCCGTATTTTATAGGTTTAGAAGTAGCGTTTTGATGGTAATAATCTTTAATATAGGCTATCCCCATTTTAATAGCGGTTTTGTAAAGAGCTTCTTTTCCTTCTTCTCCAAATGTAGATATTGTACAGAGAAGTAAATTAGAAAGAAGCTGATAAACATCATAGGAGAATGTAAGCTGGGTAAGATGATCAGAAAGCTTATACAGAAGACGGGGACGTCCTCCTTTTCCGGTTTTATGAGCTTCTGAGATTATGAGATTGCTATCCTCAAGTTTTGTGAGATGGCTTCTGGCTACATTGGGGTGAATATGAAATTTCTCGGAAACTTCTTGAGCGGTAATAGGCATCTCAGTTGTTTTTAAGTGATTATAAATATTAAAACGTGTTGGATCACCGAGAATGCTCGATAGTTTTAATACTTCCTCCATTGAAATCAACCTCCTAATTCAAAAGATAGCTACATTATAGTTCATTTGTCCTATTTTTGGAATATGCAATATAGTAAATTAAAACTCTTTTAAAACAGCCTTAAAAAAGGCTTAAAACAAGGTAACTATGCGTTATGCCAATATTATACAAATAGATAAGAGAATAAATATAATAAAGGGAGAGAATTACAATGGAAAACATTCGTTTCTACACATACCCAAGCTGTACGTCTTGTCGTAAAACAAAAAAATGGCTAAAAGGAGAAGGAGTTCTTTTTAGCGAACGTCATCTCTTTCGTGAAACACCTACATATGAGGAGCTCATTAACCTTCTGCGTTTAACAACAGACGGAATTGATGAAATTTTAGCGAAACGCAGTCAAGAATTTAAGAAGTTAGATATCAATATTGAAGAACTTTCACTATCAGAAGCTGTAGATTTGCTGATTGAACATCCAAGATTGCTAAGAAGACCAATTTTAACAGATGGGCAAAAGCTGGTAATTGGCTATAATGAGTCAGCACTTAAAAATCTTGTGAAAAAGAAAGCCAAAAAAGTTCTTTCAGCATAGAAATCTTTTTTGTTAAGTTATGACTGGGCAGTTTTTTGTAGAAAAATAAAAAATAAAGAAGGAATTTTGAAAAACGTGGCGAAATTTCTGTTTGTACAAAAATGATAGAAAGGTGTGACAGAAATTTTGCTTTCCTCAATTGAAAAGCTTGCTGAAAGTTTAGTTGAAAAAGCTTGCTTGCACAGAGTATCAGATATTCACCTTATTCCTCGTGAACTTGATGCTCTTATCCAGCTCAGGCTAGATCAAGAGCTTTTTCAACATGTGGTTTTGAAAAGAGAGATATTTCAACGGTTACTTGCTCATTTTAAATTTTTAGGAGGTATGGATATTGGTGAGAAAAGAAAGCCTCAAAGTGGCTCTCTTATGATGCAAGTAGAAAACCAACGTGTTTATCTTCGACTTTCAACATTACCTACTGTTTTTGATGAAAGCCTCGTTATTCGCGTGCTCCCTCAAGATAACATGACATCTACTCATTTTCTTTCACTTTTCCCCCATTCCACAAGAAAACTTCTTGCCCTTTTACAACATTCTCATGGATTGTTAATTTTCACTGGTCCAACAGGTTCGGGTAAAACGACTACATTATATACACTTCTCCAGCAAGCTAAAACCCTCATTAATCGAAATATCATTACTCTTGAAGATCCCGTAGAGAAGCAATACGACGGTGTTTTGCAAGTTCAAGTAAATGAACGGGCGGGCATCACATATGAAAAAGGACTGCGTGCAATTTTAAGGCATGATCCTGATATTATTATGGTCGGAGAAATTCGAGATGATGAAACAGCAAAAATTGCAGTTCGCGCTGCTTTGACAGGGCATCTAGTACTTACGACAATGCATACGCGAGATACAAAAGGAGCTATATACAGATTGCTGGAATTTGGGGTTCCATATCAGGAAGTATATCAAACACTTATTGGGGTAGTAGCACAGCGCCTCGTTCAAATTCGCTGTCCGTATTGTGAGGAAAAGTGTGTGCCGCTTTGCAAAATAATGCGAAAACAAAGACAGGCAGGCATCTATGAATTTTTATACGGAAAAGTACTAAAGGAAGTTCTCCAAGAGGCGAACGGAAAGCAAAAAGTCTATTCATATCCAAAACTCAAAGATATGGTGTGTCGAGGCGTTACTTTTGGATACCTTTATCCATCAATATTGGAAAGCTGGAAAGCATATGAGTAAAAAAACAAAACAAAAGAAGCCGTTGCGTGAACAGGCTCAGCTATTAACAAGGCTAGCGAGTTTATTAGAAAAAGGCTATACGATGTCTCAAGCACTAGAATTTCTTAGACTTCAAGGAGATAAAAAGCTTGGAACTGAAATTAGAAGTTGCTTAACAGCTTTGAAAAAGGGCCGTCCTCTTCATGAAGCATTCCAGTTCTACGAGCTCAATAAAGAAGCGCTTGTTTACCTTTATTTTGCAGAACAGCATGGGGACATTAGTTTTGCTTTAAAAGAAAGTGGACGACTTACAAATGAAAAAGCACAGCAGCTTATTAAAATTCGCAAAGTTATTCAATATCCCCTTTTATTATTTTTGTTCTTAATTGGCTTATTTATGACAATGTCATTCGTATTAATTCCTCAATTTTCTTCACTTTACAGCTCCATGAATGAGAAACCTTCTTTTTTCCTTCTTACCTTTTTCTTTCTAGCAAATCATTTTCCACTCCTTTTCCTAACTTTTATCATCATAATGATAGGTATCCTCTTTTACTGTAGAGCATATTTAAAAAGATTATCTCCAGCTCAGAGGGTAAGGTTTTTATCATGCTTGCCAATCTTTGGACCTCTTTATAAAGGTTTTTGTTCTTACTCCTTATCAGCTCATTTAGGCAATCTTTTGAAAGGAGGGTTGTCTATTAACGAAAGTTTACAAGCATTTTGTAGGCAAAAACATTCACCATTTTTTCAAGGAGAAGGAAAACGATTGAAGCTTGCTCTAACAAGAGGAAGACGACTTCCAGAAATTATTGCAGAAGTTTCGTATTATGAATTAGAATTGTCGCAAATCATTTCGCATGGCCAGTCAAATGGTAACTTAGCACAGGAGCTTTGTGACTATAGTGCACTTGTGATTGAGAAATTAGAAGGGAAAATAACAAAAATAATTAGCATTTTACAACCTCTTTTGTTTTCTCTAATCGGGTTAACCGTTCTTTGTTTATATTTGGCGATTATGATTCCTATGTTTCAAGCAATGTCCAGTTTATAAGGAGGTAAAAGTACATGATAAGGAATGAAAAAGGCTTTACCTTAATTGAAATGCTTATTGTGATGCTAGTTATTACGGTTTTACTTCTTATTATGATTCCGAATATTGTTAGTCATAATAAAGCAATCCGAAATAAAGGGTGTGAGGCTTTTCTTAATACTGTTGAAGCCCAAGCCCAAGTATATGAAATTGAAAAAGGAAAGAAACCAACGATGAATGAACTTATTGAAGGAGGATATTTGAAGGAAGCTAAATGTCCTAACGGAACAGAAATTACAATAAATGCTGATGGAAAAGCAAGTGAAGTTAGTGGGGGATAAGAACAAAAAGATTGAAAGAGGATTCACGCTCCTTGAAACAGTTATTGTATTATTAATGCTTCACATTGTGATTGTCATTTTTGTTTTTTCGTTTCACCATCTTATCAAGACTTATAATGAGCAAGCGTTTTTTGACAGATTTCAAAAAGATGTTCTCTATGCACAACAGCTTGCTATTCATCGTCAAACACCAACAGCCATTAAATTTTCCCCTGAAGATCACAAATATCAAATAACCGCTCAAGGCAAAGTCATTTCTCAAACTTTTTATCATAAAGACGTTAACATCTCCTTCAAAACACTGAGGCCACCAATTACATTTGCTACAACTGGAAATATTAGTAGACCTGGTACTCTTCATGTTACTTTTCAAAAGAAAGTATATGCAGTGGTATTTCTACTTGGGAGAGGCAGGATGTATATTAATGAAGTATGAAAAAGGTTTTGTTATGGTGGAAGCAGTTATCGCCTTTTCAATTTTTCTTCTTCTCACACTTTCTATTCTCCCGTTTTATATTCATTTAAAACAACAGCGTGCAAATTTAGAACGTGAATACATGGCGAGAACCGCATTATATAATGAGCTTCTGTATCAAACATATAATTCTCATCACCACTCTTCATCTACAACAAACTTCAAGTTTACTTTTCAAAATGTCCAAGGTGGTAAGAGAGGATGTGTTTCTTGGTACACATTTAATGGGAAAGAAAAAAAGGTTTGTGAGGTGCTATTTCCGTGAAAAGAAATGGATTTACACTGCTTGAAACCATCTTTTGCTTTGCCATCTCAGTTCTTCTTTTAGCATCTTTTCCACTTCTCTTATCAGTTATTGAAACGGAAAGTTCTTATGATACTTTTACACAAGCAGAGTGGGATACATTTATTGCTCAAACGTCTATTGAACTTCGTGAAGCAGAAGAAGTTTCTATCTATAAATCATTGTTACAATTGTCGCCTTCAGGTCAAAATATTGTTGTGCAATATGAAAAATATGGTCCTCTCATTAGACGAAGAGTAAATGGATTAGGTCATGAGATTGCTCTTCGCAATATCCAGTCCCTTTCTTTTTCAGCGCATTCTCCCAAAACCATTACAATTGCAGTTGAGTCATTAAAAGGAAAAGTTTACGAAGCTGTTATTCCCTTATATGGAGAAGGGCTATGAGGAAAAATGAATGGGGATTTGTGTTGCCAATCACTCTTCTTCTATCTTTTCTTGTCCTGTTTCTTCTTACTCATTATAGTGCGCTTTACATTGTAGAATCGCGAAGTTTTTATGAAACGAAAGGAAGATATCAGCTTCAATATTTGATTAATCACGGTCTATTTGAAGCAAAAAAGTATGTTAATGATTCATTAAAAAAGGAGGAGGCATCATGGGTTGAAACCAAAAACGGAAGTGTCGAGATTACGATTATTCCTTTAAGTGCAACGGAAGCAAAAGTAGAGCTTGTGTGTAAAGGGGAGAATAGCGGAAATGCAAAGGTATGGGTTGTTATGGATGTAGCCTCTCATAAAATCATCCAATATCAAGAAGGGGCATCCCTTTCTTTTTAAAGCTTGGCTATGGAAAACGAAAATGAAGTTAGTTTTATCGTTAATAAAACTTAAGGGATGATGAAGTACAACAGATAAGCAAAGCGTAAAATTAGCATTACTCTGCTAAAATTAATTGTGCATATTATAGTTTACTCCATTTTCTATTCTCTATCCTTTTCTTCCATGATTAAAATCCATTAAAAAAGGGCATGCTACGTACTGAAAGAAGGTGGACAACGTGTCAGTGAATGATTATGTTAAGTTTATGACACAAGAAATTGTTCAATACATGGATAAGCCAAAAGACGATCGGAAAAAACAGCGTCAGCAAAAAAAGCAAGAGCGCCAACCGTTTGCAGTTCGCTGGTTTGGTGTTTTACCGTATGCGCTAATTATGATGAAGCGTCGTCAAAAAAATAAATAGCATAATAAGCATCCTGCTCTGTAGGATGCTTTTATATACAATCCTTTTTAAGTGTGTTAAAGTAAAAACTACTTTAACGCATAACGAGTAAGAATATTCTATCAATTTATATATAGAGAGAGTCACACATGAACGGATGTATATGTAAGGGGGATTAAGGCTTATGGCTGTACAAGATCAATTTAAACGACCGCTAAGAGATTTGCGCCTTTCTGTTATTGATCAATGTAATTTTCGCTGTCACTATTGTATGCCAGCCCATATTTTTAATGAGAATTATACGTTTTTACAGAAGGAAGAACTTCTCACAGATGATGAGCTCGTACGCTTAAGCGTGTTGTTTTCTCGGTTAGGAGTGGAGAAAATACGCATTACAGGTGGAGAGCCATTACTTAGAAAAGGACTACCTTCTTTAATAGAAAGAATTGGGGAAAAAACAAGGATTGAAGATATTGCTGTAACAACAAATGGCGTGTTTCTTCCAAAGCTTGCTCAAGACTTGCGAGGAGCAGGGGTACAGCGTGTTAACATTAGTTTGGATGCCATTGAAGACGATGTATTTCGTTATATGAATGGAAAGGGTGTTGGAATTTCTCCCGTTTTAAAAGGAATTAATGCTGCTAGAGAAGCAGGTCTCTATGTGAAAATTAATATGGTTGTCCAAAAAGGTGTAAATGACAATCAAATCCTGCCTATGGCTCGCTATTTTAAGAGATTAGGAGTAACGCTTCGATTCATTGAATATATGGATGTTGGATCAACAAATGGCTGGGATATGAGGGATGTAATGACGAAAAAGGATATTCTAACAGAACTACAAAGCGAATTTTCGCTGATTCCTGTAAAAGAAGCCTATTTTGGGGAAGTTGCAAAGCGCTATAAGTACAGCGATAAAACAGGAGAAGTTGGTTTTATTAGTTCTGTTTCAGACACATTTTGTGGCTCCTGTACAAGGGCAAGAGTATCTGCAAGCGGGCAGCTTTATACCTGTTTGTTTGCTTCAAAAGGAACGGATTTAAGAGAGAAATTAAGAAGCGGTAAGTCGGATGAAGAGCTTTTTGAATATATTTCTTCTGTGTGGGAGATGCGTGATGATCGGTATTCAGAAGATCGAGCAAACTTAAAAGATAAGCGTGAGCCAATTGAGATGTCTTATATTGGTGGGTAAATAGTGCATATTTAATGCACTATTTTTTTGAAGTGAGAGAATCTATCGAGAAGTATCTTGTATAGGAAAGGTTAAATTCATAGCAAAAGATATTTCACTGTTTCGTAGAGGTCATGTTAATAACTTTCTTTTTGAAGAGTGATTTTTATCTATTATTACTAACAAAGAATTAAAAAAAGTAATGAAAAGGAAAAATCTTGCTTTTTTATCTAATAAAAGTATTCCAATGACGTTCTTTTTTCCCATATAACCAACATGTTAACAAATTTGTCTCAATTATGTCATAGAATGTTCAACATTTCACAAACAAATATATATATGAGGGAGTATACTAGAGGCATAGATTAGTTTGCTCAATATTTCACAAAGATAAATTTAGAGAGAAAGAGGGGGACTTTATGGATGTAGTTGAATTATCACGCATTCAGTTTGCTTCCACAACATTATTTCACTTTCTATTTGTACCACTATCAATTGGATTAGCTTTCATCATTGCAATTATGGAAACAATCTACGTAGTGAAGAAAGATGAAGCATATAAAAAGATGGCAAAGTTCTGGGGGCACCTGTTTTTAATTAACTTCGCTGTCGGTGTTGTAACAGGTATTTTACAAGAATTTCAGTTTGGAATGAACTGGTCTGAATACTCTCGCTTTGTTGGAGATGTGTTCGGGGCGCCGCTCGCAATTGAGGCATTACTTGCCTTTTTCATGGAATCAACATTTTTAGGGTTATGGATTTTTGGTTGGGATCGTTTGCCGAAATGGCTTCATGCCCTCTGTATTTGGCTCGTTTCATTAGGAACGATGTTCTCAGCATTTTTTATTTTATCAGCAAACTCTTTCATGCAGCATCCAGTTGGAGAAGTACTTCAACGAGGACGCCTTGAAATGCATGACTTTGCAGCGATTTTAACAAATGGACAGCTTTGGGTTGAGTTCCCTCATACGCTATTTGGTTCATTTGCAACAGGAGCACTATTTATTACAGGTATTAGTGCAATCGCCTTTTTGAAAAAGAAGCACGTTGATTTTTATCAAAGATCTTTTAAAGTAGCAATTGCTGTTGGAGTAGCATCAGGAATTGGGCTAGCACTTTCAGGGCATGAACAAGCTCAATATTTAGTTGAAACACAGCCAATGAAGATGGCAGCAGCAGAAGGGCTTTGGGAAAACAGTGAAGACCCAGGAGCATGGACAGCTATTGCCAATATTGATACAGCGAACAAAGAAAATACGTCAGAGGTTGAAATTCCTTACCTATTAAGTTACTTATCTTATGGCAAGTTCTCAGGTTCTGTAACAGGTATGAATGAATTACAAGAACGCTATACGAAAATGTACGGAGAAGGAAACTACATACCACCGGTTAAAACCGTATTTTGGAGTTTCCGCGTTATGGCTGTTTTAGGAGGAGCAATCATTGGATTAGCTATTCTAGGGGCGTATCTTTACGCTCGTAAGAAATTAGTTCAAAGCAAATGGTATCTTCGCTTGATGGTTATAGCTATTTCATTTCCTTTTATAGGGAACTCAGCAGGTTGGATTATGACCGAAATTGGACGTCAACCATGGGTTGTTTTTGGATATATGCAAACAGAGGATGCTGTTTCAGCTAACGTAACAGCGGGGCAAGTACTGTTTTCACTTATTGCTTTCTCAACATTTTACATTATTTTATTTGCAGTTATGGTCACTTTATTTGTGCGGGAGATTAAAAAGGGACCACATCATGAGGAAGAGATGATAGAAGAAAATCATGATCCGTTTATGAAGGAGGGTCAACATGCTATCTCTTAATGAATTTTGGTTTATTCTTGTGGCCTTTATGTTTGTTGGATTCTTCTTCTTAGAAGGATTCGACTTTGGAGTTGGAATGTCAACAAAATTTGTAGCGAGAACAGATGCAGAACGCCGCGCATTGATCAATTCAATTGGTCCTGTTTGGGATGCTAATGAAGTTTGGCTGATCACAGGGATTGGCGCAATGTTCGCGGCATTCCCAAACTGGTATGCTTCAATGTTAAGCGGTTTTTACCTTGTTTTCGTGATTATCTTACTTGCTTTAATTGGTCGGGGCGTTGCATTTGAATTTAGAGGAAAAGCAGAAAGTCCTGTTTGGAGAACAACGTGGGACTGGGTAATTCTTTTTGGAAGCATTATTCCTCCACTTGCTTTTGGCACAATGTTCACAGCTGTTATTCAGGGAGTACCAATTGACGGGGATATGCAAATGAGAGCATCTTTCTCAGATATTGTAAACTGGTATACGCTACTTGGTGGGATAACATTAACAATGCTTTGTTTTATGCACGGCCTTACATTTGGAACAATCCGTCTTATGTATGATTTAAGAGATCGCTGTCGCCAAGTTGCTAAGAAGCTACTGCCCATTAATGCTGTTTTGTTAGTTGCAGTTGGAGTGGCTACTTTCTTTAAAACAGATTTGTTTACAGTGCATGGAAACTTATTGGAGTACTTATTTTTGGCAGGAATCGTTGTTTACTTATTTCTTGGCTACTTTCTAACAAGAGGACGAGACGGCTGGGCGTTCTTTTCGTCAGGTCTTGTCATCATGTTAGTAACAGGATCACTGTTTATTGGATTATTTCCACGGGTAATGATTAGTTCAATTAATGAAGCTAACAATTTAACCATTCACAATGCAGCATCTGGAGCTTATTCATTAAAAGTAATCACATATCTTGGACTCACATTGCTACCGTTCGTTTTAGGATATCAAATTTGGAGTTACTACGTTTTTCGTAAACGTATTAACCATAAGGAGCATATGGAATACTAATGGGAAGAAACTTAATGGCCTATAAAGGCATCAAAAGAGTATTAGCGCTCGTATCTCTCGGGGTGCTTCTTCAAACTATAGCCATTATTTTTCAAGCAAAATGGCTAGCAGAAGCCATTACCTCACTTTTTAACGGAAAAAGCTTAACATCACAAATAGAAACAATAGGCTACTTTATAGTAGCCTTTCTTGCTAGACATCTATGTTCATTGTTAATAAAAAAAATACTTTATAAGTTTGGAGAAACGACTGTTACTGAATTACGGTCAGCGCTCCTTCAAAGTATTTTTAAGCTTGGACCACGCTATACAAAAAGGGAAGGTACGGGACATCTTGTAACATTTTTAATTGAAGGATTAGGAAAATTACGTGATTATCTTGAACTTTTTATTCCGAAACTTGTTGCTATCGGGATTACACCATGGCTTGTGCTTATTTATATTTGGTTTTACGACCATCTTTCTGCTCTGATTTTATTGATTACAATGCCCATTTTAATTGTCTTTATGATTTTACTTGGACTTGCCGCACAGAAGAAAATTGACGCACAGTGGGCATCATATCGTTTACTTTCAAATCATTTTGTTGATTCGTTGCGCGGTCTTCGCACCTTAAAGTTTTTAGGGAGAAGTAAAGAGCATGGTGAAACAATTGAAAAAGTTAGTGGTCAGTATCGAAAGTCAACAATGGGTACGCTTCGTATTGCCTTTTTATCAACGTTTGCTCTTGATTTATTTACACAGCTATCCATTGCTATTGTAGCAGTTATGTTAGGTTTACGTCTTATCGACGGTACGCTTACATTAGAGCCAGCTCTTCTTGTGCTGCTACTCTCACCAGAATACTTTCTTCCTATTCGAGAAGTTGGGAATGACTATCATGCAACGTTAGATGGAAAAGAAGCGGGAGAAGAAATACTAGCCGTAATCAAAAAAGGCGAGGAAGTAACCATTTCAGGAACAGCACCTCATTTTACAAAGGAAAGCACAATTACTTTTCAAAATGTCGATATTCATCATGAAGGAAAAGAAGAAAATACGCTGCATAACCTTTCTTTTCAAATAAAGGGAAATCAAAAAGTAGGAATTATGGGAATGAGCGGAGCTGGAAAGTCTACACTAATTGACGCGTTAAGCGGTTTTCTGTCTATTAATGAAGGAGCTGTTCGCATTGATGGAGAAGACGTTCAGCTTACTTCAGGAGCATGGCAAGAACAAACTGTTTATATTCCTCAGCACCCGTTTATTTTTACAGGTTCTATTAAAGAAAACATTCGGTTTTATCAGCCTGATGCGAGTGATGAAGGAGTAAGATTAGCCATCCGTCAAGCTGGATTAGGAAGTATGGTAGCTCGTCTGCCACATCGTGAAAATGAAATTATCGGAGAGGGAGGGCGCACGCTAAGCGGTGGTCAAGCACAGCGGATTGCGTTAGCAAGGGCTTTCTTGAGTGAGCATTCTATCCTATTATTTGATGAACCAACAGCACAGCTTGATGTGGAGACTGAGTATGATTTAAAAGAAGTATTACTACACCTTTCACAAGATAAGCTCATGTTCTTTGCTTCACATCGCTTACATTGGATGAAAGAAATGGATGTTATTTTAGTGATGGAAGACGGCCAAATTGTTGAAGTTGGTACACACAAAGAGCTTATAGAAAAAAACGGAGCGTACAAACGATTACTAAAGGCACAAATGGGGGATGCATCGTGAAGAAGAGCAGCTGGATTATGCCATATGTTCAAAAATATAAATACCGAATGATTGCGATTATGCTGCTTAGCATGCTGTCAATTGGATCAGCAGCAGCGCTTATGTTCACATCTGGATTTTTAATCAGTAAATCCTCACTTCGTCCTGAAAACATTTTGCTTGTTTATGTACCGATTGTACTTGTTCGTACGTTTGGGTTGGGGCGCGCCGTTTTTCGCTATTCGGAGCGTCTAGTAAGTCATGATTTTATTTTACGTGTACTTGCTAAGATGAGAACGCGTCTCTATCATCTTGTTGAGCCACGTATTGCAGGAAACAAACAGCTAAAAACAGGAGAAATATTAGGCGTGCTTGCTGAAGATATTGAGGGGCTTCAAGATCTTTATTTACGGACAGTCTTGCCTACAGCTTCAGCGCTCTTACTATATATTATTAGCATTATTGCTCTCGGCTATTTTAGTCTTCCTTTTGCTCTTTTAATGGCTTTGTATTTTTTTATGCTTATTATCGTGATGCCTATTTTCTCTCTTGTGCATATGAGAGCGGTAAATAGAACATATAAGCACGAAAAAGATCGTATGTATCAATATACAACAGACGGTTTGCTTGGTATTAGTGACTGGCTTATGAGCGGTCAGAAAGGCACTTTTTTAGAGCGAGTCCTACGCATTGGTCGTAAAGTGGATGAGGCTGACCGAAAAACAAAAAGGTGGCAATACTACCGGGAGTTTATCGCTCAAGTTGTTGTAGCAGCTATGATTGTAACAATGATGATATTCTCATCAAACTTGTTTTCGCATGGTGAACTTGCAAACGTCTATATTGCTGCTTTTGTGCTTGTTGTTATTCCGTTATCAGAAGCTATTATTCCTGTTTCAAATGCAGTTGAGAAATACCCACGCTATGAAGAATCGCTAACACGTATTACAAACTTGGAAAATAAGCTAGAGTCTTCAAAGGAAAATAGCTTAGAACAAGTTGTGTATAACCGTTCAAAAGAGAATATTACAATTGACTTGAAAAATCTATCATTTCAATATGAAGAACAAGAAGGAGCTGTGCTAAAAGATCTTAATTTGCACATTCCTCAAGGGAAGAAAATTGCCATTATCGGAAGAAGTGGAGCGGGTAAATCTACGCTTTTACAAGCAATTCAAGGGCTGCTTGTTCCAACAGGGGGATCTGTTACGTTAAATGAATACAATGCTTCGTCTATTAAAGACGGAACATCTTCTCTTATTTCAGTTTTAAATCAAAATCCATATTTGTTTAACACAAACGTAGCAAATAATTTGCTACTTGCAAACGAGAGCGCAACAGAAGAAGAAGTTAAAGAAGTAGTGAAAAAAGTTAGATTAGAAAATCTTGTTTCCTCTCTTCAGGACGGATATCAAACCTCAATGGAAGAGACAGGACAGCGCTTTTCAGGTGGTGAACGTCAGCGAATTGCTCTTGCTCGGGTTCTTCTTCAAAAAACGCCTATTGTCATGCTTGATGAACCAACAGTTGGTCTTGACCCTATTACAGAAAGAGCGTTGTTAGATACCATCTTTGAAACGTTAGAAGGCAAAACGCTTTTATGGGTAACACATCATCTCACAGGAATTGAGAAGATGGACGAAATTATCTTTTTAGAAGATGGACGTGTGAAAATGAGAGGTACGCATGATGAATTACTAAAAACATCTGCTTACTATCAGAAGCTATATGAATTGGATAAACCAATACAGTTTGTCTAAAGCCGATTCTTTTCTCATTGGCTAATTAAAAAGAGGAGCAAATTCGCTCCTCTTTTTTAATTTAAACTTTCTACAAACTGAATTTTTTTCATTGTGTTGTTTTTCGGATCGACTTTGATTGTAATGAACACAGTAAACTTTTTCTCTCCTTGCTGAAGCCAAAGTTTAAAGCGCTGTGTTTCAAGGTTTTTTTCCTTTCCTTTACCAAGATATGCATAATCTTTAATTTGAGCAACAGGATACCTCATTTGTGTCTGTTTAACAGCGAGGCGGCCCCATTTCGCATGATCAGCTGATTGAGTTATATATGCAGATGTTTCGGCATGACCGTGTAAAAACGGCACGGTAATAAGACTTAGTGAAAAAAATGCAACAATTGTTTTAATAAAAAGTTTCATCAAAATCCTCCTTATTGTTTTCAAGCCATTTTTCGTTGTAGAAGGGTACGAACTGTTCCTTCCTGTAAATAAAAGATTCCTCCGTTAACGACGTTGACGGAGATTCTTGGTTCATATTGGTCTTGAAGCGCCTTCTTTTCAATATCATACGTTGATGGCTTTTCCTCAATGTCTTCGTAGAAATGATTAAGAAGATCAAGATCCTGTTTCCACCTTTCTTTTGCTTCTTCCGCCCAGCTGTGATCATCCTCATATATATGTTTTTCAATATATTGATGAAGACGATTGAATCCGCTTTTTGGTTTAATAATAGGAGAAAGGGTAAACGTAAAGTCTGGAATTTTAGGCGTTAGTGCTTGCCCTTTTAAAAGTTCGTGAAAATCTTCAATAATATTTCCTGTAATTAAGTGGATTCCAAGAGATAAAAGATAATCTCTTTTATGATCACACTGATACGACACCATAACGTTCATATTAAGCCAAGGATGCAAAGCAGTATTATGAGTTGAACGTGCTACATTAGCTTCATAAAGTCTGATTGCTGAGCCAAACCTTCTTGTTGCTTGGAAAATTTGATGAAGGCGGGGAGAACCGAAATGAACTTTCTCTCCTTTAATATCTTGGGGTGCATGCTGTTCATTTGTAATAAATGTTAAAGAGGCGGGATTTGGTTCCCCGCCAACTTTTTCTAAATAGTGCCAGTAAAAAGGGCGATTCATAAGCTCTTTGTCTTGATCAATTGTAAGTTGAACGGTTAGATAACCGGTTCCTTCTTCAAGAATCGAGCACTCTGTTGATTGAAAATATCCTTTCAAGAACTGGTGGATATCATGTTGCTGCATTTGCTGCATTCTCCTCTCCATCGTTCATATCATCAATAATAGAAGACAAATGTTCCATTTTAAGCTTCATTTCTCCCTCAGAACGAGAATGAAGGAAAACATCGTTCACATATTCTTCAAAGTCTTTCATTTCAAGCTGTGTAAGAATATCGTCTAAATTGCCAATTACACGTTCAAATAAGCGGATTTTTTCATATAAAAGTTTTAGGATATGCTCTTCAATTGTTCCAGACGTTGCAAAATTATAAATATGGACATCTTTTTCCTGCCCAAGGCGGTGAATCCTTCCAATTCGCTGTTCAAGGCGCATTGGATTCCACGGAAGATCATAGTTAATAATATGATGACAGAATTGCAAGTTGATTCCTTCTCCACCTGCTTCTGTAGCAATAAGAACTTGAACATTGTTTTGGAAAAGCTGTTTCATCCAATCTTTTTTTCCGCGTTTAAAGCCTCCACGGAACGGAACAGAAGAAATGCCATGCTGCTGCAAGAGCCACTGCAAATACATTTGTGTTGCTCTGTATTCAGTAAAAACAATAACTTTGTCATCAATTTTCTTAATGAGTTCCACCATTTTTTCTGCTTTTGAATTTCGCCCAGTTTTTCCGATGTTTCCAATCCTATCCATAAGCGTCTCAATTAAAGTGTATGGAGGGGTATACTCTTCACTTTCTTTATCAAGCATACCTTTTAGCGTCATATATACAGCTTCTTTGCTGCTGCATGCTTCACGTTGCAGTGTTAAAAGAGCAAAAGCACTTGATGGGCTATCGTGTTCTTTAAACGACCCAATAGCGTCATATAGCGCACGTTCCTCCTCAGAAAACTGAATCGGAATGGTTTCGACTTTCCGACTTGTCCATTCGATTCCAGTATCTTGTCTTCTGTTGCGAATCATGACTTTATTAATAAGTTCGCGCAAATGTTCATCATTTTCTAGCTTGCGGTTTTTCGCTGAAAACAACTCTTCAAAATATGCTTGATTTCCGAGGTGACCAGGCTTTAAAAGAGAAACAAGATTAAAGATTTCTTCAATTTTATTCTGCACAGGTGTAGCTGTTAAAAGAAGACAAAACTTCTTTTTTAGCTCTTGTACAAATTGATAGTTTTTAGTTTTATGATTTTTTAATTTGTGAGCTTCATCAATAATAATAAAGTCATAATTTTGTTCTAAAATAATGTCTCTGTGCGGCATGCGTTTTGCTGTATCGATAGAGGAAACAACAACATCACACTGTTCCCACACATAAGACTTGCGTTGTGCAACTGCTGGAATATGGAACTTTTGATTAAGTTCTATCGTCCACTGAGACACAAGGGAAGCAGGGACGAGAATCAGTACTTTTTTTACAAGACCTCGAATCATATATTCTTTTAAAATAAGACCTGCTTCAATTGTCTTACCAAGTCCCACTTCATCAGCTAATATAGCTTTTCCGTTCATCTCTGTTACTACTTTTTTAGCAACTTCCAGTTGATGTGGGAGAGGAGTTAAGTCGGCCAAATAGCTCGGAGCTTGAAGATCGTGAAAAGAAGGAACCGCTGTTCTTTGGGCAACTTTATAGGCAAGCTGATAAATATCGTAATTTGCCCAAGGGCCGTCTTCTTCGAATGATTTTAAAAACGAATCTTGCCATTCGTGATCAAATGAAATCGGAACATTCATATTTTTGCACCTCTTCTGCAAATTTTTATTGAATTTTCATAAAGTTTAATGGTAGGATAAATTTGTATTCAAGAATTGTTTAATAAGTATTTTTCAGTGCATGAACATTTTGCAACGAGTTCATTTTGCTTTTTTTATGTAGTATGTCCGAAACTGTAACAAAATATAGATGCGAATGAAAACAAAGGGAGAGACTATTATGTTGTAGCGCCGAAGGAGCAAGCGAATGAGCGAATCTCTCAGGCAAAAAGACCTTTGTTTGACGCAACTCTGGAGAGAGCTTAAAACCAAGCCACCAACGAGGCAACCTTTTCGTATGAGGAAAGGGAAACTTTCAGGTCAAAGGACAGAGTACTTCTTAAAAGGGAGTACTCTGTCCTTTTTTTAATACCGTTTTCTATTAACATAGAAGACAGAATTCTATTGAAAATAGAGATGTCAATTTTATAGGAGATGAGAATGATGAAGAAAACGCCGCTTTATGATATACACAGTAAGCTTGGTGCTAAAATGATTGATTTTGGCGGATGGAGTATGCCTGTTCAATTTTCATCCATAAAAGAAGAGCATATAGCTGTTCGTACTAAATGTGGGCTTTTTGATGTTTCACATATGGGAGAGTTTAAAGTAGAAGGAAAGGGAAGCCTTGATTATCTACAAAAGTTAATGACAAACGATGTTTCTGCTCTTTCTCCAGGAAAAGCTCAGTATACGGCAATGTGCTATGAAGATGGAGGAACTGTTGATGATTTGCTTGTTTATCAGCTTTCTCTTAACTCTTATTTTGTTGTTGTGAATGCTTCAAATATTGAGAAGGATTTTGACTGGATGAAAGCCCATCTTACCCCTGATGTTACGTTAACAAATGTATCAGAAGAAATAGCTCTTATCGCTCTACAAGGTCCTTCATCAGAAGAGGTATTAAGTAAACTAACTTCTCTTGATCTTTCTGAAATAAGTTTTTTTAATTTTCGAAATAGTGTCTCGGTAAATGGGGTTGAAGTGCTGATTTCAAGGACTGGTTATACAGGAGAAGATGGATTTGAAATTTATTGTCAAAAGAAACAGGCGTCTTTCTTATGGGAAACCATTCTAAGAGCAGGAAGAGATGAGGGATTATTACCATGCGGATTAGGAGCAAGGGATACCCTTCGCTTTGAAGCAGCCCTTCCCCTTTATGGGCAAGAGCTTTCACACGACATCACCCCATATGAAGCAGGAATTGGTTTTGCCGTTAAGTTAAATAAATCTTCATTTATCGGAAAAGAAGCCCTAGTAAAACAAAAAGAAACAGGCGTAAAGCGAAAACTTGTTGGTCTCGAAATGATTGAACGCGGCATCCCTCGTCATGGCTACCGGGTTTTTGTAGATGGAAAAGAAGTTGGAAAGGTAACAACAGGAACGCAATCTCCAACTCTTAAAAAAAATATTGGGCTGGCTCTTATCAATGAAGAATATACCTCTCTTGCAAGTGAAGTGTTTGTTGAGATTCGTAATAAGTTTGTGAAAGCATCCATTATTAAAACACCGTTTTATAAGCGGAAAAAAGGAGTAAAAACGCTATGACCCATCATTACTTGCCAATGACAGAAGAAGATCGTAGAGAAATGTTAGCCGCAATTGGTGTTTCTACTGTTGATGAGCTTTTTGAAGATATTCCAGAAAGCGTTCGTTTTAAAAGAGAATACAAATTAAAAAAGAGAGCATCTGAAGCATGCTTAACACGAGAGCTTTATGCTTTATCAGCGCAAAATGCTTCAACAAAGCAATATGCGTCTTTTTTAGGCGCAGGTGTTTATGATCACTACATTCCCTCTGTTGTAGACCATATTATTTCACGCTCGGAGTTTTATACTGCATATACGCCATATCAGCCTGAGATTTCACAAGGAGAACTTCAAGCTATTTTTGAATTTCAAACGATGATTTGTGAATTAACAGGGATGGATGTTGCCAACTCTTCGATGTATGACGGAGGTACAGCGCTTGCGGAAGCAGCGATGGTAAGTGCTGGTCATACTAAAAAACGAAAAATACTTGTTTCGTCAGCTGTTCATCCAGAATCAAGAGAGGTGTTAAAAACATATGCAAAAGGCCAAAACCTTGCTGTTGTGGAAATTCCTCATAAGGATGGATTAACAAATTTACGAGTGTTAGAAGAAGAGATGGATGAAGATGTGGGAAGCGTTATTCTTCAATATCCAAACTTTTTCGGTCAAGTTGAACCTTTAAAAGAAATTGAAAAAATTGCTCATAAGCAAAATGCTCTTTTTGTTGTGTCGAGCAATCCACTCTCACTTGGCGTACTTGCTCCTCCGGGAGAATTTGGAGCAGATATTGTTGTAGGAGACGCTCAACCTTTTGGAATTCCAATGCAATTTGGAGGGCCTCACTGCGGTTATTTTGCGACATCTAAAAAATTAATGCGTAAAATTCCTGGAAGACTTGTTGGTCAAACAAAAGACAATGATGGAAAGCGAGGATTTGTGCTGACACTTCAGGCAAGAGAACAGCATATACGTCGTGACAAGGCAACGTCAAATATTTGTTCGAATCAAGCATTAAACGCTCTAGCAGCTTCAGTAGCTATGACATCACTCGGCAAAAGTGGTGTGAAAGAGATGGCAAAGCAGAATATGAGCAAAGCGCACTATGCGAAAAAAGCTTTTGAAGAAGCAGGGTTTGATGTTTGGTTTTCTAACGCTTTTTTCAATGAATTTGTTGTTTCTTTCAACTGTAGTATTCAGAAACTAAACGCTTCACTTTTGAAAAAAGGAATTATTGGTGGTTATGATTTAGGACGCGATGATATTAGCTTACAAGGGTGTATGCTTATTGCTGTAACGGAAATTCGTTCAAAAGACGAGATTGATAAATTTGTAGAAGAAGTGAGGGAATTTCATCATGAAAACTGATCAGCCGCTAATCTTTGAGTTGAGTAAGCACGGCAGAAAAGGTTATTCGTTGCCAGAACTTGATGTAGAAGAAGTAGACGTTTCTTCTATTTTAGGAGGAGACTATAAAAGAAAGGAAGAACCATTATTACCAGAAGTATCAGAACTAGACATTGTAAGACATTATACAGCTCTTTCAAAAAGAAACCACGGAGTGGACTCAGGTTTTTATCCACTTGGTTCTTGTACAATGAAATACAATCCAAAAGTAAATGAGGATGTAGCACGTTATCCAGGATTTTCACATATTCATCCATTGCAAGACGAAGGAAGTGTTCAAGGAGCTCTCGCTCTTTTATTTGACCTTCAGGAGAGTTTGAAGGAAATTACCGGAATGGATGAGGTCACGTTGCAGCCTGCCGCAGGAGCTCACGGAGAATGGACGGGACTTATGCTTATTCGTGCCTTCCATGAAGAAAAAGGAGACTTTAACCGAACAAAAGTGATTGTTCCAGACTCTGCACATGGAACAAATCCTGCTTCAGCTACTGTAGCTGGTTTTGAAACCGTTACTGTGAAATCAGATGAAAACGGGCTTGTGGATTTAAATCATCTCCAGCAGGTTGTTGGAGAGGATACAGCAGCTCTTATGCTTACAAACCCGAACACGCTTGGCTTATTTGAAGAAAATATTATTGAAATGGCTCAAATTGTTCACGATGCAGGCGGGAAACTTTATTATGATGGAGCAAATTTGAATGCTGTATTAAGTAAAGCACGTCCAGGGGATATGGGATTTGATGTTGTTCATTTGAATCTGCATAAAACATTTACAGGTCCTCATGGTGGAGGTGGTCCTGGTTCTGGTCCTGTTGGAGTGAAAAAAGAGCTTATTCCTTTCTTACCAAAGCCAGTGTTAATCAAAAAAGAAAATGGTTATACGTTTGACTATAACATTCCAAAGTCTATTGGTCGTGTTAAGCCGTATTATGGGAATTTCTCGATCAATGTGCGAGCTTATACATATATTCGCACAATGGGTGGAGACGGACTCAAGGCTGTATCAGAGTATGCAGTTCTCAACGCAAATTACTTGATGCGCAAGCTTGCTCCTTATTTTGATTTACCATTTAATCGACATTGCAAGCATGAATTTGTACTATCTGGAAAGCGACAGAAGCATTTAGGAGTAAGAACGCTTGATATGGCGAAACGACTTCTTGATTTCGGTTATCATCCTCCGACAATTTATTTCCCGTTAAATGTAGAAGAAGGTATGATGATTGAGCCAACGGAAACAGAATCAAAAGAAACATTGGATAATTTCATTGAAGCAATGATTACGATTGCAAAAGAAGTAGAAGATAATCCTGAAATTGTGCAAGAAGCCCCGCACACAACGGTTATTGGACGTCTTGATGAAACACTTGCAGCTCGTAAGCCTGTTTTATGTTATAAAAAAGAAGAAGTGAAAATTTAATAATCAAAAAGGATGGAGAGTATTCTCCATCCTTTTCTTATGTGTAAACCATTATCATTTCTTTGTTTTTACTTTGCCTGTCCAAAGTTTAAAGCCGCCTTTTAACTGATAGATGTCTTTAATTCCACGATGACGACGAATCATTTGTGCTGCTTTTCCTGTACGAATGCCAGCTTGATCGTAAAGATAGACAGGCTGATCTGGACGAAGCTCTTTAATACGCATTTTTAGCTGTGAAAGCGGGATATTACGAGCTCCTAGAATGTGCCCACCTTCAAAGTCTTTTTGTTCGCGAATATCAATAAGCTGTGCTTTACGGTACCCAGCGCGAAATTCTGCTTCCGTTAGCGATTTCATAATGCGGCGTTGCATGAGGAGCATAATGATCGAGTATACGATAAAAGCTCCTAATAAAATTAAAATGACGTAAATGCCTTCCATCAAACATAATCCTCTCTTTCATGTGACTACTAAAATACGAGATATCTCTATTATATAAGTTCTCTTTAAAAGAAGTAAAGCAACCACCTAAATTCTTTGCACGACAAATTGGTTTTGATAAACTGTATAAGAATGTTCAAAAAATAAGTGTCGAAAAAAGAAAAAAAGTTAGGGATGAGAAAGATGACAGAAGTTTGGCGTTTTATTAATTGGAGTAAACATTCACCGTATTATAATATGGCTCTTGATGAAGCTTTACTTGATTGGCATAGTGAAGGCAAAATTCCACCAACTATTCGTTTTTATGGATGGGACCCAGCAACTTTATCAATCGGTTATTTTCAAAAAGCAGAAAAAGAAGTGAATTTTGAAGAAGTAAGAAAACGCGGACTTGGATTTGTAAGACGGCCAACAGGTGGTAGAGGCGTTCTACACGATGATGAGCTCACGTATAGCGTTATTGTATCTGAGCAACACAAAAGCATGCCACATACGGTTACAGAAGCATACAGAGTAATTTCAGAAGGTCTCTTAGAAGGATTTCGCGCGCTTGGTTTAGACGCTTACTTTGCAATTCCACGAACAGAAGAAGAAAAAGAAGGATTAAAAAATCCAAGATCTTCAGTTTGTTTTGATGCTCCTTCATGGTACGAACTTGTTGTGGAAGGACGTAAAGTAGCTGGAAGTGCGCAAACTCGTCAAAAAGGGGTCATTCTTCAACATGGTTCTATCTTGCTTTCAATTGATGAGGAAGCGCTTTTTAGCATGTTCCATTATCCAAGTGAACGTGTGAAAGAGAGAATGAGAAAATCTTTTCGTAATAAAGCAGTTGCAGTAAATGATGTAGCTGGACGGATTGTTTCAATTGAGGAGGCAAATGAGGCTTTTAAAAGAGGTTTTGAAAAAGGATTGAACATTAAATTAGAAGAATACATCCTTTCAGAAGAAGAAGAAGCCTACGTTAAAAAATTAGCTTTGGATAAATATGCTAAAGATGAATGGAATTACCGTAGATAATCTCTCTCCCATTTTGCTTCAAAAAAGTGTACAATAAAAAAGTTGTGTTTTAAAAAAATAAGCAAATTCCGAAAAGGACTTGACAAAAAATCAATATATAGTATGTCGTTTATTGATGAATACTATATATTGATTAGTCGGTCCTTTTATGTTAGCTTTAATAATATAGTACAAGTAAGAGGGAGATGTGTGTATGACTGTTGTTCTAAACGAGGAACCAAAAGTGAACATTGAGAAATTAAATAAGGATATTGGTTTATTTCCTCAAGTTCATGAAATTACAGCAGATATGAATATGACTCATAAAGGCGTGTCAAGACTTGTAATGCTTGACAGATATTCGTTCAAAGATACGAAAAAGGTGACGTTAACAGAGGGAGACTTCGTTGTATTAACAGTCAAAGACGATCCTAAATTCCCTGCGCGCGGTCTAGGATTTATTCGTTCTATTAACTGGGAGAAAAAAACAGCAAAAGTATGGATTGAAGAAGAATTTCGCGGTTCTTTAACGGACGAGCTTGAAGTTCAAACTGGAATTGTTGAACGTTCACTAGACGTAATGGAAAAGCCGCTTGAAATTTTTTACGAGCAAATCGCTAAACGAAATGCAGTTGGTCTTTCTTCATCAGAGAAAACAGAAGAGAAGCGCCAAAAATGGTTTCAAGCTTTTTATGAAGAGTTGAAAAGCACAAATTTTGTACCGGCAGGACGCGTATTGTATGGAGCAGGGGCTAACACAGATGTTACATACTTCAATTGCTATGTTATGCCATATGTAAAAGATTCACGTGAAGGAATTTCAGAACATCGTAAGCAAGTGATGGAAATTATGAGCAGAGGTGGAGGAGTTGGAACAAATGGTTCTACTCTTCGTCCACGCAACACACTTGCTAGAGGCGTCAACGGAAAATCAAGCGGATCTGTATCATGGTTAGATGATATTGCAAAGCTAACACATCTTGTTGAACAAGGTGGATCTCGTCGTGGAGCGCAAATGATTATGCTTGCTGATTGGCACCCAGATATTGTGGAATTCATTATTTCTAAAATGCAAAATCCACGTATTTTACGCTTCTTAATTCAAACAACAAAAGATGAAGGAATTAGGAAAGCGGCGGAGGACAAGCTGAAGTTTACACCATTTACAGCGAATGAGCGTGACATGTATCAAGGCATCTTAAATTATGAAAACATTCCTGGACAAGGTGGATTTCCTGCAAAAGTGATTGAAGATGCAAAAGAGAAGTTAGCTGCAGGTGGAACATACAGCGTTCATAATGCTGAGTTTCTAACAGGAGCGAACATTTCTGTTTGTTTAACAAAAGAATTCATGGAAGCTGTTGAAAACGATACAGAGTATGAACTTCGCTTCCCAGATGTTGAGGCTTATTCAGAAGAAGAGATGAATGCCTACAATGAAAACTGGCATGAAGTTGGGGATGTACGTAAATGGAAAGAACAAGGATACAGTGTGCGCACATATCGTAAAATCAAAGCAAAAGAGCTTTGGAATTTGATTAACATTTGTGCAACATATTCAGCAGAACCTGGTGTTTTCTTCATTGATAATGCTAATGATATGACAAATGCAAGTGCATATGGTCAACAAGTTGTAGCTACAAACCCTTGCGGTGAGCAGCCTCTTGCACCATATAGTGTTTGTAACTTAGCTGCTGTGAACTTAGCGCAAATGGCAGATAAAAAGAATAAAACAGTAGATTTTGAGAAGTTAAAAAGAACTGTAGAAGTAGGCGTGCGCATGCAAGATAATGTAATCGACGCTACTCCTTACTTCCTAGAGCCAAATCGTAAGCAAGCTCTTGGGGAACGACGTGTTGGTCTTGGCGTAATGGGACTTCATGATTTACTTATTTATTGTGAAACAGAGTACGGTTCAAAAGAAGGAAATGAGCTTGTTGACCGTGTTTTTGAAACAATTGCAACAACAGCTTACCGTGCTTCTGTAGAGCTTGCCAAAGAAAAAGGAAGCTTTCCATTCCTTGTGGGGGAAAATGAGGAAGAAACGCAAGAGCTCAGAGAAAACTTTACAAGAACAGGTTATATGAGCAAGATGCCTGCTGATATTTTAGATAGCGTAAAAGAGCATGGAATCCGCAACTCGCATCTTCTAACTGTTGCTCCAACAGGAAGCACAGGAACAATGGTCGGTGTATCAACAGGTCTTGAGCCATATTTCTCTTTCTCTTACTTTAGAAGTGGACGTCTTGGTAAGTTTATTGAAGTAAAAGCAGATATCGTTCAGGAGTATCTTGATGCACATCCTGAAGCTGACGAAAATAAATTGCCACACTGGTTTGTATCTGCAATGAGTCTTTCACCTGAAGCACATGCTGACGTACAGTGTGTCATTCAGCGTTGGGTTGACAGTTCAATTAGTAAAACGGTTAATGCACCACGCGGTTATACAGTTGAACAAGTCCAAAAAGTATACGAACGTTTATATAAAGGTGGAGCAAAGGGCGGTACAGTATATGTAGACGGAAGTCGCGACGCTCAAGTTCTTTCTTTAAAAGCAGAAGATAACTCGTTTGAAGAAGAAACTGAGACAAAAGTTTCTGTACAAAAAACCAAGGAAGCTGAGGAAGTAACGTATGGCTCTGAAGTTGGGGATACGTGCCCAGTTTGTCGTGAGGGAATCGTTGAGGAACTTGGCGGTTGTAATACATGCACAAATTGTAACGCTCAGTTAAAATGTGGTCTATAAAGAAAACAACGTAAATCAACCGGGGCTCCCTCGGTTGATTTGCTATTGTCGTTGCTTGTTTTTAAGGTTATTGTATAGTAAAATTTAAATGCAGTTTTACATAAAACAAATGGAAATAATGGAGGAGAAGTTATGCCAACGCCAAGTATGGAAGATTATATTGAACAAATTTATATGCTAATTGAAGACAAAGGGTATGCCCGAGTATCGGATATTGCAGAAGCCTTGGCTGTTCATCCCTCCTCAGTAACAAAAATGGTTCAAAAGCTTGATAAAGACGAATATTTAATTTATGAGAAATATCGCGGCTTAATTTTAACAGCAAAAGGCCAAAAAATTGGGAAGCGTCTCGTATATCGCCATGAATTGCTTGAGCAATTACTTCGAATCATTGGTGTTGATGAAGAGAATATTTATGAGGATGTTGAAGGAATTGAGCATCATTTAAGCTGGAATTCAATTGATCGTATTGGTGATCTCGTTCAATATTTTGAAGAAAATGAAGCGCGTGTTGAAGCTCTTCGTGCAACACAGCGTAAAAGTGAACAATAAATATAGAAACGTTAAGCACTGAGTGCTTAACGTTTTTTTGTTGTTTTTATAAAGACGTGCATAAAGAAAGAAAGGTGCGATTAAAAATGTAAAAAGGCGGATTTTGAAGGGGTGAAACCTTGTACATAGACGGCGTTTTTGCAGGAGGCGGTATTAAAGGGTTTGCACTTGTGGGAGCTCTTCAAGCAGTGGAAAACAAAGGACTTATTTATCGCAGGTTGGCAGGAACGAGCGCAGGAGCAATTATTTCTGCTTTTATTGTTGCAGGCTATACAAGTAGAGATATACAAAAAATGTTAGAAGAAATGGAGCTCAGTGAGTTGTTAGACAGCAGAGCCTCTCTTTTGCCTGCAAAGTGGGGGAAATGGCTTCTTTTATATTGGCGCCTTGGTTTATATAAAGGAGACCGTCTTGAACTTTGGATAGAGGAAAAGTTAAAAGCAAGAGGAATATATTCATTTGGAGATGTACCAAAACATGCTTTACGTATTATTGCTTCAGATATTACGGATGGAAAGATTGTTGTAATTCCAGATGACTTGCCAAGCTACGGAATTAACCCTGAGACATTTTCTGTAGCTAAAGCTGTAAGAATGAGCTGTAGCTTACCTTACTTTTTTGAACCTGTAAAGCTAAAAGCAAACTCAGGAGTCAAAATAATGGTAGATGGTGGAGTGCTAAGTAATTTTCCAATGTGGCTGTTTCAAAAGCGAGATCAACCAAAAGTACGTCCTGTTCTAGGGGTGAAGTTTAGCTCTCCTGAAGATAGTGTGCAGTCAGCTGAAATTCATAATGCGATCGACTTATTTGGTGCTCTTTTTGATACGATGAAAAATGCACATGATGCTAGACATATTTCTAAAAAGCATGAACGAGATATTATTTTTCTACCGGTTGATTCAACGCTTACAACAGAATTTGGGTTAGCAGAGGAAAAGAAAGAAGAACTGATTTCTTTAGGCAGAGAACGTGCAAATGCCTTTTTGAAAACATGGACATATTAAAAAACCAGGTGACAGTTGTCACCTGGTTTTTTTATTAGAAAAGAGCTCTATTTTTCTTTTTGCCTTTTTTACCTTCAATGACCGTTAAGTGACTCGAGCTACGTTTTCGTTCTTTCGTAAAAGACTGACCAAGATTTTTGGCTTTACCTTGAATAGGCGTGATTTTTGAATTTTTAATCATACGCTTTTTTGGCTTAACTTTAGCTTTTTCTCGCGCTCTCAAACGAGATTTTGACTGCTTTACGGCTTGAGCGTATTTTCGATCATACGGAGAACTGGAGGGCTGACGACGGCCTAAAACAAAGCGATATACGAGATAAAAAATAATCAAGAAGAAAAAGATTGTTCCGATAGAGCGTAAGAGACTCCCTGGTTCAAACAAAATTGTATACAGAAAACCAACTACCCCAAGTGTAATGACGGCGTACACAACATACGTAACAAAAGAACGTCTCATTATCTTCACCTCCACCAAAGATGTACACTATTTATTGTAAAAAAGTTTTACACAACTTTATTTTGGGTTGTTCCGGCTTTTTTTTCTTCAAGAACAAGTAGGCGTGAGAAAGAAGCAATCGCAACTTCTACTTGATCGTCTTTCGGTTCTTTCGTTGTTAAGAGCTGAAGCCATAACCCTGGATAACCTAAATATTTTAAAACAGGGAAAGAACTTAGTTTGTTTGTTAATTGCAATACTTCAAAAGAAAGACCAAGAACAACGGGGATAAGAGCGAGGCGATTTACAATCCTTACCCAAAGTGGATCAGTTGGAACTAGTAAATAAACGAACATACCAACAATAACAGTAAATAGAATAAAACTACTTCCGCACCTGTAATGGAGACGGGACTGGGACTGTACACCTTCTATTGTTAACTCTATTCCCTTTTCGTACGCATTAATAACCTTATGTTCCGCCCCATGATACTGAAATACTCGTTTTATGAGCGGCGTTTGCGAGATTAAGAAAATATAGCAAATAATCAATAAAAATTTGAAGAAAGATTCAACAACTATCTGTGCCACATCCGAAGAAAAAATGGGCCTTGTTAGTTCTGCCAAAAATACGGGAACAAGTGTCATTAACACTTTACCAATAATAAAAGAGAGAACGCCTATAACAGCCACGCCAAGAATCATAGTTAGCTTTGATTCTTTTTTCTCTTTCAGTTTCTCATCTTCACTAGGATCAAGATCAAAGCGATCTGATGAAAAATTGAGGTGTTTAGAACCGTTCGCTGTAGCTTCAACAATAGCCGCAATACCGCGAAGAAAAGGAACCTTTTTAATTTTTTTCAGAAATGATGATGATTTACGGGGAGCTTCAAAGAAATCGATGCTTTGATCTTTTCGGCGGATAGCCGTAACGCACGAGGTTTTACCACCAAACATAACACCTTCCACAACAGCCTGCCCACCGTAAACGGGTTTTGAATTTTGAGCCATGATGTATAAACACCAACCTAACTAATGAATTGTGTATTAACTAAATTATTTCAGTAAAGAACAGTTCATTCAAATTTCTTTTTTCTTTGTGTCATTTATATTCTACAAGAAAAGGCAAGAAACCTCTAGGTTGTTGTATATTCTCTAGTTTAGACAAATTTTATGATAATTAGACTAAAACTAACAAACAATATAAAGGCAAATAGAATCTAGGTAAAAAGATTATACTAAAATTAGTGAGGTGAGAAAAGATGGAAAAAAATCAAGAGAAAAAAGAAAAGCTTCCTTCTTTTATGAATAAAGCGATTGTGATTGGTATCTCGGCAGGAGTTTTGTTTGGTATTTTAAGCTACATTGCATATGTGTTAAATTTGAGTGAAATTCGAGCAAATCTTATTTTAGAGCCTTGGACATTTGGAGAATGGAAACATCACATCATTGGACATATTATTGGAATTATTCTCCTTGCCATTATTTCTATTCCTGTTGCACTTATTTACTATGCACTACTACGAAAATTTGAAAGCATGTGGGTTGGAGCGGCATATGGTGTTATACTTTGGGGCTTTGTTTTCTTTCTGCTAAATCCGATTTTTCCAAATTTAAAAGAGATTACAGACCTTAGTAAAGATACCATCATTACAACTTTTTGTTTTTACTTGCTCTATGGAATTTTTATTGGGTATTCTATTTCGTACGAAGAATCTGAATTGCGACGAATTAGTGCTTCCTCATAAGCTATAGCGTCTTCTTTATGATAAGATAAGGAAAGAACGGAATTTTTTGAAGCAAAGGGAGAGTGCTATGAAACAATTCTTAGTTATAAATGGACCAAATTTAAATTATTTAGGAAAACGCGAGCCTGAAATTTACGGAAGTACAACGCTTGTAAATTTAGAAAACAGCTTAAAAACAAAAGGAGAAGCTCTCGACCTTTCTCTGGATTTTCTTCAATCCAACCATGAAGGTGTAATTATTGATGCTATGTACAAAGCAAATGAAACATGTGATGGGGTACTCCTAAATCCGGGTGCTTTCACTCATTATAGCTATGCGATTCGCGATTGTATTGCAAGCCTTAACATTCCTGTTGTAGAAGTTCATATTTCAAATGTTCATGCAAGAGAAGAATTCCGCCATACCTCTGTTATTGCACCAGTAAGTGCAGGACAGATCGTTGGGTTTGGATTGTTTGGATATGAAATGGGGATTAATGCTTTAAAGAATATCGCGGAAGGGAAGGAATAGCATGACAGAAAAACTTATAAAACTTCGTGGAAGCTTTGAACAAAGAGGAATTGACGGCCTTCTTATCACAAGTAAATACAATCGTCGTTACATGACAAACTTTACGGGAAGTGCTGGAGTTGTTGTCATTTCAAAAGAAAAAGCCGTCTTTATTACAGACTTTCGCTACATAGAACAAGCAACAAAGCAAACAGAAGGATTTGAAATTGTCAAACATACTGGACCAATTGCAAAAGAAATTGCTTCTGTCGTTGAACAGTTAGGAATTAAAGCGCTAGGATTTGAAGAACATGCAATTACGTACGCTGACTTCTCCACATACCAAAAGGAAATCTCGTCCCAACTTGTTCCTGTCTCAGGTCTTGTAGAAAACTTACGCTTGATTAAGACTAGTGAAGAGATTAAGATATTAAAGGAAGCTGCCAAGTTAACAGACGAAGCTTTTCATCATATTTTATCTTACATCAAACCCGGTGTAACGGAGCTTGAGGTTTCAAATGAGCTTGAATTTTATATGAGAAAACATGGCGCGGCGTCTTCTTCATTTGATACAATTGTTGCTTCAGGGTATAGAAGTGCTTTACCACATGGAGTTGCTAGCGAAAAAGTGATTAAGGAAGGCGAGCTTGTAACGCTTGATTTTGGCGCGTACTATAAAGGGTATTGTTCAGATATTACAAGAACGGTTGCTGTTGGCGACGTTAGTGATGAATTGAAGAACATTTATGACATTGTTCTAAAGGCGCAGTTGCGTGGCGTTGACGGTATTAAAAAAGGTATTACAGGGGTTCAAGCTGATGCCTTAGCGCGTAACTATATTACAGAACATGGATACGGGGAATACTTTGGGCACTCCACAGGCCATGGAATTGGTCTTGAAGTTCATGAAGGCCCCGCTCTTTCAACTCGTTCTGATACTGTACTAGAGCCTGGGATGGTTGTAACCGTTGAGCCTGGTATTTACGTACCAAACGTAGGCGGTGTTCGAATTGAAGATGATTTGCTCATAACAGATGAAGGCAATGAAAATTTAACATATGCCCCAAAAGAACTTATTATTTTATAAAGGTAAACTAGGAGGACTATTAGATGGTTTCAGTAAATGATTTTCGTACAGGGTTAACAATCGAAGTGGATGGAGGAATTTGGCAAGTGATGGAGTTCCAGCACGTTAAGCCAGGAAAAGGAGCTGCATTTGTTCGCTCTAAACTTCGTAACCTTCGTACAGGAGCTGTCCAAGAGAAAACATTCCGTGCAGGTGAAAAAGTAAACAAAGCACGAATCGATAATCGCAAAATGCAGTATCTATATGCGAATGGTGATCAACACGTATTCATGGATACAAACACATATGATCAAATTGAACTTCCAGAAGTTCAAATTGAATATGAGCTTAAGTTCTTAAAAGAAAACATGGAAGTAAGCATTATGATGTATGAAAGCGAAACATTAGGTGTTGAGCTTCCAAACAGTGTTGAGCTAACAGTAACAGAAACAGAACCAGGTATTAAAGGAGATACGGCTTCAGGTGGAACAAAACCTGCAACAGTTGAAACAGGTTTAGTTGTTCAAGTTCCATTCTTCGTAAACCAAGGAGACGTTCTTGTTGTTAATACAAGCGATGGAAGCTACGTATCACGTGCTTAATTGACATTAAAAAGCAAGAGCCTATTAGGCTCTTGCTTTTTTTTTGTGCATAAAAGCCAAAAAAAAGCATAGGTTGTACTAATATTTTGCTCTTAGGCGAGGAGAAGTGAACAGATGAGGCCTTTTTGGAATATGTTTGATACAACAATCATTACGATGGCGTGTTTACGCTTTATCTCAGGATTTATTGAGCTAACAGCAGCAGTACTTATTCTTTTTGGTAACGATGTCAAGAAAGCTCTTTTTATCAACAGTTTGTTAGCCTTAATTGGGCCGCTCATTATGTTGGCCTCTATTTCAATTGGTCTATTTTCCATCGCAGATCAGCTTTCATATGGAAAGTTTGTGTTTATTGGTCTTGGAGTAGCATTTATTTTTATTGGCATTTACAAATAGCGTTCTGGCATTAAAATAGCCAAGCTTGCATACATTGAAAATAACTAAGTAGGCGAGGGGATTAAGGATGGAATCAGTTTTAAGCGTACTTCCTCAACATGTCGTAGAGCTCCTCAGGCGCTATATAGATGAAGATGTGCAAGAAATTCGGCTAAGAATTAACCGTCCTATTGAACTAATCAAAAAAGACGAGCCTATTTTTTATTCCGTACTACCCGTGAAAGAGGATTTCGCATATATGCTTAGTCAACTTAGTCAATCATCGATGTACATGCTTGAAGAAGAGTTACAAAAGGGCTATATCACAATAAAAGGTGGACACCGCGTCGGACTAGCGGGGCGAGTCATTACTGAGAATGGCAAAGTAAAAGCAATTCGTGATATTACGTCATTAAACATTCGAATTGCACGCGAGAAAATTGGGATTGGAGAAAGTCTAATCGACAGTCTTTACAATCGTAAATGGTTAAATACAGTCATTATTGGAGCTCCTCAATCTGGGAAAACAACCATGCTAAGAGATCTTGCCCGTCTTGTTAGCACAGGAGTGGAAAGAAAAAGAATTCCTTCGCAAAAAGTGGGGATTGTAGATGAACGATCGGAAATTGCAGGCTGTCTTGACGGAGTGCCACAGCATACGTTTGGCCCTCGGGTTGATGTGCTTGATGCCTGTCCAAAAGCAGAAGGAATGATGATGTTGATTCGTTCAATGAGTCCGAACGTTCTTATTGTAGATGAAGTTGGACGAGTAGAAGATACAGAGGCTATTTTGGAAGCTGTTCATGCAGGAGTTAGCTTAATTTTAACTGCTCATGGAAGCTCTGTTAAAGATATGGCAACAAGGCCTTCATTAAAAGCACTAATAGACGCTTGCATTATCGACCGTTTTGTACTTCTTTCAAATCGAAATGGACCTGGCACTGTCGAAGGGATTTTTCAGCAGGAAGTAAAACGAAAGAAAGATGGAATAGAAGGTGTAAGAAAATGAAACTTTTTGGAGCTTTGTTTATTTTAGTTGCGACAACATGGTTTGGGTTTGATCTCGCAAAACAGCTCAATGCAAGACCAAAACAGCTTCGCCAGCTTAAAAGTGCTCTAAGATCACTTGAGGCAGAAATTATGTATAGTCATCGTCCTCTACCACAGATTGCCCGTTTATTAACAGAACAAGTACCAAAACCAATCGCTTCCTTTTTTGATTCTTTTGCAACATATTTAGAAATGGGTCAAAAAAGTGCTGGAGAGGCTTGGCTGCTTAGTATAGAAGAAAATTGGCGTCTAACTGCTTTAAAGCAAGGGGAGAAAGAAGCTTTAAAACAATTTGGACAGACGCTCGGACAGCATGATCGGTATTCACAGCAAAAGCATATCGTGTTAACGCTTAACCATTTAGAGCGGGAGGAAGCAGATGCTGTTGACAGGCAAACGCGCTACGAGAAGATGGTGAAAAGCCTAGGGTTCCTAACAGGGTTATTGTTAGTCATTTTATTACTGTAGCTGTAGGAGGATGAAACAAAATGGGGGTAGACATCAATACCATTTTTCAAATTGCCGGAGTAGGCATTATCGTTGCTTTTTTAGTAACCGTTCTAGAACAAATGGGCAAAAAAGATTTTGCAAACTGGGTTACGCTCATTGGTTTTATTTATATTTTGTTTATGGTCGCGTCAATTGTACAAGACTTGTTTCAAAAAATTAAGTCTGTATTCCTTTTTCAAGGCTAAAGGAGGTGATGGGAGATTGAAATGATCCAAATTGTTGGCCTTGGTTTAATTGCCACGTTTTTAACGATTATTTTAAAAGAACAAAAATCCTCCATCGCTTTTCTTCTTGTTGTATTTGTTGGCTGCGTTATTTTTTTGTTTCTCGTTGATAAAATCAGCGAAATTATTGGAATGGTTGAAGTCCTTTCGCGTCAAGCCGGGGTCAATGTCATATACGTAGAAACTATTTTAAAGATTATTGGGATTGCTTATATTGCTGAATTTGGTGCTCAAATTACGAAAGATGCTGGACAAGGTTCCATTGCTTCAAAAATCGAGTTAGGAGGGAAAATCCTCATTTTATCAATGGCAATACCAATCTTAACGGTTGTGATTGAAACCATTATTTCAATGTTGCCCACAACATAATGAATGAGGATTGAGGTGCGCACATGAAAAAGAAAAAAAGCTTATTTTGTTTAGTATTGCTGCTTTTTCTTTTTTTTCTACCTGACAGTGTACAAGCTTTTCCAAGTGCTGATGAAATGGTAGATGAACAGGTGGATCAGCTTGGCATTGATGAGATAAAAGGATTTTGGAATAATATCATGACAGAGTATGGTGGTTTTTTACCGGAAAGTCAGAAAGGAAGTCTTGTCGAGTTTTTGAAAGGAGACAAAGAACTTTCGCTAGAGGAGTGGTTGAAAGGGCTTATGAAGTTCTTTCTTCACGAAATTATTGCAAATGGAAAACTCCTCGGTACGCTTATTATGCTAACAATCTTTTGCGTATTCCTCCAGAATCTTCAGAATGCATTTGAGAAAACAACCGTTAGTAAAGTAGCTTATGCACTTGTTTATCTTGTGCTTATTGTCATTGCTTTAAATAGCTTCCACATTGCTATCTCATATGCCACGGAAGCCATACAGACGATGATTCATTTTATTATCGCGCTTATTCCTCTTCTTCTAGCTCTTATGGCTTCTTCGGGAGGCGTGATGTCAGCTGCTTTTTTTCATCCGGTTATTATTTTTCTTATGAACACAAGCGGATTGCTTATTCAGTATGTTGTAATGCCGCTTTTATTTCTTTCTGCACTGTTAAGCATTGTAAGTACAATTTCAGAACAATACAAAGTGACACAGCTTGCTCAGCTTATGAGAAATGTGAGCATTGGAGTTCTTGGGGGGTTTCTCACTATTTTTTTAGGCGTTATTTCTGTTCAGGGGACAAGCTCGGCTGTAGCAGATGGAATTACTGTGAGAACCGCAAAATTTATTACAGGAAACTTTGTTCCTGTTGTAGGACGGATGTTTACAGATGCAACAGATACAGTATTAAGTGCCTCTCTACTATTGAAAAATACGGTGGGCCTTGTTGGAGTAGCGATTTTACTTTTTATTACAGCTTTTCCTGCTCTTAAACTCCTTTCAATTGCGATTATTTACAAGCTTGCTGCAGCTCTGATCCAGCCTGTTGGAGGAGGACCAATCATCTCCTGTTTGAGCATTATTAGCAGAAGCGTTATTTATATTTTTGCTGCTCTTGCTGTTGTTTCTTTAATGTTTTTCTTATGTATTACGCTTGTTATTACTGCAAGTAATATTACGATGATGGTCAGATAAGGAGGGTGTTGATGGGAGCGTTAACAGAATGGGTTACAAATATTATTCTGTTTATCTTGCTTGCTACCATTATTGATTTACTGTTACCAAGCTCATCTATGCAGAAGTACGCAAAGATGGTTATTGGTCTACTTCTTATGCTTATTATTTTGACACCTGTTTTCAGCATATTCAAAGTGAACGTTGATAAACTGTTTACCGCCATTAACTCTTCTTCTATCTCTCAAGAAAACTCTTCAAAAAATTTGCTAGATTTAAAGAAAAAAGAAATACAAGCGTCACAAGATGCATATATTTTAGAACAGATGGCTGTCCAACTAGAAGAGGGAGTAAAAGAGGAGTTGGTGAAGGAGTATGGAGTAGAAGTTTCAGGCGTAGAAGTTCATATGAAAGACGAGAAAGGTGAAAAAAGTTTTGAAAATATTAGTTCCATCTCTCTGTCTGTTCAGCCAAAGGAGAATAAGCATACAGCATCAGTCTCAGACGTTGAAGTTGTTTCCATTAATACGTCGGAACCTATTAAAAAAGAGAAAACAGAAAACGACGAGAAGCTAAAGAAGGTGCAAAGTTTTCTTTCTAAAAAATGGGATATGGATAAAAAACAAATTATAGTCACAATGGGAGGAGGAGAAGCAGATGAGCGATAAGGAGAGCAACAAGAAAAAGAGCTTCTTAGCGAGACTATCTTCTTCAGATCCACCTAAGAAAAACCGCAAGCTTGCATATGTGATTTTACTTTTGGCCGCTGGAGTTTTTGTCATGCTCTATGGGAATTTTCAAAGCTCAACAGCAAAACCAGACGCCGTTGAAACGAAAAGCTCAGGAGATAGCCAGCAAGAAAAAGAGGAAGTAGAAACGTTTGGAAGTGGAAAAGAAAAGCAGGCTAGAACAATTTCAGACTATGAAAAAAAATATGAAGCAGAACTTACAGATGTGCTAGAAAGTATGATTGGCGTTGATAATGTGCAAGTATTTGTAAATGTTGATGCAACAGAAGAGAAAGTTTATGAGCATAACACAGTAAACCAAAGTCAAACAACAGAAGAAAATGACCGTGAAGGCGGTACAAGGAATATTGAAGATAACTCAGTGGATCAACAGCTCGTTATTGTTCGTAACGGTGATAAAGAACAGCCCGTTGTTGTAAAAACACTAAAACCTGATATTAGGGGCGTTCTTGTCGTTGCGAAGGGAGCTGATAATATAAAAGTGAAAAAGTCGGTTGTGGACGCAGTTACGAGAGTACTCGATGTTCCAAGTCATCGCGTGGCAGTCACGCCTAAAAAGACGAAGGGGGATTAAATTTTATGTTGCTGAAAAAACAAACCGTTTGGTTATTAACAATGCTTAGCTTAGTTGTTGTTTTATCTGTTTATTATATTACGTCTCCAAGCCCACAGAGTGATAACGTCGCTTTTACAGATAAAGAAGAAAGTAAAGAAAAAGAAAGTGCAAAGCAAACGGATAAAGAAACAGAGCAAAAGGCAGCTTCAACAACAGAGAAAAACGGTGAAACAGTTGTCTCAACCGTGGAAAACGAAGACCAATTTTTGGCGATGCGCATGCAAATTACAGACGAGAGAAGTAAAGAAATTGAGAAACTTGAGGACGTTGTTGCATCAAATGAGGCTTCAGTAGAAGAGAAAAGTGAAGCAAAAGACAAAGTAGAAGAACTTTCAAAACTCAATGAAAAAGAGCAAACAATTGAAACATTAATCAAAGAAAAAGGGTATGATGATGCCCTTGTACGCGCTGAAGATAATGGGGTACGTATCGTTGTGAAATCAAAAGAAGATAGCAAAAAACAAGCAAATGAAATTATGAATATCGTGACGCAAGAAATTGGAGCTAAGAAAGTAGCGGTAGAATTTGAGCCTGTTAAATAATGAAATAAAAAAAAGGCGACTTCTGTCGCCTTTTTTTTATTTGAACTTATTTTGCATCCGAAGCAAGACTGAAATATAATAGTTAATGATAACACTAGGTAATAACTAGTACATTGTCAAAGAAAAGAAGTTTACTTAAAATAGAAAAGGACGGTTGTCCAAAGCATACAGCTGTTGAAATTTTAAGGACAGTTAGCGTATGATGTTAAGTATTCACTAGTCGATGAAATGGAGTGTAAAAGAGATGTTAAAAATTCAAGAGATTCGCGAAATTATTCGCCTTGTTGATCAGTCATCTATCGAAGAATTTATGTACGAGCATGAAGGGTCAAAAATTAAGTTAAAAAAGAAGGGTGCTCTTGCAGCGCAACAGAAAGTAGTTATTCAAGAACAGCCTGTTCAACAAATACCGGCTCAGCCATCAGTGCAGCCTGTTGTGCAACAAAATGAACCACAACAACCGGTACATACAGAAGAGAAAAAAGAAGAGAGCAACCTTCATAAAATTACATCACCGATGGTTGGAACTTTTTATAATTCTTCTTCGCCAGAAGCAGGTCCATATGTTCAAACAGGAACCAAAGTTAAACAAGATAGCGTAGTTTGTATTGTGGAAGCGATGAAACTATTCAACGAAATTGAGGCTGAAGTAACAGGTGAAATCGTTGAAATACTTGTTGAAAATGGTCAGCTTGTAGAATATGGTCAACCACTTTTCTTAGTTAAACCAGAATAAAGGGAGATCAATTATGATAAAAAAATTGCTTATTGCGAACCGCGGAGAAATTGCTGTAAGGATTATCCGCGCATGTAAAGAATTAAATATCGAGTCTGTTGCGATTTATTCAGAAGCAGATAAAGAGTCACTGCACGTTCGTCTTGCTGATGAAGCATATTGTGTAGGTCCTACCGCTTCAAAAGACAGCTACTTAAATTTCACAAACATCATGGGTGTTGCAATGCTTACAGGATGTGATGCGATTCACCCTGGTTACGGATTTTTATCTGAGAACGCTGACTTTGCTGAGCTTTGTCGTGAGTGTAACGTAACGTTTGTTGGACCAACATCAGAGTCCATTTCAAAAATGGGTACAAAAGATGTGGCAAGAGAAACAATGCGTGAAGCAGGTGTACCGATTGTACCTGGATCTCAAGGAATTATTGAAAGTGTGGAAGATGCAGTTACAATTGCAGAGGAAATTGGGTATCCTGTAATTATTAAAGCAACAGCAGGCGGAGGCGGAAAAGGAATCCGTGTTGCGCGTGACGAATCTTCTTTAAGAAAAGGTGTAGAGATTACACAGCAAGAAGCCGCAACAGCATTTGGAAACCCAGGGGTTTATTTAGAAAAGTATATCGAAGACTTCCGCCACGTTGAAATCCAAGTGTTGGCAGATGAATTTGGTAATACCATTCACCTTGGTGAACGTGATTGCAGTATTCAGCGCCGTCTTCAAAAATTAGTTGAAGAAACGCCTTCTCCAGCCCTTGATGGAGAAATGCGTGCGAAAATGGGAGAAGCTGCTGTTAAAGCAGCACAGGCTGTTCAATATAGAGGGGCTGGAACAGTGGAATTTATCTATGACTACCGTGAAAGAAAGTTCTATTTCATGGAAATGAACACGCGTATCCAAGTTGAACATCCTGTGACAGAAATGGTAACAGGTATTGACTTAATTAAAGAGCAAATCAAGGTGGCAAACCATGAAAAGCTCTCGTATACGCAAGAGGACGTTACTTTTTCTGGATGGGCAATTGAGTGCCGTATCAATGCTGAAAATCCAGCGAAAAACTTCATGCCATCTCCAGGGGAAATCAATATGTATCTTCCTCCAGGCGGCTTTGGCGTTCGTGTTGATTCTGCGGTATACTCAGGGTATAAAATTCCGCCTTTCTACGATTCAATGATTGCTAAATTAATTGTTCACGCTCCAACGCGCGAAGAAGCTGTTGCAAGAATGAGAAGAGCTCTAAGCGAGTTTGTTATTGAAGGCGTAGATACAACAATTCCGTTTCATTTAAATTTATTTCAACATGAGAAATTCATTGAAGGGGAATTTAATACGAAGTTTCTAGAAGAACATGAGGTAATGAAAAGTAAGTAATTCTCAAGGAGGAATAGCCTATGAACGAAAATCATGTGTTAGATATGGGAGAAAATGAAAATGCGTTAGGGAAAGTAGAAATCGCTCCTGAAGTGATTGAAGTTATCGCAGGTATTGCCGCATCTGAAGTAGCAGGCGTTGGCCAAATGCGCGGAAACTTTGCGTCTGGCGTTGTTGAGAAGCTTGGGAAAAAGAATCACGGCAAAGGCGTCAAAGTAGAGCTTAGTGAAGAAGGCATTAAAATTGATGTGTTCTGCTCTATGAACTATGGCGTTTCTATTCCAACGGTTGCAAGTCAAGTTCAAGATAACATTCGAGAAGCGTTGAAAAATATGACAGCACTCGAATTAGCAGAAGTTAACGTTCATATCGTGGGCGTCATCTTTGAATCTCCTCAAAAGGAAGAAGAGATTGATTCTATCTAATGAAGGGGCTGCTCTTATAATAAGAGCAGCTTTTTTGCGAGTTTCTTTCTTGTTGTTTCCAATTCTTATTTCTGTGAAGATTCGGAAAATAACAATACGTGGATACGTTATGTACTCGCAGTAGGAAACTATGCTATTATCAGGATATGATAATTGGATAAGTTAAAAAAGGAGTATACCTATTTATGAAAAGACGTACAGCAAGGGAAAAAGCGCTTCAAGCTCTTTTTCAATGTGAGATTGGCCAAAGTAGCCCAGAAGAAGCTATTGACAATGTAGTAGAAGAGGAAGCGGTTGATGCGTTTTTACGTCAGCTTGTTCTTGGCGTGTCAGAAAACAAAGAAGAGATTGACAGCTTGATTAGCGCAAACCTTGAAAAATGGACGCTAGATCGTCTAGCGAACGTTGACCGTATTATTTTAAGACTTGCGGTTTATGAAATGAAATATGAAGAAGACATTCCCCAAAATGTAAGCATTAATGAAGCCATCGAACTTGCAAAGACGTTTGGCGATGATCAATCAGGTCGTTTTATCAATGGCGTATTATCTAAAATCTCAGCATCAAATAGTTAAAGATCTTTTATAAAAGATTTAAAATAAAGTTATAAAACAACATACAGAGATGACAGAGAAGGAGAGAATGATCAATGAGTGCACAATTAATTAATGGTAAAGAACTAGCAAGTGAGAAGCGAGAAAGTATGAAAAAAGAAGTTGAAATGCTCAAGGAGCAAGGGGTTAAACCAGGCTTAGCTGTTATATTAGTTGGACAAGACCCTGCTTCAGAAACATATGTACGCAGTAAACATCGCGCTTGTGAAAATACAGGTATTCATTCAGTTTCAATCAAACTTCCAGACACAGTATCAGAAGAAGAACTACTTGGTCATATTGACAAGTTAAATGAAGATGATGCAATTGATGGAATTTTAGTTCAGCTTCCACTTCCAAAACATATTAATGAAGATGCTGTCATCGAGCGCATTTCTCCTAAAAAGGACGTTGATGGTTTTCATCCAATCAGCGTTGGTAAAATGATGATTGGTCAAGAAACATTCTTGCCATGTACTCCACATGGCGTATTAGAAATGGTTAGAAAAACAGGTATTGAAGTATCTGGAAAACACGTTGTTGTGATTGGGCGCAGCAATATTGTTGGTAAACCTGTTGGACAATTATTCTTAAATGAAAATGCAACGGTAACATACTGTCACTCTAGAACACAAAACATGCAAAAGCATACAAAGGATGCAGATATCCTAATTGTCGCGGTTGGAATTCCAAAATTTGTTAAAGCTCAAGATGTAAAAGAAGGAGCGGTTGTGATCGATGTTGGAATTAACCGCGTAGACGGAAAGCTTTGTGGAGACGTAGATTTTGAAGAAGTAAAAGAAGTTGCTGGTGCTATTACACCTGTTCCAGGTGGAGTAGGTCCAATGACAATTACAATGCTTTTAGAAAATACAATCCAGTCAGCAAAAGCTCGCGTTCGTTCTTAATAACAAGGGGGGAATGTCATGAGCGAATTAAAGCCTTTAACAATTACGGCTTTAACGAAATATATTAAACGAAAATTTGACGTTGATCCCCATTTGCAAGATGTGTGGCTGAAAGGGGAAATCTCAAATTTTAAACAGCATAGCAGAGGGCATATGTATTTTACCTTAAAAGACGAGCATGCCCGCATGTCTGCTGTGATGTTTTCGAGTCAAAATAAAAATTTGCCTTTTACCCCTGAAAACGGTATGAAAGTTCTTGCAAGGGGAGAAGTTTCAGTTTACGAAGGAAGCGGCAATTATCAGCTTTATATTCGCGACATGCAGCCTGACGGAGTAGGAAGTCTTCATCTTGCTTATGAGCAGCTGAAGAATAAATTAGAGGGAGAAGGGCTTTTTGATCCTAGGATTAAAAAGCCTCTCCCTCTTTATCCTAACCTCGTTGGAGTGGTGACCTCTCCAACAGGAGCAGCTGTAAGGGATATTATGACAACGATTAAACGGAGATATCCTGTTGCTCAAATTATTTTAATTCCAGCTCTTGTACAAGGTGATCGTGCTCCTGCTTCAATTGTAAGTGGAATTAAAAAGGCGAAAGATATAAACGCCGATGTACTAATTATCGGACGTGGTGGTGGTTCTATTGAAGAACTTTGGGGATTTAACGATGAAAAAGTTGCCCGAGCTATATATGAGTCAACACTTCCTATTATTTCAGCTGTAGGTCATGAAACAGATTTCACGATCGCTGATTTTGTAGCTGACATGCGTGCTCCCACCCCTACTGCAGCAGCTGAACTAGCTGTGCCTAATTTAACGGAGGTACTTGAACGAATTAGCCAGCGGAAAATTCGCTTAACAAGAGCAATTTCGTCTCATATTACCGCAAAAAAGACGCGCTTAGAACGTACAGAGAAGTCGTATGCTTTTCGATATCCAACAAAGCTGCTAGAACAAAAGGAGCAGCAATTGGATCTTTTGCTTGATCGTTTACATAAGGAAAGTAAGCGTATTGCTATGAGAAAGGAAGAAAAGTTCTCTTACATAAAGCGTCGTCTTCTTACACATCATCCATACGCAAGATTAAAAGAAGCTGATAGAGAACGAGAACGTTTAACACGCTTGTTACAAAAAGATATAACAACAGTATTGAATGCTAAAAAGATGCTGTTGTCTTCTCAGATGGCAAAGCTAAATGCGCTCAGTCCGTTAAAGATTATGGAGCGTGGATATAGTCTTGTATACAATGAAGAAGAAAAACTTGTGAAAAGTACAAAAGGTGTAGCAAAAGGTGAAACGGTAACGCTACGCTTGAAAGATGGGTCCATTGATTGTCTTGTAGAAGACATAAGGAGTGGTGAGAATGAGTGAAGAAAAAGAATATACATTTGAAGAAGCGATGGAAGAACTTGAAAAAATCGTTGATAAACTTGAAGAAGGTGACGTTCCTTTAGAAGAAGCTATTGACCGATTTCAAGAAGGAATGAAACTTTCAAAATTTTGTCATGATCGACTTCAAAAAATTGAAACACAAATGGAGCAAATCTTGCAAGAAGATGGAAATCTTGCTCCTTTCTCTGTTGGAGAGGAAGGTGAAAAATGATCGTGCTTGAGAGCTATTTAAAAGAATATAAAAAGTTAGTCGAAGAGCTTCTCCCAACGCAAATTGAAGCGCTGCAGATGCCAAGTTTACTGAAAGAATCGATGTTATACTCTTTAACAGCAGGTGGAAAGCGTATTCGTCCGATTCTTCTTTTAGCAACGCTTGAAGCATTCGGGAAGGATAAATCCCTTGGTTATGAAGCAGCATGTGCTGTTGAAATGATTCACACATACTCATTAATTCATGATGATTTGCCAAGCATGGATGATGATGATTTAAGAAGAGGAAAGCCAACAAACCATAAAGTGTTCGGAGAAGCAGCCGCTATTTTAGCTGGCGATGCTTTGCTAACTTATAGCTTTCAAATTGTAACAAAAGCTAACCTTTCTCCAGAAACTAAGTTGCTTGTGATTGAAGAATTAGCACATGCAGCAGGTGCTGAAGGCATGGTTGGGGGACAGATGGCTGATATTGAAGGCGAAGAGAAAAAGCTTTCGTTAAAAGAGTTAGAATACATCCATGAACATAAGACAGGAAAACTCCTTTCTTTTGGGATTATTGCAGGAGCAATTATTGCAGGAGCATCAGAAAATCAGCTTAGTCATTTGAAAAATTTCAGCTATCATCTTGGTTTAGCTTTTCAAATTCAAGATGACATCTTAGATATTGAAGGAAATGAACAGCTTCTTGGTAAACCTGTCGGAAGTGATACAGGTAAGGATAAAGCAACATATCCAGCTCTTTTAGGTATGGAAAATGCAAAAGAGAAATTACAGTATCATATGGGTCAAGCCATTATGGAGCTTGAAAAAGCTGAAATTCAAGATAGCATGTTAAAAGAGCTTTCTTATTACATCGCATGGCGTCAGCAATAAAAGAATATCAAAAGCTAAAGATTGAGCTTGAGATGTTTTTATGCTACAATAATGTCACAATTATGCTATGGAGTGTTTAGTTTTTTTTGAAAATTAGAAAGTGATTCTTTCTTGCCGTTATCACGTTTGTGTTAGCGGCTCTTTTTTCAAGGAAGGCTACTAAAGTAGTGTGGCTAACTAAGTACGAAAGTGAGTGATCCGATTTGGATCTTACGTCAATAAAAAATCCGGCATTTTTAAAGAAAATGTCTACTAGTGAATTAGAGTCACTTGGAGAAGATATTCGACGCTTTTTGATCGAGAATCTGTCCGTTACAGGGGGCCACATCGGTCCGAATCTTGGGGTTGTTGAATTAACAATTGCGCTTCATAAAATTTTTGATAGCCCAAAAGACAAGTTTTTATGGGATGTTGGACATCAATCATATGTCCATAAAATTTTAACTGGACGTGCCTGTAAGTTCGATACATTACGTAAATACAAAGGACTATGTGGATTTCCGAAACGTAATGAAAGCGAACATGATGTTTGGGAAACAGGTCACAGTTCAACGTCTTTATCAGCGGCAATGGGAATGGCTATTGCAAGAGATCTGAAGAAAACAGATGACTATATCATTCCGATTATTGGTGATGGAGCTTTAACAGGTGGAATGGCTTTGGAAGCTTTAAACCACATTGGACATGAGCAAAAAGACATGATCGTTATTTTAAATGATAATGAAATGTCTATTGCCCCAAACGTTGGGGCACTGCATAATGTGCTAGGTCGTTTGCGCACAGCTGGCAAATATCATTGGGTTAAAGATGAACTTGAGTTTTTACTTAAAAAAGTTCCATCTGTTGGAGGACGTTTAGCTTCAACAGCTGAACGTGTAAAAGATGGTCTAAAGTATATGTTTGTATCGGGCATGTTCTTTGAAGAACTTGGTTTCACATATCTTGGTCCTGTTGATGGGCACAACTATGAGGAACTGTTCGATAATCTTCGCTATGCTAAAAAAACAAAAGGTCCTATCCTTGTGCATGTTTTAACGAAAAAAGGAAAAGGATACTTGCCTGCTGAAAGCGATAAAATTGGAACATGGCATGGTACAGGCCCTTACAAGATTGAATCAGGTGACTTCATTAAACCAAAAGACACGCCTCCAGCGTGGAGTAAAGTTATCAGCGATACTGTTCAAAAAGTAGCACGTGAAGATGACAGAGTTGTTGCGATAACACCAGCTATGCCTGTAGGCTCAAAGCTTGAAGCTTTCCAAAAAGAATTTCCTGAGCGCATGTATGATGTAGGAATTGCTGAACAACATGCCACAACTGTAGCAGCAGGACTTGCTACACAAGACATGAAACCGTTTTTAGCTATCTATTCAACATTTTTACAGCGTGCGTATGACCAAGTTGTGCATGACGTATGTCGTCAAAACTTGAACGTTTTCTTTGGTATTGATCGAGCAGGTCTTGTGGGAGCTGATGGAGAAACACATCAAGGCGTATTTGACATTGCCTTTATGCGCCATATTCCAAACATGGTTATGATGATGCCGAAAGATGAAAATGAAGGCCAGCATTTAGTGTACACAGCTCTTCAATATAACGATGGTCCAATTGCAATACGTTACCCGCGTGGAAATGGGCTTGGTGTTCCAATGGATAAAGAACTAAAAACAATTCCAATTGGAACATGGGAAGTGTTAAAAGAAGGGCATGATGCCACAATCTTAACATTCGGCCCTTCAATTGAGATGGCAATAGAAGCGCGTGAAAAGATGGCGAAGAACGGAATATCTGTTAAGATTGTAAACGCTCGTTTTATTAAGCCGCTTGATCATAATATGCTTCATGAGCTGTTTAAAGAAAATAAGCCAATCATGACTATTGAAGAAGCTGTTTTAGAAGGTGGATTTGGAAGTGCTGTATTAGAGTTTGCTTCAGATCATGGGTATGATAGTTCACTTGTTGATCGCATGGGAATTCCAGACTACTTTGTAGAGCATGGAAGCGTTGATCGCCTTCTAGAAGAAATTGAGTTTACAACAGAACATGTTGTAACTCGTTTACAAAAGCGTGTGAACGTAAAAAAGACTAAAGGACTTGAAGCAAGGTGACGAAAAAAGAACGTGTAGATGTGTTATTGGTGGAGCGTGGCTTAGTGGAAACACGTGAAAAAGCCAAACGAACTGTCATGGCAGGTCTCGTATATACAAATGAACAAAGATTAGATAAACCTGGAGAAAAAATTTCAGTTGATACACCTCTTACTGTAAAAGGAAAAGTAATGCCTTATGTAAGCAGAGGAGGATTTAAACTCGAAAAGGCGCTTAAGGAATTTAATCTTACTGTAAAAGATAAAATTATGTTAGATATCGGAGCATCAACAGGTGGCTTTACAGATTGCGCTCTTCAAAATGGAGCACAGCTTTCTTATGCACTTGATGTGGGATATAACCAACTTGCATGGAAAATGCGTCAAGATGAACGTGTAGTTGTGATGGAAAGAACAAATTTCCGCTATGTAACACCAGATCAGCTACAGTTTGGAATGCCGCAATTTGCTTCTATTGACGTTTCTTTTATTTCTTTAAAATTAATTTTTCCGGTTCTTAAAACATTACTTGTCCCCAATAGTGATGTTGTGGCTCTTGTGAAACCACAGTTTGAAGCAGGACGTGAGCAAGTTGGGAAAAAAGGAATTGTCAGAGATCGAGCTGTACATGAAGATGTACTCCAAGAAATTTGTACATTTGTTCTTCATGAAGGATATGATATTGCTTCTTTGACGTATTCTCCAATTACAGGGGGAGATGGAAATATTGAATTTCTTCTTCATCTAAAGTGGAGTGGAGAAAAAGAAGTTGGCGAAACTTTTTCTGAAACAACAATAGAACAAGCCGTAACACAAGCGCATGCGGCTTTAAAAAAAGGGTAATAAATTAAGCGGTGCTTTTTATAGCGCCGCTTAAAGTTTGTCATGGCTTGCTTTATAAGTTGTCTAAGCTGCGATAATTAGCTAACATAGTATTACATACATTGTTTTGTGAAAAAGGGAGAGCTTATAAAAAAACAAGAAAACTTTTTCTTATACATAGCTATAATTTAAATTCAAAGATTATGTGAGGTGTAAATGATGAATAAAGGACAGCGACATATTAAAATTAGAGAAGTTATTGCAAATAACGATATTGAAACACAGGATGATTTAGTCGATATTTTAAAAAGCTTAGGTTTTAATGTTACACAAGCAACGGTTTCCCGTGATATTAAAGAACTTCATCTTGTAAAAGTGCCAATGCTTGATGGGCGCTACAAATATAGCTTACCAGCTGACCAGCGTTTTAATCCTCTTCAAAAATTAAAGCGTGCTCTTACAGATGCATTTATAAAAATTGATGCAGCTGAGAATTTGCTTGTTATGAAAATGTTGCCAGGTAATGCAAACGTAGTTGGAGCTCTTATTGATCACTTAGATTGGGAGGAAATTTTAGGAACAATTTGTGGAGACGATACGTGCTTAATTATTTGTAGAACGTCTGAGGAAGCCAAAACGATTTCAAATCGCTTTTTAGAAATGCTGTAGGGATGTGAGTAGGAGTGTTAGCCGAACTATCGATTAAAAACTTTGCAATTATCGAAAGCCTATCTCTTTCATTTGAAAAAGGATTAACTGTTTTAACAGGGGAGACAGGGGCTGGAAAGTCTATTATTATTGATGCGATTCATTTACTTGTTGGAGGACGAGGCTCTGCTGAATTTGTTCGACACGGTACGGATCGAGCAGAAATAGAAGGGCTGTTTTTAATTGAAAAAAGCCATCCCTGCTTTGAAAAAGCAGAGTCGCTTGGAATTGAAGTGGAGGATGAGATGGTTGTGCTAAGGCGCTCGATTACAGCGAGCGGAAAAAGCATTTGTCGCATTAATGGAAAGCTTGTGACACTTGCAATTTTACGTGAAGTCGGTGGAACGCTTGTTGATATTCACGGGCAGCATGAACATCAAGACCTTATGAATGGTGATCGACACTTAACATTGCTTGATCAATATGGTGGTTCGACTATTGAAAAAGCGCTAGGGGTATACGGTTCGCTTTATGATGAATACATAAGTCTGAAAAAACAAATGGAAAAGCTAACGGAAAATGAGCAGCAAAGGGCCCACAGGCTAGATTTAATTCAATTTCAGCTCAATGAAATCAAAACAGCTGAACTTGTACCAAAAGAAGATGAGAATCTTTTTGAAGAGAAAATTAAAATTTCGAACTATGAAAAGATTTATAGCTCGCTCAGAGATGCTTATTATGCTTTGCACGGGGAACAAAGAGGGCTTGATTTAGTATCTGTTGCAATGAACAACACAGGTGAGATTGCTGACTTAGAAAATGACTATAAAGAAATTTCAGAAACAGTGTCAAACTGTTTTTATCAACTTGAAGACGTCTCATACAGCATTCGCCAACAGCTTGATGCTTTAGAATTTGATCCAAATCGGCTTGATATTATTGAAGCTAGATTAAATGAGATCAATCACTTAAAGAGAAAGTATGGACAATCGGTGGAAGAGATTTTAGAGTATGCTGATGCTATTGAAGAAGAAATTGATACGATTCAAAATAGAGATACACATATTTCTAAAATTGAAAAACAGCTTGAGTCAGTGGTAAGTGAACTTTTTAAAGAAGCGCAAAATGTTTCTCATACTCGAAAAAAGCTGGCTGAAGAGCTAACAGAAAAGATTCATCATGAGCTTCAAGCTCTTTATATGGCTAAAACCGTATTTAAAATTCAGTTTGCTAAACGTGGAGAAGAAGCGCCCCTTAGTGAAAAAAATGTAAAATTTACGAAAAGCGGAATTGATCATGTGGAGTTTTACATCTCAACAAACCCTGGTGAACCGTTGAAGCCTTTATCAAAAGTAGCGTCAGGAGGAGAGCTTTCTAGAATTATGCTCGCGCTTAAAAGTATTTTCTCACATCATCAAGGTGTAACATCTATTATATTTGATGAAGTAGACACAGGAGTAAGTGGGCGAGTTGCTCAAGCTATTGGAGAGAAGATTTACCAAATCTCAACAGGTTCACAAGTTTTCTGTATTTCCCATCTGCCACAGGTTGCAGCAATGGCTGATACGCACTTATTTATTGCTAAAAAATCTGTGAACGATAGAACTCAAACAAGCGTTACAACGCTTAGTTCTAATGAAAAAATTATTGAAATTGGTCGTATGATTGCAGGAGTTGAAGTGACAGATTTAACAAAAGAACATGCAAAAGAGCTGCTTGAGCTTGCGCATCAGCTGAAAAAGTAGGGAGACAAATTCTCCCTACTTTTTCTCGTTTTTCGTAGTTATAATTGTGCGCAAAGAAGGTAACATTAAAGACATAAGCAAAAGCTTCATTTTACAATCTCAGGTGCTTATTTATTCAACGAAGAAGTGTGTGTGGCAGGAAGCGAGGAGAGTGAAATGTTCAATGGATAGATATAGAAAATGGATAGGAACAATTCTCCTTGTTTCGCTCATCGTAATAGGTTTTATACCAAGTGTGCAGCAATATGTAAAAATCCCAACAAACATCACCCTTTTTGAAAATCAAACGTTGCCCATTCAGTCCGCTCAGCAAGTGTCATCAAATCAGCCAAATGTTTCAGTAGAACCTGAAAAGGAAAGTTCAACATGGCAAGTTAGTGGTAATAATGCTGGAGAAAGCAAACTCGTTGTCCAAGCAGGCGCTTTTCCAGCAAAAGAAGTTGATGTGAAAGTTCTTCCAGATTTTAAAGTATATCCAGGAGGACAATCGATTGGAGTAAAACTTAACTCTAAAGGTGTTCTTGTTGTTGGATATCATCAGGTTGATACAAAAGAAGGAAAAAAATCTCCAGGTGAAATTGCAGGAATCCAAGTTGGAGATATGATTACTGAAATCAACGGGAAAAACATTGAGAAAATGAGTGATGTAACTCCGTTTATCAAACAAGCAGGAAAAAGTGGGGATCCACTTAACATCACAGTTACTCGTGATGATCAAAGTATTAAAACAAAACTTTATCCATTGAAGGATAAAGGAGATTATGCTTATCGAATTGGACTATATATTCGTGATTCAGCAGCTGGTATTGGTACGATGACTTTTTTTGAGCCAAATTCGAAAAAATATGGAGCTCTTGGACATGTGATTTCGGATATGGATACGAAAAAGCCGATTGTTGTGAAAGATGGACAAATTATGAAGTCAACGGTTACATCGATTGAAAAAGGAAGTGACGGAGCTCCTGGAGAGAAGCTTGCTCGTTTTTCTTCGGAACGTTCTGTAATTGGTGACATTACGCGCAACAGCCCGTTTGGTATTTACGGGAAGTTAACGGAACAAGTAGAAAACAACATTGTGAACAAACCCCTTCCTATTGCGCTTTCACATCAAGTGAAAAAGGGGCCAGCCAAAATCTTAACCGTAATTGAAGAGAATAAAGTAGAAGAGTTTAGTGTCGAAATTGTAAGTACAGTTGATCAGAAGTTTCCAGCAACAAAAGGAATGGTAATTAAAGTAACAGATCCAAAACTTCTCGAGAAAACGGGAGGAATTGTGCAAGGCATGAGTGGAAGCCCTATTATTCAAGACGGTCGCTTAGTTGGTGCTGTAACTCACGTTTTTGTTAACGATTCAACATCAGGATACGGGGTCCATATTGAATGGATGCTAAACGAAGCAGGAATAGACATTTATGAACATCCACGACAAAAGGCGAGCTAATTATAGTTCGTCTTTTTTGTCATTTCTTCTTTTCTAAACAGAAACTTTTTGACCTTTGTCATATTGTTTAAAGTGCTGACATTTCTTATCAATATAACAGTATTTTTGTTAAAATGGTGGAAGGAATCACCTTTTATCCAAAAAATAAAAGGAAATGGTCTTGCATTGTCGAATTGTTCATTTAGAATAAGTTTAGAGACCTATCGACACAGTAGCTTATTATATGGGATCGAGGAGGAGTTATATTGAAAAAGATTAAGGTTTGCTTAGTTGATGATAACCGTGAACTCGTGAGCTTATTAGAAGATTACCTCTCAACACAAGAAGATATTGAAGTTGTAGGGGCTGCTTATAATGGCCAAGAGTGCCTTTCGTTAGTCAAAGAGCAAAAACCTGATGTGTTGCTATTAGATATTATTATGCCCCATTTAGATGGGATAGCGGTATTAACAAAATTGAGAGAGATGGATCTTGAAAAAGCACCTAATGTCATCATGTTAACTGCGTTCGGACAAGAAGATGTAACAAAGAAAGCCGTTGACTTAGGTGCTGCATACTTCATCCTTAAACCGTTCGATATGGAAAATCTCGTCAACAATATCCGCCAAGTGAGCGGAAAAGCGCCAACTTTTACAACTCGCCCACAAAATTCAGCAATTAAAGTGCAACGAGAAAATAAGAGCAATAACTTAGATGCAAATATTACGAGCATTATCCATGAAATTGGCGTACCTGCTCATATTAAAGGATATATGTATCTGCGAGAAGCTATTGCAATGGTATATAGAGATATTGAGCTGCTTGGTTCTATTACAAAAGTTTTATATCCCGACATTGCTAAAAAATATAACACAACAGCAAGTCGCGTTGAGCGCGCTATTCGTCATGCAATTGAAGTTGCATGGAGTAGAGGAAATATTGAATCGATCTCTTCGCTTTTCGGCTATACAGTAAGCATGAGTAAAGCAAAACCAACAAATAGCGAATTTATTGCAATGGTAGCAGATAAATTACGCCTTGAGCATAAAGCAAGTTGAAAGGGTTAGACCTTTTTGGCGCAAAAAAGACCAATGATTAGTCATTGGTCTTTTTTTGTAATTTAGTTTTGCGCTTCTAACCAGTTCTGTGACCACTTCTCAATTTCGTTCATAAGCGGTTCTAGTGCTGCTCCTTTTTCTGTTAAGGAATATTCAATTCTCACGGGTGTCTCAGGAAACACTTCGCGTTTTACAATTCCTTCATGTTCAAGATCTTTTAAGCGTTCAGACAGCACGCGACCACTAATTCCAATGGATGATTCAATATGACAAAAGCGCTGTGGACCTGTTAGAAGTTGATAAATAACTAATCCAGTCCATCTTTGACTTAATATGCTCATAGCTTTTTCAAAACGTGGGCAAATTAATGATCTATCCAAATGTATCACTCCCTACCTTCTATTATAATCATTAAAATAAATAATTAAATGATTTTGACTCAAAAAGTTACTTGACATAAACTAATAACAAAAATATAATAACTTACATAAAGTAAGTTACTAACAAATAGAGAAAAGGAGAAAGTATAATGACAGGATATAGAGTAGGTTCAGCGCTTTTACGTGTATTTTTAGGAATTACATTTTTTATTCATGGTCTTCAAAAATTTCAGGGAGGAATTGAAAATACGGTTGCTTTCTTTGAAAGTGTCGGTTTTCCAGGATTCTCTGCTTACGTTGTAGCAACAATTGAATTAGTTGGTGGAATTCTTATGGTTTTAGGTGTTGGAACCCGTATTATTGCAGCTTTGTTCTTCTTCGTTTTAGCAGGAGCTATTCTAAAAGTTAAGCTATCAGCAGGCTTTGTTGGTGGATATGAAGTTGACCTAGCATTACTTGTTATGGCCGTTCATCTAGCAATTGTTAAAAATACAGCATATTCGCTTGAAAATTTGTGGGCAAAGAAGGAAAAATAAAGATGAAATTTCAAAGCTATCCAATTCAACATGTGGAACTTAAAGTTGAAAATTTAGAACGATCCATTTCCTTCTATAAAAAAGTGATTGGCTTTTCTGTATTAGAAAAAACAGAAAAAGAAGCTTTTCTTACAGCTGATGGTGAAACAAGTTTGCTTTCTTTAAAAGAGCTTGAACACTATAGTCCGAAGCAAGGAAAAACAACAGGACTTTATCACTTTGCTATTTTATTACCAGAACGCATGTATTTAGCTTTAATTCTAAAGCACTTTTTAAAACAAGGCATTGAACTTGGCGCATCTGACCACCTTGTAAGTGAAGCACTTTATTTATCAGATCCAGATGGAAACGGAATTGAAGTATATGCTGATCGTGATTCATCAACATGGAAGTGGCAAAATAATGAAGTTATTATGGATACAAAACCACTTGATGGACACAATCTTTTAAATGAGCTTCCAAAGGATGAAGAGTGGAAAGGTCTCCCGCATAAAACTCTTATTGGACATATCCACCTGCATGTTCGTAATCTTGAAGAAGCAGAGAAATTTTATAAAGAAGGTTTAGGACTTGATATTGTAACAAATTACGGAGGGCATGCGCTTTTTCTTTCTTTTCATCGCTATCATCATCATATTGGAGTTAACGTTTGGGCAGGTAAGGATGCTAAAAATCCAAAACCTGAACATGTAGGTTTAAAATCATTTACTCTTTTTTACGATACGAAAGAGCAAAGAGACAAAGCGATTGAAAGATTAATTTCTCTTGGGTTCCATGTAAAAGAACAAGGTGATGTATTTACAGTCGAAGACGAGAGTGGAAATAGAATCAAATTAGTTTTCTGATATAAGGAGGAGAAATGATGGGGTTTTTACAAAAAGTGTTTGGAAGTGAACAAGAAGAAACAAAAGGAACTAACTTTTATGAGGCTGTCGAAAGTCGACGTTCAATTTATGGGATTAGCAATGAGAAAGTTATCTCAGATGAAAGATTGAAAGAAGTTATTGAACATGCTGTAAAACATACACCATCTTCTTTTAATTCGCAAAGTGCATCTGTTGTCGTATTAACAGGGGAAAGCCATAAAAAACTTTGGGACATTACAACAGAAACGCTTCGTAAAATTGTGCCAGAAGATGCTTTTAGCGAAACAGAAAATAAAATGAATGGTTTTAAAAGCGGTTATGGGACTGTGCTGTTTTTTGAAAATATGGATGTTGTCCAATCACTTCAGGAACAGTTCCCATCATATGCAGAAAACTTTCCACTCTGGTCTTTACAATCAAGTGGAATGTTGCAACACGTTATTTGGACAGCACTGGAAGTAGAGGGATACGGAGCATCTCTTCAACATTACAATCCATTGATTGATGAAGAAGTGAAGAATGAGTGGAATGTACAAGGAAATTGTAAATTGATTGCCCAAATGCCGTTTGGGAAGCCAACTAGTGCACCAGGTGAGAAAACGTTCAAACCATTAGCAGAACGAGTTTCTTTCTATAACTAATGAAAAAAGCTAACCGCTTACTTGTGGTTAGCTTTTTTGTGTGAGCGAAAAAAGAAAGGAATGCTTCTAGCAGTAGAACATTTACTGAAAATCATGTAAAGTAAAAGCGTACAGAATATGCAAAAACTTAAGGGAGTGAGAAGTATGGAAATTATCGGCCACCGTGGTGCAGCAGGAACATGTCCTGAGAATACAATGGTTTCATTTCAACGAGCAATTGAAGAAGGTGCAAGTGGAATTGAACTTGATGTTCATCTTTCAAAAGACGGAGAAATTATTGTTATTCATGATGAGACAGTAGACAGAACAACAGATGGCAAAGGATACATAGGGGAACTCACTTACAAAGATCTTCGCAAGTTAAATGCAAAATATAAGTTTAAAGAGCATAATAAATGTATGGTTCCATCATTGCCCGAAGTGTTTGAATGGGCAAAGGAAAAAACGTTTTTTATAAATATTGAATTGAAAAATAATGTTATCGAATATCCGCTTTTGGAGTGGAAAGTGATTGATTTAGTTCACCAATATGGATTGAAAGATCGAATTGTTTTTTCTTCTTTTAATCATAATAGTTTGGCACGCGTACTTAGCTATGACTCTCGTTTTGAAACAGCTGTTTTGTATTCCCATAAACTTTTTGAACCGTGGCAATATGCAAAACATCTAGGAAGTGAGGGACTTCATCCAAACAGTAGGAACGTTACAGAAGTTGTTGTTAAAGCAGCTCATAAAGAAGGTCTTAAAGTCCGTCCTTATACAGTGAATAAAAAAGAGGAAATGCTAGAAATGAAAAAAGCTGGCTGTGATGCAATTGTGACAGATTATCCTAAAAGGGCTATTGAGTTATTGAAATAACGACTAAAAGGCGGCTGTTTCCCGCCTTTTTTGTTCATCTACTTCCAAGGCCGTTGGAAGCGTCGCTGAACTTTTTTTCGTTTCCGATCGCGATAAAGAACAAACCCTGCTACAAAGCTTAGGCCGCTTGCAAATAGAATAAAGCCTATGAAAAATTGCAGTGGAAGGGAAGTAAAAGGTTCGACAGTTTGACCAAAAAGCATATCTCGCATCAATTTAATCCCAAAGGCAGCAATAACTCCTGGGATAACCATAACAAGCAAAGCAATAATACGAATCATATAAAGTATGCTCCTTTCCTTAAAGGCGTCGATATAAATATATTCGAGTTTTTGATTTGCTTATCCTTTTTTAGAAAAAAGTAAAACGACTTTTATAAACGATAAGGTGATGTTAATGCAAAATGTATTAATTGTTGGAGGTGGAAAAGGAGGGACTTCTCTTCTTAAATTGCTTCTCCAATCCGATTCATTTAAAGTAATCGGAATGATTGACTATAATGAATGGGCAGAGGGGGTGTTACTCGCACAAAAGGAACGAATCTCAACAGGAAGGGAATGGAGTTCCTTTTTAACAGAGGCTGTTGATATTGTTATTGATACAACAGGAGATGAGAGCGTATTTCAAAAAATACGAGCAAAAAAACACGACCATACGGTTCTTATTCCAGGTACGGTTGCTTTCATTATTGCCTCTCTGCTTGAGGATAAGGAAGAACTTATTGAAACTCTGCAGCAGGAATCATATAAACAAGAGCTCATTTTTAATGCAACACATGACGGAATGATCGCGATTGATGAAAAAGGGATTGTAACTCTTTTGAATGAAAGTGCAGAGCATATGACCAATTTAAAAGCAAAAGACGTTGTTGGTAAGCATATTCATGAAACAATGCCATCAAGTGAGCTTATTGAAACTCTTCATACAAGGCGAGTTGATAAAGATCAAAAATTCACTCTTGATAATGGGAGAAATATCATTACATCACGCGTTCCTCTTGTGGATGAGAAAGGACATCTTTACGGAGCTTTTTCAATTTTTAAAGATGTGACAGATGTTGCTCATTTAGCAGAAGAGCTTACAAATGTAAAAGAGCTTCAAACAATGCTTCAAGCAATTATCCAATCTTCTGAAGAAGCAATCTCTGTTGTGGATGAAAAAGGACACGGTATTTTAATTAATAAAGCATATACAAAGATGACCGGATTAAAAGAAGAAGATGTAATCGGTCTTCCAGCAACGGCAGATATTTCAGAAGGTGAAAGCATGCATATGAAAGTGCTTAAAACACGTCGTCCTGTCCGCCGCGTTCGCATGAAAGTTGGTCCCCATAAGCGTGATGTTTTCGTGAACGTGGCGCCAATTATTGTAGATGGAATTTTAAAAGGAAGCATTGGTGTTATCCATGATGTATCTGAAATTACAGAGTTAACAAATGCTTTGAAAAGAGCGCGCCAAATCATTCGTACGCTTGAAGCGAAATATGCATTTGAAGATATCATCGGTTCATCAGAAGCATTCATGCTCTCGATTCAGCAGGCAAAGTTAGCGGCAAAGACACCTGCTACAGTGCTCTTAAGAGGAGAATCTGGAACAGGAAAAGAACTTTTTGCGCATGCTATTCATAATGAAAGTGACCGAAAATATAACAAATTTGTTAGAGTGAACTGTGCGGCTATCCCTGAATCTTTACTTGAAAGTGAACTTTTTGGATATGAAGAAGGAGCGTTTTCAGGAGCAAAGAGAGGGGGAAAGAGAGGGCTTTTTGAAGAAGCTCATAATGGAAGTATCTTTCTAGACGAAATTGGAGAACTTTCGGCAAATACGCAAGCAAAGCTTTTACGTGTTCTACAAGATAGTGAAATCATCCGTGTTGGCAGTACTGTACCAAAACCAATTGACGTAAGGGTTATTGCAGCTACAAATGTCAATCTTGAACGAGGTATTACAGAAGGTAAAATACGAGAAGATTTATATTATCGTTTAAGCCAAATTCCGATTCAAATTCCTCCTTTACGCGATCGTAAAAAAGATATTAAAGAACTTTGTAATCACTTAATTCGAAAAATTAATGCTGATTATGGACGCAATGTAGAAGGAATTACAGATAGAACGCTAGCTTATTTGCAATCGTATGATTGGCCAGGCAATGTTCGTGAGCTTGAAAATGTGTTAGGAAGAGCAATTATTTACATGGAAATGAATGAACAATTGATAGATGTTGAACATATTCCGACTCTTGAAAGAAAGAAAAAGGTAGCTTCGAACGATGAAAAGAAAGTAGCAACAGATAAGTCGTTAGCTCTTCTTTTAGAAGAGCATGAAAAGAAAATTTTAGCCCAAGCTTTAGCAAAAAATAAAGGAAGCAGAACAAAAACAGCAAAGCAACTTGGCATCTCCATTCGCTCTTTTTACTATAAACTAGAAAAATATCAGCTCTAAATTCTACACAAAAATAAAATTCATGTTATAATTTGCATGCAGTAAATTGCTCACCCTGCAATTTGTTGCATGTTTTTTCTTTTTCAACGAGTGATATTTCATACATATAGTGCTGGCATGCTTTTTGCATAAGTATAGAGAGGAGAGCAAATTTGCTCGTATCTCGTAAAAAACAAAGTAAGTTTGCAACTTTCTGGTTGAGAAATCTTCACTTTGTTAAAACTTTAAACGAAAGGTAAAGGTTATTTTATGAGTACTCTCACAAGGCTGATTGCCCAAGCAAAAGAAAATAGAGTAACAGTAGCAGTAGCTGCTGCGGAAGATATGGAAGTTATCAAAGCTATTCGTGAAGCAAACAAAAATGAAGTAGCTCATTTTCAACTCTATGGCGATGAAAAAAAACTTCTTTCTTTGATAGAGCGTGTAGATTCTGATCTTTTGAACAACAAAGCGATTAATATTATTTCAGCAACATCTGCTGAAGAAGCAGCTTATAAAGCTGTTAAAGCTGTTCACAACAAGACAGCAGACGTTTTGATGAAGGGAAATATCCCTACTAAAACCATTTTGAAAGCAGCTTTAGACAAACAGTTTGGCTTGCGAACAAGTCGAGTATTGTCTCATGTTGCTTTGTTTGAAGTGCCGATATATGAACGACCAATCATTATTACAGATGCGGCAATGAATATTGCCCCAACTGTTTCGGAAAAAAGTCAAATCATAAAAAACGCAGTTTCTGTAGCCCATGCGATCGGTTTGGATTATCCAAAGGTAGCTGTTTTAGCAAGTGTTGAAGTTGTGAACCAAAACATGCCCGCAACCCTTCACGCAAAAGAGCTTGTAGAAATGTTTCACCAGGAAACAAATTGTTTTGTTGAAGGTCCCTTTGCACTTGATAATGCTATTTCACCTTATGCTGCAGAGCATAAAGGAATTGGTGGAAAGGTAGCTGGTCGTGCCGATATTTTACTGGCTCCAAACATTGAATCAGGGAATATTTTATACAAATCGCTTATCTATTTCGCTAAAGCAAGAGTGGGCGCGATTATCGCTGGAGCAAAAGCTCCTATTGTTTTAACATCTAGAGCAGATTCAGCCGAGAGCAAACTTCATTCCCTAGCCTTAGCCATTTGTATTTCACAACATGAAAGCAGGGAGGAAACATGATGGGAATCTTCAGCTATATGGAGAAGTATGATTATGAACAGCTTGTTATCTGTCAAGATAAGCAGTCTGGCTTAAAAGCTGTTATTGCAATTCACGATACAACCCTTGGTCCAGCATTAGGGGGGACAAGAATGTGGACGTACGCTTCTGAAGAAGATGCGATAGAAGATGCACTCCGATTAGCAAGAGGAATGACATATAAAAATGCAGCAGCAGGCTTGAATTTAGGCGGAGGCAAGACTGTTATTATTGGGGACCCAAAAAAGGATAAAAATGAGGAAATGTTTCGAGCATTTGGTCGCTACATTCAAGGACTTAACGGTCGCTATATTACAGCAGAAGATGTTGGGACAACAGTGGAAGATATGGATATTATCTATCAAGAAACAAACTATGTTACAGGCGTTTCTCCTGCGTTCGGCTCCTCTGGTAACCCTTCTCCTGTTACGGCATATGGAGTTTACAAAGGAATGAAGGCAGCGGTGAAAGCAGCATTTGGAAGCGATAGTTTGGCAGGAAAAACGGTTGCTGTCCAAGGGGTAGGCAATGTAGCTTATCATCTATGCAAACACCTGCATCATGAAGGTGCAAAGCTTATCGTAACAGATTTAAATAAAGAGGCTGTAAAACGTGCTGTGGAAGAGTTTCGGGCAAAAGCTGTTGAGATAGATGACATTTATAGTGTAGAATGCGATATTTATGCTCCTTGTGCGTTAGGTGCGACGCTTAATGATCAAACAATTCCAAAACTGAAAGCAAAAGTTATTGCAGGCGCTGCTAACAATCAGCTCAAAGAGTCTCGACATGGAGATGCGCTTCATACAATGGGGATCATTTATGCTCCTGACTATGTTATTAATGCAGGAGGAGTTATCAATGTTGCAGATGAACTAGAAGGCTATAACAGAGAGCGTGCTTTAAAAAAAGTAGAAGGCGTCTATGACAACATTGAAAGAATATTATCAATCTCAGAGCGAGATAACATCCCTTCATACAAAGCAGCAGATCGCTTAGCAGAGGAACGAATTGCTCGGATGAGAAATTCACGAAGCCAATTTCTACAAAATGAACATCATATATTAACACGTCGCTCCAGAATGTAACAAATTAGGGGAGGGATGGTGACGCCCTTATCCCCTCTTTCTCATTGGGAGAGGAGAATATTACATAGCTTATTTGAGCGTCACTTCACACTAAGGGGGATCTGCTTTGGCACAATCTATGTATCGTATACTCGTTATCAACCCTGGTTCCACATCAACAAAAATTGGGGTGTTTCACGATGAAGTACCGCTTTTTGAAGAAACAATTCGACATAATCATGAAGAATTAGCTCCTTTTGAGACAATCAATGATCAGTATGATTTCAGAAAGCAAAAAATTGTTGAGCTTCTTCATAGAGAAGGAATTAACTTATCAAAAATCGATGCGGTTTGTGCACGTGGTGGCTTACTGCGTCCTATTGAAGGCGGTACGTATACCGTTAATGAAGCAATGCTAGAAGATTTGAAAGTAGGATATGCAGGACAGCATGCTTCAAACTTAGGAGGCATTATTGCTCACTACATTGCTCAGTCACTAAATATTAAGGCTTATATTGTAGATCCTGTTGTTGTTGATGAACTAAGTGATCTAGCTCGTGTTTCAGGACTTCCTGGCATTGAACGAACGAGTATTTTTCATGCTTTGAACCAAAAAGCAGTAGCAAGAAGGTATGCTAAAACGGTTCATAAAAAGTATGAGGAGCTTAACTTAATCATTGCTCATATGGGTGGAGGAATTACCGTTGGGGCACATAACCACGGAAAAGTCGTTGACGTAAATAATGGTCTCCACGGGGATGGTCCATTTAGTCCAGAGCGTGCAGGAACGGTTCCTGCTGGAGATTTAGTTCGCATTTGTTTTTCAGGAGAGTACTACCGTGAAGAAGTGATGAAAATGCTTGTTGGGCAAGGTGGACTTTATGGCCATCTTGGAACAAATGATGCAGTAAAAGTGATAGAGATGATTCGACAGGGAAATGAAAAAGCTCGCTTAATTTTTGAAGCTATGGGCTATGGAGTAGCAAAAGAAATCGGATCTGCAAGTACTGTACTTAAAGGAAAAGTAGATGCCATTTTATTAACAGGCGGACTTGCATATGGAAAAGAGCTTGTAGCTAATATTACAGAACGAACAAGCTGGATAGCAGATGTTAGTGTTTATCCTGGTGAAAATGAACTTCAAGCCTTAACAGAAGGAGCGCTTCGGGTGCTTCGAGGAGAAGAACGGGCAAAAAAATATCCAAAAGAAATAGAAGTGAATACAAATTTTTCAAAAAGAAGGTGAACTACGTTGTCAAAAGAGTACGATGTGGTCATTGTCGGAGGCGGAACAGGTGGATATGTAGCAGCCATTCGCGCGTCACAGCTTGGCTTATCAACGGCAATTGTAGAAAAAAATAAACTTGGAGGAACATGCCTTCATGCAGGGTGTATTCCAAGCAAAGCGCTTTTAAAAAGTGCAGAAGTCTTTCAAACAGCTAAACATAGCGAAGATTATGGAATCCTTTCAACACAAGTGGAGCTTGACTTTTCAAAAGTTCAACAGCGAAAAGAACAAATTGTAGAAAAGCTTTATAGCGGTGTTCAATATTTGATGAATAAAGGAAAAATCGACGTATATGAAGGAACAGGACGCATGCTTGGACCGTCCATCTTCTCACCAATGGCAGGTTCTATTTCAGTAGAATTTACAAACGGAGATGAAAACGAAGTACTCATTCCTAAAAACGTCATCTTAGCAACGGGTTCAAGACCTAATACACTACCAAACCTTGAGGTGGACGGAGAAAAAGTGATTACGTCAGATGAGGCGCTGAAAATGGAGAACCTGCCAACATCCATCATTATTGTTGGAGGAGGCGTAATTGGAGTTGAATGGGCCTCAATGTTATGTGACTTCGGAGTTTCGGTCACAATTGTAGAATATAGCGAACGTATTCTCCCAACAGAAGATGAGGATGTATCAAAAGAGATGCACCGTGCTTTAGTAAGCAGAGGGGTTGAAATTGTAACAGGAGCAGAAGTGCTACCAGAAACGCTTCAAAAAGAAGCTGAAGTTGTAATTGAAGCTCAAACAAGTAATGGGAAGCAAACGTTTAAAGGTGAAAAACTTCTTTTATCTGTTGGAAGAAAAGCAAATACAGAAGGAATAGGAATCGAAAATACAAGCATTGAACTTGATCGAGGTTTTATTATGACAAATGAATACTATCAAACGAAAGAATCACATATTTACGCGATTGGTGATGTTATCGGTGGTCTTCAGCTTGCACATGTTGCCTCACATGAAGGAATAAAAGCAGTTGAACATATCGCTGGACGAACGCCTATACTGATGCGTTCGACAGATATCCCGAGATGTATATACAGTTCACCACAGGCTGCAAGCGTTGGTTTAACAGAAGAAGAAGCCATTGATAATGGGTTTCAGGTTAAAGTTGGCAAGTTTCCATTTCAAGCAGTCGGTAAAGCGCTGATCTCAGGAGAAGAATCAGGGTTTGCAAAGATCATTGCTGACAAGGAAACAGATGACTTATTAGGTGTCCATCTTATTGGTCCAAATGTGACAGAGCTTATTTCAGAAGCAGGTTTAGCTAAAGTTCTTGATGCAACACCATGGGAAATGGCTCATGCGGTGCACCCGCATCCAAGTTTATCAGAAGTACTTGGTGAAGCAGCGCTTAGCGTTGATGGTAAAGCAATACACTTTTAATTTAAAGGAGGCGGTTATATGGCAGAGAATCGCCATAAATCACTTGGCTTAACAGATGAAAATGTTTTAGAAATGTACAGAACAATGCTCTTATCAAGAAAAATCGATGAGCGCATGTGGCTATTAAATAGAGCGGGAAAAATTCCGTTTGTTATTTCATGTCAAGGACAGGAAGCAACGCAAATCGGAGCGGCGTATGCGCTCAATCGGGAAGAAGATTACATCTTGCCGTATTATCGTGATTTAGGTGTTGTGCTTGCATTTGGAATGACAACTCGTGATTTAATGCTTGCAAGCTTTGCGAAAGGGGAAGATCCAAACTCAGGGGGACGCCAGATGCCTGGTCACTTTGGCAGTAAAAAGCACCGTATTGTTACAGGTTCTTCTCCTGTAACAACTCAGGTTCCGCATGCAGTAGGAATTGCGCTTGGAGCGAAGATGCAGGGGAAAAACTTCGTATCGTTTGTAACATTTGGAGAAGGTTCTTCAAATCAAGGAGACTTTCATGAAGGAGCGAACTTTGCAGGCGTTCATAAGTTACCTGTTATTTTAATGTGTGAAAATAATAAATACGCGATTTCTGTTCCAACAGATAAGCAATTAGGATGTGAAAAAGTATCTGATCGTGCGGCTGGATACGGAATGCCTGGTTATACAGTAGACGGGACAGATATTTTTGATGTTTATGAAGCAACGAAAAGAGCGGCTGATCGGGCACGAAGTGGGGAAGGACCAACACTAATTGAAGCTGTTTCACATCGTCTAACAGCTCACTCAAGTGATGATGATGATAAAAGCTATCGTGCAAAAGAAGAGCTTGAATCAGCAAAACAAGATGACCCAGTTGTTAAATTCGCAGCATATTTACGCGAAGAAGGATTGCTAACAGACGAAAAAGAAGAAAATCTGCTAAAAGAAATCATGGATATTATAAATGATGCAACAGACTATGCTGAAAAAGCAGCATATGCTGACGGAGAGCATGCTTTGAAATACGTATACGGTGAGTAGAGGAGGAAGAAAAATGCCGGTAATTTCTTATATTGAAGCTATTACAGCCGCAATGAGAGAAGAGATGGAAAGAGATGAAAAAGTATTTTTATTAGGAGAAGATGTAGGTGTAAAAGGAGGCGTATTTAAAGCTTCACAAGGTCTTTATGAAAAATTTGGAGAAGCTCGCGTACTGGATACACCACTTGCCGAATCTGCTATTGCGGGTGTCGGAATAGGGGCTGCAATGTATGGAATGCGTCCAATTGCTGAAATGCAGTTTGCAGATTTTATTATGCCTGCTGTAAACCAAATTATCTCAGAAGCAGCGAAAATTCGTTATCGCTCCAACAATGATTGGAATTGTCCGATTACAATTCGTGCTCCTTATGGGGGCGGTGTTCACGGTGCCCTTTACCACTCTCAATCTGTTGAAGCAGTTTTCGCTAATCAGCCTGGTCTTAAGATTGTCATGCCTTCAACACCGTATGATGTGAAAGGGATGCTAAAAGCTGCTATTAGAGATGACGATCCTGTTCTGTTTTTAGAGCATAAGCGTGCATATCGCTTAATTAAAGGAGAAGTTCCAGAAGAAGAGTACGTTGTGCCACTTGATAAAGCAGACGTTAAGCGTGAAGGAGAAGATATCACAGTCATTACATATGGCCTTTGTGTTCATTTCGCCCTTCAAGCAGCAGAAAAGCTGGCAGCAGACGGTATTTCTGTTCATGTTTTGGATTTAAGAACGGTTTATCCATTAGATAAAGAAGCAATTATTGAAGCCGCTTCTAAAACAGGAAAAGTGTTGCTTGTAACAGAGGATAATCTAGAAGGAAGCATTATTGGAGAAGTATCGGCTATCATTGCAGAAAATTGTTTGTTTGATCTTGATGCACCAATTAAACGTTTAGCAGGACCAGATGTTCCGGCAATGCCGTATGCTCCAACGATGGAAAAATTCTTTATGATGAATCCAGATAAAATTGAAAAAGCAATGCGTGAGCTTGCAGAGTTTTAAAAGGAGGGAAAAGAATGGCGATCGAAAAAATGACGATGCCACAGCTCGGTGAAAGCGTCACAGAAGGAACTATTTCATCGTGGCTTATTTCTGTCGGTGACACAGTTCAAAAATACGATCCTATTGCAGAAGTAACAACAGATAAAGTAACAGCAGAAGTTCCCTCAAGCTTTGAAGGGAAAATTACAGAAATTGTTGCAAAAGAAGGGGAAACAATTCCTGTTGGCGAAACTATTTGTTATATCGAAGTAGAAGGATCCTCAGCTGAGAATAAAGAAGAGACAACTGAGAAACCAAGGGAAAAAGAAAGCGAAAAACCAAAAGACGATAGTGCAAAAACGCGCTACTCACCAGCAGTTCTTCGCCTTTCACAAGAACATAATATTGATTTAACAAAGGTTGTAGGGACAGGCGCTGGTGGCCGTATTACACGTAAAGATATAACAAAAATCATTAATAGCGGCGGTGTCAAATCGGAGACTTCCGTACCTGATACAAAGCCAAAACAAGAATCAAACGTCGAGAAAACACCTGATTCACCTAAAATAACAGAAAGCACACCTGTTTCTGTTAGCAATGGAGACAAGGAAATTCCGCTTACTTCTGTTCGTAAAGCTATCGCTTCTAATATGGTTCGCAGCAAACACGAAGCACCTCATGCTTGGACAATGGTTGAAGTTGATGCAACAAACCTTGTTAATTATCGTGAGAGCGTAAAAGCTTCCTTCCGTGAAAAAGAAGGTATCAATTTAACGTTCTTTGCTTTCTTCGTAAAAGCCGTTGCGCAAGCTCTTAAAGAATTCCCAGAAGTGAATTCAATGTGGGCAGGAGATAAGATTGTCCAAAAAAGAGATGTTAACATTTCAATTGCTGTAGCAACAGATGATGCCTTATATGTCCCAGTCATTAAACATGCTGATGAAAAAACAATTAAAGGCATTGCACGGGAAATTAGTGAGTTAGCAGCTAAGACGCGTAGCGGAAAGCTCACTTCAGACGATATGGCAGGTGGGACATTTACAGTGAACAATACAGGTTCATTTGGTTCTGTTCAGTCTATGGGAATTATTAATTACCCACAAGCAGCTATTTTACAAGTTGAAACAATTGTTAAGCGTCCAGTTGTAATCAATAATATGATTGCAATTCGCGATATGGTAAACATTTGCTTATCGTTAGATCATCGTGTCTTAGACGGTCTTGTTTGCGGAAGATTTCTAGCGCGGATTAAAGAAATTATTGAAAACATTTCATCCGAGACAGCTCTTTACTAAAAGTTCTCAAAACAAGAAAGATAGCTTATATAAGCTATCTTTCTTTATCATAGAGAATAAAGAAGGAGGAAAATGTGATGAAGCAGAATGAAAGCGTTTTAGAGAGTGATTGGCTTTCACTAGCTAAAAAAACATTGAAAGACAGGGAATGGGAGTCTATTTGTTCACAGACCCTTGATTCAATCAAAATTGAACCCCTTTACTGGAAGGGAGCGGCTCCATCCCTTTTTACAAGAACACATCGTTCTAGTCCGTATAGTGAACAGCCATGGAGGATTGCACTCATACCAGAAGACTTTTCGTCTTATCAACGTGACGAAGAGGAAGCTCGTTTTCTTTACTTACATGAAAACATTGACGCATCGCCATATCTAGAAAATATAATAAAAAAAGATTCTTATTTTTTTATTAAGCAACCTTCTTTAAATTTAGTTCCTTTTCTTCAAAAATACGCTTCCCTACAAATGAAAGGCGTCATTGGGAGCGACCCGCTTGGTGAATATTATGCTTCATCTTCTTTTTTATTAGAGAAAGCTTATGACGAGCTTTTGCCTCTTTTTTATATTGATAAAGAAGAAAGCAGGAAACTGCTTATTGTAGATGCCTCTACATATGAACAAGATGGAGCGACCGCTACTCAGCAGCTTGCAAGTGCTATTGCTGTTGCAAGTGATTATATAGATGCTTTTGCAAAACGCGGAATATCGCCTGAAAAAACCGCACAAAAAATAGCATTCACTTTTTCTATAAGTAACGAATTTTTTCAAGAAATAGCAAAAATCAGGGCATTTCGAGCGCTTTGGATTCATCTTCTAGAATGTTTTCACATTCCTAATCCAACTTCTATCTTTCCACATATTCATGCTAAAACATCTTCTCGTAATAAAACAGCCTACATGACTTATGCAAACTTACTTCGTACAACAACAGAATCTCTTTCAGCTCTATTAGGAGGAGTTGATAGTTTATATATTGAGCCTTATGAGCAAAATTCATCTCTTGGGGTTCGGATGGCTCTTAACCTTCATCACATTCTTTATTATGAAACAGGAATTTCCTATGTATTAGACGGAGGTGGGGGGTCCTATTATCTTGAAAGTTTAACAACAGAGTTTGCCGAAAAAGCTTGGATTCATTTTCAAACGATCGAAAAAGATGGAGGAATGGCTAATACGTTAAAAAAAGGAATATGGCAGCGAGAAATAGCGATTATACATGAAAAAGAACAAAGGGAAATTCAAAAGGGAAATATTTCAATTGTTGGAACAACAGATTATATAAATGGAACGGAAAATCCACCTCTCTTTATTTCAAACGAAAACAGAAGAGCATTTCCTTATGAAAAACTAAGAAGCAGCATATTAGCTACCTTACCACCTTCTAAACGAAACATTACATTATTACTTCTTCATAAAGAACAGGAAGAAATCGCATTTTTTTCTAGAATATTTACATCTGTTGGATTTATGGTGCAGGAAAGTGCCATGTTATCGACAGTAGAAGATTTAAAAAGCTTTTTAAAAGAAGATTTTTCACCTTTCTATATTTTATGCGGCAAAAATGAACTGTATCAACAGTTCGATCTTCCTTCTCTATTTCGGTTTGATAAACGAATTGTTTTTGCGTTGGATGAATCGCCTCGAAAATCCAGTATCTTTTTATGTAAAGAAGAGGATATTTTATCAAAGCTTGCTTTGTTTATAGAAACGTTGAAAGGAGACGAAGCATGTACAAAAGACCTTCCTTCAAAAAACCGTTCTTAATACATGAAGAGAAGATTTTACCCGCACCTCTTAAAACAAGAAAAACAGTAGAAAACATTGATATTTACAACATGTATACCGAAGAGAACTTTGAACATCTTCATACAGCGCCAGGAGTTTCTCCATATGTGAGAGGTCCATATCCTACAATGTATACAACAAAGCCTTGGACAATAAGACAGTATGCAGGTTATTCCACAGCTGAGGAAAGCAACGCCTTCTACAAGCGAAACCTTGCAGGGGGACAAAAGGGGCTTAGCATTGCTTTTGATCTTGCAACACATCGAGGATATGATTCTGATCATCCACGTGTTGAAAGTGATGTTGGCAAAGCAGGGGTTGCGGTTGATTCCATTTTGGATATGAAAATCTTATTTGACGGTATTCCTCTTGATAAGATGTCTGTGTCGATGACAATGAACGGTGCAGTGCTTCCTGTTATGGCTTTTTATATTGTGGCTGCTGAGGAAGCAGGAGTTGAGCGTGCGAAGCTTTCAGGCACAATTCAAAACGATATTTTAAAAGAGTATATGGTTCGCAATACCTATATTTATCCTCCAACGATGTCAATGAAAATTATTGCAGATATTTTCTCCTACACATCTAAACATATGCCAAAGTTTAATAGCATTAGCATCTCAGGATATCATATGCAAGAAGCAGGAGCACCAGCAGACGTGGAGCTCGCTTACACGCTAGCAAATGGTTTAGAGTACGTTAAAACAGGAATAGAAGCTGGTATTGATATTGACTCTTTCGCTCCAAGATTGTCTTTTTTCTGGGGAATTGGCATGAATTATTTTATGGAGATAGCTAAGATGAGAGCCGCGCGTTTTCTATGGACGGAGCTGATTGGGCCGTTTTCGCCGAAAAATCCAAAATCACTTATGCTTCGGACACATTCACAAACATCTGGCTGGAGTTTAACAGCACAAGATCCGTTTAACAATGTAGCAAGAACGTGTCTTGAAGCTCTTTCTGCGGTTTTGGGTGGCACACAATCTCTTCACACAAATGCGCTTGATGAAGCAATCGCGCTTCCAACGGATTTTTCAGCCGAGATTGCTCGAACAACTCAGCTTTATCTCCGAGAAGAGACAGGAATTACAAATGTGATTGATCCATGGGGCGGTTCTTACTATGTTGAAAAATTAACAAATGAGCTTATTATGCGCGCGAGAGAGCATCTAAAAGAAATGAATGAACTTGGCGGAATGTTAAAAGCTATTGAAGCAGGATGGCCTAAGCTGAAAATTGAAGAAGGAGCTGCAAGACGTCAAGCTCAAATTGATTCAGGCGAAGAAGTAATTGTCGGTGTTAATAAGTATAAAAATGAAAACGAAGATCCACTTGAAATTTTAAAAATTGACAACACAAAAGTAAGAGAAAAGCAGATGGCTAGGCTACAAACATTAAGAAGAGAACGGAATGAAGAACGAGTAAACGAAACGCTCTCTCTTTTAACAAATGCAGCTGAAACAGGAAAGGGAAATTTACTAGAGCTTGCTGTTGAGGCTGCTAGAGCTCGGGCAACGCTCGGTGAAATTTCGTACGCTATTGAAAAAATGAGTGGCCGTTTTCAAGCTGTAACAAAGTCAGTCAGCGGTGTTTATAGCCACTCATTTTCAGAGAAAGAGAAGATTGCAAATGTTCGTAAGCAAACTTCTCTATTTTATGAAGAAGAAGGAAGAAGACCGCGCATTTTAATCGCGAAAATGGGGCAAGACGGGCATGACAGAGGAGCAAAAGTCATTGGCAGTGCTTTTGCAGATTTAGGATTTGATGTTGACATTGGTCCTCTTTTTCAAACTCCTGAAGAGACAGCTTGTCAAGCAATTGAAAATGACGTTCATGTTATCGGAATGAGCTCGCTTGCAGCAGGACATACAACATTACTTCCAAAATTAATGAGCGAGTTAAAAGCACAAGGACGGGAAGATATTGTTGTTATTGTAGGTGGAGTGATTCCAAAGGAAGATTACGCTTTTTTATATAAAGAAGGAGCAGCGGCTATTTTTGGGCCTGGAACCGTTATTCCAGAAGCTGCTGAGAACGTATTAAAAGAGATTATAAAAAGAATTGAGGGGGAGTAGGTGAGGAAGAAAACGGTTAGTGAATATATAGAAGGAATTAAAAATGGCAATCGCGCTCTCTTAGCTCAAACCATTACGCTTATAGAAAGTAATGCAGCAAAACATAGAAAAAAGGCCGAAGCTATTCTAAAAGCTATTCACCACCTTTCTGGAAACTCAATTAGAATTGGGGTAAGCGGCGTTCCTGGGGCAGGAAAAAGTACGTTTATTGAAACGCTTGGAACATATCTTTGTAACAATGGATATCATGTTGCGGTATTGGCAGTTGACCCGAGCAGCACTGTTTCAGGAGGAAGTATTTTAGGAGATAAAACAAGAATGAGTGAATTAGCAAGAAACAAGAGAGCGTTTATTAGACCTTCTCCATCTGGTGGAAAGCTTGGTGGCGTTCACTATAAAACGAGAGAAAGCATCCTTTTATGTGAAGCAGCAGGATATGACGTTATTTTTGTTGAAACAGTAGGAGTTGGGCAAGGCGAGACAGAGGTTCGAGAGCTTGTTGACTTTTTTATTCTGCTTGTTTTAACAGGAGGCGGAGACGAGCTTCAACAGATGAAACGAGGAATTTTAGAGCTTGCAGATCTTCTATGTGTTCATAAAGCGGATGGGAACAATAAACAACAAGCGCTCCTCACTCAAAAAGAGTATGAGCTTTCTCTTCATTTATTGCATAGCAATCAAGACGGATGGGAGCCTAAAGCTGTTTCGTGCTCTTCATTAGATAATGAAGGAATAGAAGAAATATGGGATATCATTTGTGAGTTTAAAACATACATGAAAGAAAGACACCTTTTTTATGAAAATAGAATGAAGCAGTCAAATGCTTGGTTAGAAAGTCTTGTGAGAGAGTATTTATGGAATTCTTTTTATGAAAATGAAGAAGTGAAAAAATATTTTTATGATATTAAAACAAGAACAGAGCATGGAAGCTTAACCGCACTAGAGGGAGCATATGAGCTTATTCACCTTTATGAAAAAAGGGCCGCTAAAAATGAACGCTGTGACTAATCCATTCTCATTGTGTTCTTTTATAAAAGTTGCTAAGATAAAGAGAAAAGACTCGTTTAAAGTGTTAGAGAAAAACGGTCAATAAGGAGGAACAGCACACAATGGATTTGAATTTCAATTTATTTATGAATGATGTTGTCAGACAAGCACGTCAAGAGGCAGTAGCCGCAGGATATGCTGAGCTTACAACGCCAGAAGACGTCGAAGATACATTTGCTCAATCAGGAACAACTCTTGTTCTTGTGAATTCTGTTTGTGGGTGTGCAGGCGGCATTGCTCGTCCAGCAGCAGCTCACTCTGTTCACTATGACAAACGGCCAACACGTCTTGTTACGGTTTTTGCTGGTCAAGATAAGGAAGCAACAGCACGTGCTCGTGAGTATTTTACAGACTATCCGCCATCATCTCCATCATTTGCTCTTTTAAAAGACGGAAAACTTGTTTCAATGGTTGAAAGACACGAAATTGAAGGTCATGAACCAATGCAAGTTGTGATGAAGCTGCAAGAAGCATTTGAAAAACACTGTGAAGAAGTATAAATAGTTTTGTAGAAGAACGATGATTATCGTTCTTCTTTTTTTTTGCATAAAATTACTACTTTTATAAGTGTGCTTCTTAAATATCTAATATACAAGGGTGTTAATTGGTTGTTATATGAGGGAAACTATGAAAAAACAAATTTATATTTAAAAAATATATTGCATAATTATAAACTTCCGTTATAATACAAAATATATAGTAGAATAATAAAAGTTATCAAATCATATGATTAATTATTTATATTTTAGGGGGATTTATCGTGATGAAGAAATGGTCTTTATTATTTGTATTCGTATTAATCGTTGGCCTTCTTTCAGCGTGCGGAAGCAAGGAAAATAGCGAAGATAAAAAAGTATTAGTTATGGGAACGTCAGCAGACTACCCTCCATTTGAATATGTAGATACAGGTAAAAGTGAAGAAGTTGTCGGTTTTGACATTGATCTTGCTAAAATGGTAGCAAAAGAGCTTGGATATAAAGTAGAAGTAAAAGATATGGAATTTAACGGACTTATTACAGCTTTAAAATCAGATCAAGTTGATTTTGTATTATCAGGTATGACACCAACTGAGAAGCGTAAAAAGAACGTTGATTTCTCAGAAATTTATTACACAAACAAAAACATGATTGTAACAACAGATAAAAGCATTAAATCAATTGAAGATTTAAAAGGGAAAACAGTTGGAGTTCAAACTTCTTCTATTCAAGAAGATGCAGCAAAAGAAGCGAAGAAAAATGTTAATCTAACAATTGAATCACGCGATCGTATTCCACAGCTTGTATCAGAGATGAAAGCGGGACGTTTTGACGCAGCCATTATTGAAGATAATGTGGCAAAAGGGTATTTAGAAAAAGATAAAGAACTAAACGGTACTGTGATGGAAGGCGGAGACGATGCAGGAATGGCAATGGCTTTCCCGAAAGACAGTGAATTAACAAAAGAATTTAACCGCGTTCTAAAAGAAAAACAAGAGAACGGTGAAGTTGATAAACTAATTCAAAAATGGTTTAACAAATAATGAAAGACGAAGAAAAGAGTAGAGAGGAAGGGATACAATGAATCTAGATTTCCAACAGCTCGGACCTTCCATCTCTTACATTTTACAAGGGATACAGGTTACGCTACAGATTGTTGTTTTAGCCGCTTTAATCGGCTTTGTATTTGGAATTATTCTAGCACTATGTAAGATTAGTAGATTTAAAGTTCTTGTTTGGCTTGCAAATATTTATACATCTGTTTTTCGAGGAACGCCACTTGTATTACAGCTTATTATTATTTATACAGGTCTTCCTGAATTAACAGGCATCAAAATTGAAGCATACCCAGCAGCGGTGGCCGCTTTTGCTTTAAACTCTGCTGCTTATATTTCAGAAATTATCCGTGCAGGCATCCAAGCGGTTGACAAAGGTCAAACAGAAGCTGCAATGGCTTTAGGAGTTCCACCTCAAAAAACATTACGACACATTATTTTGCCCCAAGCACTGAAAAATATTTTACCAGCGCTTATGAACGAATTTATTTCATTAACAAAAGAATCGGCAATTGTAACCGTAATTGGTGTCACAGATATTATGCGTAGGGCATATATCGTTGGAGGAGATTTGTACTCTTACCTAGAGCCGCTTCTAGTAGCTGGTCTTATCTACTATGTGATGGTTATGATTTTAACGCTTCTCGGAAGAAAGCTCGAGGGGAGACTGAAGAAAAGTGATTAAGGTTGAAAATTTACACAAATCGTTCGGTAAAACACATGTATTAAAAGGAATTACAACAGAAATTAAAAATGGGGAAGTTTTGGCAATCATTGGACCTTCTGGCTCAGGAAAATCAACGTTCCTTCGCTGCCTTAACTTACTTGAAAAACCATCTGATGGACTTGTGGAAATTAATGGGGAACAGATAACGGAAAAAAATGCGATGAAAATTCGTCAAAATATCGGCATGGTATTTCAGCATTTTCATCTTTTCCCACACAAAACAGTGTTAGAGAATGTAACGTATGCACCTATTAATGTTAAAGGTGTTGAAAAAGAATCGGCAATCAAGTTAGGAAAAGAACTTCTTGAAAAAGTAGGTTTGGCAAATAAAGCAGATGCTTATCCAAACAGACTTTCAGGAGGACAGAAACAGCGTGTTGCAATTGCGAGAGCGCTCGCGATGGAGCCTGAGGCCATTCTTTTTGATGAACCAACATCAGCTCTTGATCCTGAGATGGTAAAAGAGGTGCTCGAAGTTATGAAATCTCTTGCCCAAACAGGCATGACGATGGCGATTGTTACACATGAAATGGGTTTTGCTCGTGAAGTAGCTGACAGAGTCTTCTTTTTAGATAACGGTCTTCTTGTTGAAGAAGGAGAACCTGAAGCGTTTTTCACAGCACCAAAAACAGAAAGAGCGCAGGAATTTTTAGAAAAAGTTTTATAAAAGTAGGGGAGTTACTTTACGAAGTAACTCCCTTTTTATTTTAGAATATGAAAGAGAACCTATTGCGCGTTTTTTGATTCCGTGATACAAATTGAAAGAAGTTATTTTAAACTTATAGGAGTATGCAAAACATGAAATTTCGAATTGGCTATCGTACGCTGAAAACAGCAGTTGGAACAGGGCTTGCAATTTTTATTGCCCAGCTTTTGTCCCTTGATAATTTTGTTTCAGCAGGGATTTTGACGATCCTTTGTGTGAAAAGTTCAACAAGGCAATCTGTTCAAAGTGCATGGTCACGTCTTGTGGCATGTATGATTGCAATGGGTTTTTCTTTTATCTTCTTTGAGCTAATCGGGTATAACCCAGCCTCAATTGGTCTTCTTCTTCTTTTCTTTATTCCAACAACAGTTCTCTTAAAAGTTAGTGAAGGAATCGTAACAAGTTCTGTTATTATCTTGCATATTTACTCATTCGGTGAAGTGACATGGCGTATTATCCTAAACGAGATAGGAATTATTTTAACAGGAATTGGCGTAGCACTCATAGCTAACCTTTACATGCCAAGCTTAGATCGACAGCTCAAAACATATCAACGCCAAATCGAAGATAATTTCAAGAAAATATTAGGAGAGATGGCATCTTACTTACAAAAGAATGAAAGTCAGTGGATGGGACAGGAGATTACCGAAACAGCTAATATTTTAGCAAAAGCAAAAAGTTTGTCTTTTAGGGATGTTGAAAATCATTTTCGCCGCACCGAAAATTACTATTATCACTATTTCAAGACACGTGAAAAACAGTTCGAAATTATTGAACGCATTCTACCTGTTGTTACATCAATTGAACCAATGGTCGAACAGCGTCAGATGATTGGAGCATTTATGGAAGAACTTAGTCTTTCCATTCACCCAGGAAACACAGCAAAGCTGTTTTTGCTGAAGCTTGAAAGTCTTGCAAAAGAATTTCGAAAGATGCCGCTTCCCCAAACGCGTGAAGAATTTGAAGCACGAGCACAGCTTTACAGATTTATGAAAGAGATGGAGCAATATTTAATAGCAAAAGAATCATTAAAAGTAGACATATAGAAGCAAGCCGAAAAGGCTTGCTTTTTTTGTATGAGAATAACGAGAAAAGTGAAGAATAACCGCAAAAAGGAGGAGTCTTTTTGAAACTTCTACGGTTTTTATGTTTAGCACTTTGCTCTTTTGTACTCTTTCCGTCACATGCTTATCAGCAAGAACTAGAACCGCTTGTTATTGTAAATAAAGCTATCAATCAAGCTGCGTTTATTAAAGGAGATAATATTATAAAAGTTGTGGATGCTGCTTCTGGGAAAACAGAAGAGCTAACGCCAGAAGGTCTTTTTACCGTTATAGTGAAAGCTGAAAATCCATATTATCGGAAAAATGATATTGAAGGAGGGAGCCCTGAAAATCCTCTTGGCACAAGGTGGATTGGATTTGACGCTCGTGAAACAGATGGTAGAATTTACGGTATTCACGGAACAAATCAAAATAGCTCAATTGGTCAATATGTAACAAACGGATGCATTAGACTCTCAAATGAAAATGTAGAATGGTTATACGAAAACGTCCCTAAAGGAACGAGCGTTTATATTGTAAAAGAAGACGTGCCTTTTCAAGTTTTAATAGAGGAAGTCAAAACATTAAGGCATAAAAATTAATTTGTAAAAATTTCAAAAAAAAAGTTGCTTCTTCTCTCTTGTAGGATATAAACTATAAGCACAAAATCTAAATAGGGAAAGGGCTATCGTATGGAGAAGAAGCCGGTTCAGCGTAGTATGAGAAGAGACAGGGGGATTTTTGGGCGTTTATTTTTACTGTTTTTTCTCTTTTTTATTTTAGCTATTGTTCTTATTTTTGCTTTTAACTTTCAAAAGGAAGAGCCTACGGACACCAAAACAAGCGAGCAGAAAGAGGAGAAAAAACGTGAACCTGCTTTTCCTACTCTTTCGGAAACAATTGATCAAAAAGTTCAAGGAGTATCAGTTATTTCGAATCCTAATTCTTTGTTGCTTGTTGTCAATAAAAAACGAAGTCTCCCAGAAGGATTTGTCCCACAGAATCTTGTCGTTCCTAACGTTGAATTTTCCTTTAGCGGAGAGGCGGAGAAAAAGTATTTACGACAAGAAGCTGCAGAAGCACTTGAGAAGTTATTTGCTGAAGGAGAAAAAGAAGGGATTAAGCTTTATGCTGTTTCAGGTTATCGTTCTTATGACCGTCAAATTACTGTATTTAATCAGCATGTACAGGAGTATGGAGAAGCGGAAACAAAAAAAGTCAGCGCAGTTCCTGGAACAAGTGAACATCAAACAGGCTTAGCAATGGATGTTTCTTCTCAGTCAGCAAACTTTCTTTTAACAGAGCAATTTGGGGAAACAGAAGAAGGAAAGTGGCTTAAAGAGAATGCCTACAAGCAAGGCTATATTATTCGTTATCCAAAAGGAAAAGAAGAGGAAACAGGGTATTCTTATGAACCATGGCATATTCGGTATGTAGGGAAGGAACCTGCTGCTTATCTATATAAACAAGAATTAACATTAGAAGAAGCTAGTAGATAAAAAGAGATGGCGGAGGGGAATTATGCACATTATAAAAGCCTGTGTAACAGATTATAAAAAGGTAGCCCTTCTTTTTAATGAATATCGTGTTTTTTATAAACAAAAAAGTGATATAAAAGCTGCGGAACGCTTTATTTATGAACGTTTACACAACAAGGAATCTGTCATCTTTTTAGCTTTAGAGGAAGGTGAAGCTGTAGGTTTTGCTCAGCTGTATCCTTCTTTTACTTCAATTGGAATAAAGAGAACCATTATTTTAAATGATTTGTACGTTACAGAAAAAACGAGAGGAAGCGGAGTAGGTGCCGCTCTTTTACAAGAAGTAAAGGAGTACGGCAAAAAAGAAAAGAAAGATTCAATTGTTTTGCAAACAGCAAAAGATAACGCTCGTGCTCAGCATCTATATGAAAAATTGGGCTATCAAAAAGACGATCACTATTTTTATTACTCCTTATCTCTATAGAAAATGGACCTTATAGTAAGGTCCATTTTTTTATACCCATGTGCTAATACCAATCATAATGGTAGAAAGAATCATAATACCAAGCATAATCATTACAATTGTTTTTTGGATTTTCTTATTAGACACTTTCGGCCAACTCCCTGTCTCTTGTTTGTCTACATTGTAGCTTGTCCTGAAGCATTCGACAAGCGATGTGATATAAAAGGAAAAAAGAGAAACATATAGAATAGATATAGAAAGAATACGATAATGATAAGGAGGATGCAATGATTGAAAAAGTAGATCATATTGGAATTGCTGTCTATTCAATTGAAAGCGCTTTATATGTGTATGAGAACCTGCTGGGTCTTACTCTAATTGGGGAGGAAATTGTGGAAAGTCAAGGTGTAAAAGTAGCTTTTTTAGAGACGTCATCAGTTAAAATTGAACTTCTTGAACCATTAGCACAAAGGGGAGCTATTTTTTCGTTTCTAAATAAAAGAGGAGAAGGTATTCACCATATTGCTTTTCGGGTTCAAAATATAAGAGCGAAAATACGAGAGCTTGAAAGCAAAGGTATCAAAATGATTGATAACAAACCGAGAATAGGAGCGGGAGGCGCTCTTATTGCTTTTTTACATCCATCTTCAACACATAAAGTACTTATTGAGCTTTGTGAAAAAGGGGGAGATCAGCGTGTATGAAAAACTTTATCGTCTTCACGACAAGAAGGAAGCAGTTGAACTTGGAGGTGGTAAGGAGGCTATTGAGAAACAGCATAAAAAGAATAAGTTAACAGCAAGAGAGCGGATTGATTTACTTCTTGATGAGGACTCTTTTGTAGAACTTAATCCTTTTATAAAGCATCGTTGTCATGATTTTGGTCTTCATGAAAAAGAAGCCCCTGGTGAAGGTGTTGTGACGGGGTATGGGAAAATAATGGGAAGACCTATTTATTTATTTTCGCAAGATTTTACCGTTTTTGGAGGCGCGCTTGGGGAAATGCATGCAAAAAAGATTACGCATGTAATGGACTTAGCGGCTAAAACAGGAGTTCCCTTTATCGGATTGAATGATTCGGGAGGAGCTCGCATTCAAGAAGGAGTAGCATCTCTTGATGGGTATGGTCATGTTTTTTATCGAAACGTCATTTACTCAGGCGTTATTCCTCAAATATCCGTTATTATGGGCCCTTGCGCTGGAGGAGCTGTTTATTCTCCTGCAATTACTGATTTTGTTTTTATGGTCGAAGAGAGAAGTCAAATGTTTATAACAGGACCAAAAGTAATTGAGACTGTAACAGGAGAAAAAATAGCTGCAGAAGACTTAGGAGGTGCACATGTTCATAACGCCATAAGCGGAAACGCTCATTTTTCAGCTCAAAGTGAAGAAGAAACATTAGCAAATGTCAGGAAATTACTGTCTTATTTACCTCAAAATAATCATGAACAACCACCATGTGTTACTGTTCAATCTTCCAATGATGATCGTCCAAATTTACTTCATATCGTACCAGATAATCCTACACGCCCTTATGATATTCGCCTTGTGATTCAAGAAATTGTAGATCATAACACCTTTTTTGAAGTTCACCGGGATTTTGCGAAAAATATTGTTGTTGGCCTTGCTAGAATAGAAGGGAAAACAGTTGGATTAGTATGCAATCAGCCACGCATTATGGCAGGTGGACTTGATATTAATTCTTCAGATAAAGCTGCTCGCTTCATTCGTTTTTGTGACTGTTTTAATATTCCGCTTATCACGCTTGAAGATGTAACAGGGTTCTTTCCTGGTGTAAAACAAGAGCATGGTGGTATCATAAGACATGGAGCAAAAATTTTATATGCTTATTCAGAAGCAACAGTACCCAAGTTAACCGTTATTTTACGTAAAGCGTACGGTGGAGCGTATGTTGCTCTAAACAGCAAAGCAATAGGTGCAGATCTCGTGTACGCATGGCCTCATGCTGAAGTTGCCGTTATGGGGCCTGAAGGAGCTGCAAACATCATCTTCGCTCAAGAGATCGCTAATAGCAGTAATCCTGAAGAAACAAGAAAAAGCAAAATTGAAGAATACCGAGAAAAATTTGCAAATCCTTTTGTTGCTGCAAGTCTTGGGATGATTGATGACGTTATTGACCCAAGAGAAACGCGAATAAAATTGAAGAAGGCACTTGAAATGCTTCGTCACAAAAAAGAAGAGCGTCCAGCGAAAAAACATGGAAATATTCCACTGTAACACCTACAAACTAAGGAGGAGTACATAATGAAAATTAATGAACAACGTTTAGTAGACACATTTTTACAACTTGTCAAAGTAGATTCTGAAACAAAATATGAAAGTGAAATTTCAAAAGTACTAAAAGAGAAATTCGAATCACTTGGCGTGGAAGTAAAAGAAGACAATGCCAAAAAAGTAACAGGACATGGAGCGAACAATTTAATTTGTACTTTAAAAGGTACAAAAGAAGGCGTTGATACAATTTATTTCACATCTCATATGGATACAGTTGTTCCTGGTAAAGGAATTAAGCCACAAATTGAAAATGGCTATATTAAAAGTGATGGAACAACGATTTTAGGAGCGGATGATAAAGCAGGTCTTGCTGCAATGTTTGAAGCTTTGGAAGTTATTAAAGAAGAAGGAATTGAGCATGGAACAGTAGAGTTTATTATTACTGTTGGAGAAGAGTCAGGACTTGTTGGAGCGAAAGCATTAGATCCAAGCATGATTACAGCAAAGTTTGGATATGCGTTAGACAGTGACGGAAAAGTAGGCGATATTATTGTTGGGGCTCCAACTCAAGCGAAGGTTCAGGCAACAATCTACGGTAAAACAGCTCATGCTGGAGTAGCTCCTGAAAAAGGTGTTTCAGCTATTACAATTGCTGCTAAAGCTATTTCAAAAATGCCGCTTGGCCGCATTGATGAAGAAACAACAGCAAACATCGGTCGCTTTGAAGGTGGAACACAAACAAATATTGTTTGTGACCAAGTCCATATTCTAGCAGAAGCTCGTTCACTTGTAAGCGAAAAGATGGAAGCCCAAGTCGAAAAAATGAAAAAAGCGTTTGAAGAAGCAGCAGAAGAAATGGGTGGAAGAGCAGAAGTAGAAGTGACGGTTATGTACCCAAACTTCAAATTTAAAGATGGAGATCATGTTGTTGAAGTGGCGAAAAAAGCAGTTGATCGCATTGGTAGAACATCTCATCTTCTTCACAGCGGTGGTGGAAGTGATGCAAACGTGATTGCTGGTCACGGTATTCCAACGGTTAACTTAGCTGTTGGATATGAAGATATTCATACAACAAACGAGAAAATGCCAATTGAAGAACTTGTAAAAACAAGTGAACTTGTACTTGCTCTTATTCAAGAAGTAAGTTGTTAAAAAAAGAGCACTACACATTGTACATAATGTGTAGTGCTCTCTTTTTTTATTTTACATGTTGTATAGTGTACAAAAGAAAGGATTCTAGTAGAATAAATATTAATTTCAGAAAATTTAGACACTTAGACAAAAAGGGGGAAGCATGATGGACACAATAAAAATTGGACTTATTCAAGCATCGCACAATGTGGAAGGAAGTGAACCTGTTGAAGTTCACAAAGCAGCGGCTATTGAAAAACATATAAAGCTTGTGAGAGAAGCAAAGGAAAAAGGGGCCAACATTATCTGTATGCAGGAAATCTTTTATGGGCCCTATTTTTGTTCTGAGCAAAATCCAAAATGGTATAGTGCAGCTGAACAAATTCCAGAAGGTCCTACAACAAAAAGATTTATAGAACTTGCAAAAGAATTACACGTTGTTATTGTTTTACCGATTTATGAGCGTGTAGGAGTCGCTACGTACTATAACACAGCAGCTGTTATTGATGCTGATGGAACATATTTAGGAAAATACCGAAAGCAGCATATCCCCCACGTTGGGGCTGGGGAAGAAGGATATGGATTTTGGGAAAAGTTTTACTTCAAGCCTGGAAATTTAGGGTATCCGGTTTTTAAGACAGCCTATGGCACAATCGGCGTTTATATATGCTATGATCGTCATTTTCCAGAAGGAGCTCGAGTGCTTGGTCTCAAAGGAGCAGAAATTGTGTTCAATCCATCAGCAACTGTTGCTGGTACATCCGAATATTTGTGGAAGCTAGAGCAGCCTGCACATGCTGTTGCGAACGGTTATTACGTTGGAGCAATTAACAGAGTCGGATTTGAAGCCCCTTGGAATATGGGGGAATTTTACGGTCAGTCTTATTTAGTAGATCCGCGCGGTCGTTTTGTTGCAACAGGAAGCAGAGATCGTGATGAAGTCATCATTGGTGAGGTAGACCGCAGGCTTATCCAAGAGGTAAGAGATGCTTGGCAATTCTACCGAGATCGTCGTCCTGAAACATATGAAGAAATGACATCGCTTCTTCCGTAACAAACGATTTTTATTCTAGAAAAAGAAGGTGTGTAAATGGAGAAAAATCTCATTGAGCAGCTGAAGGGAAATTTTGAAGAGGTTGATAAAGGGTTAGGAACAAAGAAGGCACTTAATGAAGCACACCGATGTTTATACTGCTATGACGCCCCTTGTATTAAAGCATGTCCCACAAGTATTAACATCCCAAGTTTTATTAAGAAAATTGCTTCTGGAAATATAAAAGGCTCAGCTCGCGTCATTATGGAAGCAAATCCCATTGGAGCAAGCTGTGCGAGAGTTTGTCCAACAGAAGAACTTTGTGAAGGAGCTTGTGTATTAAACAGTGATAGTGCCCCAATTCCAATCGGAAGCTTGCAGCGCTATGCAACAGATTGGGCAATTCACAACGATGCTCTTCTTTTTCAAAAAGGAGAAAATAATGGTTTGAAAGTAGCCGTAATTGGAAGCGGTCCTGCTGGTCTCTCAGCAGCACGTGAACTCGCACGCTTTGGATATAGCATCACAATGTTCGAAAAAAGTGAGAGAGCGGGAGGATTAAATACTTATGGTATTGTGTCTTTTCGCTTGCCGCAAAAAATTTCATTTTGGGAAGTTTCTCAAGTAGAAAGACTCGGTGTAGAAATAAGAACAGAGACAACAGTTGGAGAAGATATAAGCGTTGAAGATATTCTATCAAGCTATGATTTTGTTATTTTAGCAGCTGGTATGGGGTCTGTTCCTCATTTACATGTAGAAGGAGAGCAGCTTGAGGGTGTTTATGATGCAATCGAGTTTGTAAAAGATACGAAAACAAAAGAACTAACAGGAGCATTTCAAGGTAAGAAGGTAGCTGTTATTGGAGCAGGAAATACGGCAATTGATGCTGCAACGTGCTCAGTTCGACTCTGTGCTGAAAACGTGAAGATTGTGTATAGAAGAACAGTAAAAGAAATGACGGCCTATGATTTTGAGTACGAATTTGCTAAACAAGATGGAGTCGAGTTTCGATTTTTAACGGCTCCAAAGGAGATTATTGGAGATGAGCAAGGACGTGTAAAAGCATTAAGATGTGTCAAAATGAAGCTTACAGAGCGTGAAAAAGATGGACGAAGCAAGCCTGTTGAAATAGAAGGAAGTACATTTGATATGCCTGTGGATGTTGTAATTAAAGCAATTGGGCAAACACGACATACCTCATTAATTGAGCAGTTCGGCCTTAAACATGAAGGCGGTGTTGTAAAAGTAGAGGAAAGGACAATGAGAACATCAAAAGAAGGCATATATGCGTGTGGTGATATCGTATTTGGAAAAGGTTATGGAGATGCAATGGTGGTCACGGCTGCAGAGCAAGGAAAAAACGTAGCTTATGAGATTCATAAGAGTGTTACAGAGAGAAAGGAAAATTTAGCATAGGGAAGGGAGAGAAAAGAATGGCAGACTTACGTGCAAATCTTGCTGGAATACAGTCTCCAAATCCTTTTTGGCTCGCATCAGCACCTCCAACAAACTCTGGCTACCAAGTGCAGCGTGCATTTGAAGCAGGATGGGGAGGAGCTGTCTGGAAAACGCTCGGAGAACCTATTTTAAATGTTTCTTCTCGGTTTGCTGCAATTAGCTTCAACGGTCAGCGTGTCGCAGGTTTCAATAACATTGAACTTATTACAGATCGACCGCTTGAGGTGAATTTAAAAGAAATTGAGGACACAAAAAAGAAATTCCCAAACAATGCTATTATCGCTTCTCTTATGGTGGAACCAAAAAGAGAAAAATGGCACGAGATTGTAAAAAAAGTCGAAGCTGTTGGTGTAGATGGACTCGAACTCAATTTTGGCTGTCCACACGGTATGGCTGAACGAGGAATGGGGGCTGCATCAGGGCAAGTACCAGAACTTGTTGAGAAACAAACATATTGGGCAAAAGAAGTTGCAACAACGCCTTTAATTGTAAAGCTAACTCCAAACATTACGGACATTACAGTAACAGCAAAATCCGCTGTTGAAGGTGGTGCTGATGCCGTTAGTATGATTAATACAATCAATAGTCTTGCAGGAGTAGATATTCATAGTTGGAATACGATTCCACATGTGAATGGGAAAGGAGCACATGGAGGATACTGTGGTCCAGCTGTAAAACCAATTGCTTTAAATATGGTCGCTGAATGTGCGAGAAATTCTTATATAAATGTACCGATTTCAGGAATGGGTGGAATATCTAGCTGGCAAGATGCTGTTGAATTTATGCTCATGGGAGCGTCAGCTGTTCAAGTATGTACAGCTGCTATGCACCACGGATTCAGCATTGTAGAAGATATGATAGACGGGCTTAACAATTACCTTGATGATCGAGGTCTGAATGCTATAACCGATTTAGTAGGTGGAGCTGTTAGCAAATATAGGGATTGGGGAGATCTTGATCTAAATCATAAAGTTGTAGCGAGAATTAACAATGAAACATGTATTAACTGCAACAAATGCCATATTTCCTGCGAAGATACGTCACATCAGTGTATTGATATCTTAAAGAGTGAAAACGGAAAAGAATATTTACAAGTGCGAGAAGAAGACTGTGTTGGCTGTAATTTATGTTCTATCGTATGCCCTGTTGATGGAGCCATTTCTATGATAGAAATTCCAAGTGACAAACCAATGACGTGGAATGAGAGGCAGGCGGCGCTTTCAGGAACGCTCGTTTCAATGATGAAAGCAGCGGAATAAAGGAGGATAAAACATGAAGAAAATTATTAAAAACGGTCGTGTTGTAACGTCTTCAGATACGTTTGAAGGAGATATTTGTATTGAAGGAGAGCGTATTATAGGAATTGGTAATGGATTTGATGAAGATCATGCAGAAATAATTGATGCAAAAGGGCTTTATGTATTTCCAGGTGGAATTGATCCTCATACACATCTTGAAATGCCTTTTGGGGGAACGGTTAGTAAAGACGATTTTGAAACAGGAACAATTGCTGCAGCTTTTGGAGGCACTACGACCGTTATTGATTTTTGCCTTACCGAAAAAGGAGAACCGCTCCAAAAAGCCATTAACGAATGGCATGATAAATCAAGTGGGAAAGCGTTTATAGATTATGGGTTTCACTTAATGATCGGTGAGATAAATAGCACTGTATTAAATGAGCTTCCATCAGTAATCAGTGAGGAAGGAATTTCCTCTTTTAAAGTATTTATGGCTTATAAAAATGTTTTTCAAGCGGATGATGCAACACTTTTTCAAACATTAAAAGAAGCGGAGAAACTAGGTGCACTTGTAATGGTGCATGCTGAGAATGGAGATGTTATTGAATATTTAACAGAAAAAGCGCTTAAAGAAGGGAAAACAGATCCTATTTATCATGCGCTTACAAGGCCACCTGAGCTAGAAGGAGAAGCAACAGGAAGGGCAGCTATTTTAACAGAGATGGCGAACTCTCAGCTTTATGTTGTTCACGTTACTTGTCAAGAGGCAGTCACTAAGATTGCAGAGGCGCGTCGCCGAGGAGTCGATATATGGGGAGAAACGTGTCCTCAGTATTTAGTTCTTGATCAATCTTATTTAGAAAAGGAGAACTTTGAAGGAGCAAAATACGTTTGGTCTCCGCCTTTACGCGAAAAGAAAAATTTAGACTATTTATGGAAAGCTCTTCAAAATGGTGAGCTGCAAACGATTGGCTCTGATCAATGTTCTTTTGATTTTAAAGGTCAAAAAGACTTAGGTCTCGGTAATTTTACGAAGATTCCAAACGGAGGGCCAATTATTGAAGACCGTTTTAGTATTTTATACTCAGAAGGAGTAGCAAAAGGGAGAATATCACTTGGACAATTTGTTGATCTTGTATCAACAAGAGCAGCTAAGCTTTTTGGATTATATCCTAAAAAGGGAAGCATTGTTGTTGGAGGAGATGCTGATTTAGTTTTGTTTGATCCAAAAATAAAGCGAACGATTTCTGCGTCAACTCATCATATGAACGTAGATTATAATCCATTTGAGGGAATGGAAGTTACAGGAGAGCCTGTTTCTGTATTAAGCAAAGGAGAATTTGTTATCAGAGACAAAAAGTTAGTTGGTAAGAAAGGTCATGGTACTTATATAAAGAGAGCAAAATATAAAGAAAGTCTTCTTACTGCGACAGCTTCACTTCATCTATAAAAACTGTTTCGCCCCTTATTGTATGAATAAGAATAATAGAGTGAAAAGGAAGAAGGGGTGCTTCAAATGAAAAGAAAAGAAAATTATTTGAAATCAAAGGACTTACTGCCTGTTGCGCATAGCACACGGAAGATTGGTACACTAGGCTTCGTATTTATGTGGATCAGCATGGCTGTTGTACTTGCTGCTTTTGCCATTGGCGGCTCAGGAGTGCAGGGTTTACCACTTGGGCTTGTTGTACTTGCGACTGTGATTGGCTCTCTTTTAATTGGCTTGTTTATTACGATTATTGGAGATATCGGTATTGAACATGGTCTGTCTTTTCCGGTCTATATGAGAGCTCCTTTTGGTACAATAGGCACTCATATTCCTTCTGTTATAAGGGGTGTTGCTGCTTCGTGTTGGTTCGGCATCAACACTTACTTTGGGGCAACAGCTATGAACAGTATCTTAAATGTACTAATAGAGTTTGATAACTGGTTTCTTTGTTTTCTTCTTTTTGCACTTCTTCAACTCCTTAATACAGCACTTGGTATTAAAGCTGTAGAGCGATTTACCGATCTTGCAGCACCTGTTATTATTCTTATCTCTGCATGGATGTATACAACATTATCAGAAAGCGCTGCTGAAGAAGGGAGAGACGTTTGGACGTGGATTGAAAATCCTACAACAGGAGTTGCAGCCTTCACTGCTTTTATGATTGTGATTATGGGAAATATGGGGTTTTGGGCTACGCTTGCGACAGATATTCCTTCTATTTCTCGTTATATTAAAGCACCAAAGTACGAACGAAGCTGGCTCAAACGCAATAAGTCTTCTTTAATTGGAAGTATGGTTGCCCTCCCATTAACACAGACGTTCATGGTCATCATAGGAGCTGTTTCTTATATCGCTGTCCAAAACTATGATCCTGTTGTTGCCTTACAACAATCAGCTAGCGGTTTTGTATTAGGTGTGCTTCTTTTGATGATTGTAGTTGCGCAATGGTCAACAAATATTGCGGCAAATTTAGTTCCCGCTGCAACTATATTTTCTAATGTTGGCGGTCCTAAAATGCCGTTTTGGATGGGTGTTTTTTTAGCAGGTATTATCGGGTGTTTTTCACAACCTTGGAGCTTGTTTGAAATGTTGAATACTGTTCTTCTCATTGTAGGGGGGATTCTTTCAGCAATTGTAGGGATCTTATTTTCAGATTACTACTTACTTCGCAAACGACGTGTAAATGTAAAAGAACTGTATGAACTGCAAGGGCAATATAAATATTATTATGGATTTAATGGAGCTGGCTTTATCTCTTGGGCAATTGGAGGAGGAGTAGCAACTTTCTTTTCTACGTATTCTTTTCTTGTTGGTTTTTTTGTTGGTGCCCTTTTGTATTATGTGTTAGGGAAGTTTTGGTGGTTTGTGAAATATCCTCAAAAAGAAATTGAAGATCCTAGCGATGAAAAATATTTAGGAATTACAGTAGGAAGAGATTGGGACATTCCTTTAGAGGAAGAGGAGGGAATATCGCTACCGCTTTCAACTTCCAAAGTAGAGACGTAATCAAAAGGAGGGATGAAATGTCAGAGTACACACTCTATAAAAAAGAACAAAAAGATATTGATCGTTTAATCCAAGATGGCTACAAGATTACTCATGTTTTAGAAAATTTAAGCGGTGCTTTTTTAACATTTAAGCATAGTGAGAAAGCAGAAGAAAACCTTCATATCTTAACAGCAGATGCTAGAAAGTATTTTATGAGATACATTATGAAGTAGCAAAAGAGAGGAGGGGTCCTCTCTTTTTTTTTCGTTATTTTAACGAGAGGTAACTTTTAAGTTACATTTTATTAACAAGTTCCTTTAACTAGCATAAAAGAGATACGATAAGGGTAATGAAAAAAGATTTATTAAAAGGAGGACAAACGATGTCAAACGAGAATAATTGGTTAACAGGTGAAGAAAAGAAAGTTATTGAAAAACTTAAACTAGAAGTTGTAAACGCACACAGTTTGGCGCACGTCCGCTTTTATAAAAGAGAGATAGAGCAAATTGTAAAACATGCAAAACGACGTAAAGAAGTGTTACAAAGTATGTCTCACTATTTAGGATAGCATGTTAAGATAAGGAAAAACATAAGGCGGTGATTTCTTGCAAGCAACATTGACCGTTAGCGAGCTTTTAAAGCGTAAAAACTTTGAGCATTGTGAAGTCGTTGCAGGAAAGGAAGGATTAGAACGTCGAATAAAATGGATCCACATTGTAGAGGTGCCTAAAGTTGAGCATCTTCTAAAAGGAGAGGAGCTCATTTTATCGACGGGAGTAGGATGGAAGGAAAATGAAGAAGCTTTTTCTTCTCTATTGCAACAGTTAATCACCCGTAATGTTGCCGGTTTATGTATTGAAATTGGATCCTATACAAAAAGTATTCCCTCTTCTATTATTAATCTAGCAAACAAACACAAATTTCCTCTTATTTTATTTCATCAAGAAGTTCCGTTTGTTGAAATCACGCAAGATGTTCATACGTTTATGATTAACGCCCACTATGAAATTCTTGCTCGTTTAGAAACATATTCGAGAGAGCTTCAAGAACTTCTTTTAGCAACACATGATCTTTCAGACTTATTGTCTCATTTTCATCAATACCTTCAAGAAACGGTTGTTCTGCGCCTTAAGGAGAGCACAACTCACATTTTCCCACCTTTCCAACAAAACAACTCAAAGCAGTGGAGCATCATACATAAAAGTATAATTGATGACACTTATACAGAAAGCAAAAAAATAAGCAAAAAGATTCAAGTATTAGGAAAAGAATACGGCGAGCTGTATGTTGTGGTTAAAAACAGAAGGTTTACTGAAGAAAATATGCTTGCCCTTGATAGAACAGCACTTGCGATTTCCCAGCATTTCCTGCGCAATCTTTATATAGAAGAGAAAAAGAAACGGTGTGAAAATGAATGGCTGCGAGAATGGATTAGAGGAGAAGTGTCCCTTCCAAATATCTTTCACAAGCTCGGAAAAATAGACGGTCTGCATAACTATGAAGGCGGAGGTGTTTTTCTTTGCCGTAAGCAAGAAGGAGTAATGTGGGAAGGAGCGAGTTTTTCGTACGCAAAATTACTTCTTACCACTCTATTTGAACAATGTGGTTTTCTACTTTGTATAACAGAATATCGCCAGAACATCTTATTTGTGTTTGTTAACAAGCGCCAAAAACAAACGTGGAGAGATCGATTTACTCAATCATTGGAGCGTTTTAAAAAAAGCGAAGCATACGAAAAACATGCCAAGCTTTTTTCTTTTATTAGTGTAGGTTCTTTCGTTGACCGATTAGATGAGATGGAGAAAAGTTATAAAACAGCCCAGATTACGGCTGATATTTGCAGTGAGCAAGTTTCTTCATCTGAAACTCTTTTTTTTCACGATGACTTGCATATCTATCGCATTCTTTCTCTGATTTCCGATCAAAGAGCTCTTCATGAAGTGATTTTTGAATATTTGAATCCTATTTTACAGTACGACAAGACCTATAATGGCAAGCTTTTCGACACCCTAAAAACGTACTTAGCGTGCAGTGGTTCAAAAAAAGAAACTGCCGAGCATCTCTTTGTAGTGAGACAAACTCTCTATCATCGGTTAGCCAAACTTGAACAGCTTCTTGGCGAAGATTTTATGGAACCAAGAAAGCGAATGGCTCTAGAATTTATGATTTTAGCATATGAGCAAATCTTTATAAAAAAGAAAGAAGAAAAATTTCCCCAATGTTCAGAAATTGAAGGGTAACAAGGATCATTTGTCTAATGTAAAAGAGGAGATAGTATACAACAAATTGAGGTTCTTTCAAGAAGGATGTGGATGATAATGGAGAAAACAGAAAGTATCTTAGGAAAAGATGAAAAACATCTTTGGCACGGAATGAAGCCTTATAATCCTGAAAATACAATTATTGCAAAAGAAGCAAAAGGAGTTTGGGTGACAGATGAAAGTGGCTGTCGTATGCTTGATGCAATGGCAGGTCTTTGGTGTGTGAATGTTGGATATGGACGAGAAGAACTTGCAGAAGCAGCATATGAACAGCTTAAAAAGCTTGCCTATTTTCCACTTACACAAAGTCATGAACCAAGTGTAAAGCTCGCTGAAAAAATTAGCGATATGCTTGGTGGCGAGTATGTTGTCTTTTTCTCAAACAGCGGTTCTGAAGCAAATGAAACGGCTTTTAAAATTGCTAGACAATATCACCAACAAAAAGGAGAGGGAAATCGATATAAATTTGTATCAAGATATCGAGCATATCATGGCAATACAGGAGCTGCTTTAGCTGCAACAGGTCAAGCGCAGCGCAAATTTAAATATGAACCTCTTTCTGGAGGATTCATCCATGTCCCGCCTCCAGACCTTTATCGTGGTGAAGATAAAGAAGATACAAAAGCGAACGAATTGCAAAGTGTACAGGCTATTGATAATACGATGACATGGGAGCTAAGTGAAACAATTGCAGGCGTAATTATGGAACCCATTATTACAGGTGGAGGAATTTTGATGCCTCCAAAAGAGTACTTGCAAGGAGTTAAAAATATATGTGAGCGTCACGGTGCTCTTCTTATCGTAGATGAAGTAATTTGTGGATTTGGCAGAACAGGTGAACCATTTGGTTTTATGAATTATGGAGTGAAGCCTGATATTATTACAATGGCAAAAGGAATTACAAGTGGCTACCTTCCTTTATCTGCAACGGCTGTTCGTCGCGATATTTATGAAGCGTTTGCAGGAAGCGAGGAGTACGATTACTTTAGGCATGTCAATACATTTGGAGGAAGTCCTGCAGCTTGTGCTCTTGCATTGAAAAACATCGAAATCATGGAAAATGAACATTTATTTTCTCGTTCCAAAATAAAAGGAAAAGAGCTTTTACATCTTTTACAGAATAAAGTCAAGGATCATCGCTATGTTGGAGATGTGCGAGGAAAAGGGCTTTTAATCGGAATCGAGCTTGTAGAAGATAAAGGAACTAAAAAACCGCTAGACGTTGAAAAAGTGAATAAAGTGATCTCTTTCTGTAAAGATAAAGGAATTATCATTGGAAAGAATGGAGCAACAGTAGCCGGATTTAATAATGTATTAACACTATCTCCTCCACTTTGTATTTCAGACGATGAAATAATCATTCTTGCTGAAACCGTTACAGAAGCAATTCATTCTCTTTAAAGAACTTTCAAATATAGGAACGAAGCCTGTATAATAGAATACAGGCTTTTTGTTCGTATGAAAGGAGAAAAGATTGTGGATTTATTATTTCTTGGCACAGGAGCAGGAGTTCCTGCTAAACATCGTAATGTGACGTCGCTTGCATTAAATTTATTAGGTGAGCGAGGCGTAACATGGCTGTTTGACTGTGGAGAAGCAACGCAGCATCAAGTACTACATACCTCTATTCGACCGAGAAGAATTGAGAAGATTTTTATTACGCATCTTCATGGAGATCATATATTTGGTTTGCCAGGCTTTTTAGGAAGTCGTTCGTTTCAGGGAGGAGAAACACCTCTTACAATATACGGACCAAAAGGTATTAAAGAATTTGTAGATATCTCGTTGCGAGTTAGTGAAACACATTTACGCTATCCCATTCATTTTGGTGAAGTAGAGGATGGCATTGTTTTTGAAGATGAGCAATTTGTCGTTGAAGCACGCTTGTTAGAGCATGGTGTTTCTTCTTATGGATATCGTATAATAGAAAAAGATACAAAAGGAACGCTTCTAGTTGAAAAGCTAAGAGAGTTAGGAATTAAGCCAGGTCCTGTTTACCGTGACATTAAAGAGAAGGAAGAAGTTGTACTTGAAGACGGACGTGTCTTAAAAAGCGCAGATTATATTGGTCCTTCAAAAAAAGGACGAATTGTCACAATTTTAGGGGATACACGTCCGTGTACAAATGCTCTTGAACTTGCTAAAGGTGCTGATGTACTTGTTCATGAAGCAACATTTTCAGAGGAAGATGATAGAATTGCTCACGAGTACTATCATTCAACATCGTTTGGAGCAGCAGAGACAGCGAAAAAAGCGGAAGTGAAAAAGCTAATTTTAACTCATATAAGCTCTAGATATCATAAGGAAGAAGCTCTCGTCTTATTAGAAGAAGCGAAGAAGACTTTTGAGAATACGGAAATGGCATTTGATTTCTCACAGTTTATGATAGACAATGAAGGACGTTAAAAAAGGAAAAGAGAATATCTCTTTTCCTTTTTTAATGCCTAGAAGAAATGGACGCTGCAAGGCGTTCTTCAATGTCTTTTCCCATTTCTTCTGAACGGTTTTTAGCTATTTTAATACAAGAAGAGATGCTTTCTTTAAACTGCTCTTGTTGAAGCATTTTAATGCCTGCTTCTGTTGTTCCATTTGGACTCGTAATGTCTTTTCGTAGCTGATGAGGAGTTTTATTTGAAGCTTTCACCATGCCAGCAGCACCAACAAAAGTTTGGAAAATAAGTTCTCTTGCTGTTTCTTCCGTCATTCCTTCTTGAACGGCAGCATCCTGCATTGCTTCAATCATATAATAAAAATAAGCAGGACCGCTTCCAGAGAGGCCAGTAACAAGATGCATGGCTTCTTCATCTACTGTAATGACTTTTCCAATCGCTTCAAAAAGAGCACATGCTAATCTTTCATGCTTGTCATTTGTCCAATTTCCACTTGTAATAGCTGTAGCTGATTGTCCAATTGAAGCAGAGGTGTTCGGCATTGCTCTTATAACAGGTCCTTCAAATCCAAGTAAATTTGTAATTGAATCTGTACTAACACCTGCAATGACAGAAATAACAAGATGGTCAGAAGAAAGATCTTCTTTTAATAGTGAAAGACTTTCCACAACATCTTTTGGTTTAAAAGCTAAAACAACAACACTTGCCTTTTTTAATATTTTCGTATAATCCCGACTTGTTGTAACTCCGTAAAGCCGAGAAATTTCTTGAAGTCGTTCATCATTTGAGCGATTTGTCACAATGATCTCTTTTCCACTATACATCTTTTTTTCAATCAACCCTGAAATCATTGCTTCTGCCATAGAGCCAGCTCCAATAAAAACAATTTTGCTCATAGGTAAGCCTCCTTTTTCATAAAAAAGGCCTTTCTATCACAAAAGGACAGAAAGACCTCTTAGGTATCCCTATTCATTTACCTATACCGTTTTGAAAGTCTTTTTTGACATTATCTACTGAAGCAATTGATATTGTCAATAAGGCTTGAAAAGAAAAAGGAGCAAAAAGTGACCTCAAGTCTGCAAATGTGTACAATAGATGTAATGAAAAATAAGGAGAGTAAGATACGATGGAAAATATTTATCAAATTACAGTTCCTACTCCATACCAAATTGGTGATGTTCATTTATATGTGATTGTAAACGACAGTATAACTCTTATTGATGCGGGAGTGAAGACAGAAAAAGCGTGGATTGCTTTCAAAAACCAGCTTGCATCTCTTCATTTGACAGTTGAAGATATTGACCAAGTCATTTTAACTCATCATCATCCAGATCATGTTGGCTTGCTTCACTATCTCCCTTCAGTTCCTGTTTATGGTCATCCTCATATTGAGCCATGGCTTACATATAAGAAAAGTACTGCAAAAACGTACAATTCTTACTTTGAAAAACTCTTTTTACAGCTTTCTGTTCCACACTCTTATAAGTCTCAAATCCCTCGGTTTGAAGGGCAGTTTAAATATGGAGCAGAAGCGAAACTAGCTGGTACATTATTAGAAGGAGCCTCTCCTCCCTTGTTGAAAGGATGGAAAGTTCTTCATATGCCAGGGCATGCAGGAAATCATATTGCTCTATATCATGAAGAAAAAGAAGAGCTCATTGCAGGTGATGTTTTACTAGATAAAATCGTTTCAAACCCACTCATTGAACCTCCATTTTTTGTAGGAGAACATGAGAAACCTCAGCTTGAGTACAATAATTCTTTACAAAGATTATTGTCTTTAAAGGTACAAAAAATTTATCCAGGACATGGAAAAGTGATTGAAAATGTGAGCGAACTCACAAGAGAAAGAATCATAAAGCAAAGAAAAAAAGCAGAATCTCTGCTTCCGTTTCTTGAAGAAGGAAAAACAGGGTTTGAGATTTGTCAGCATCTATTTCCACATGCATATGAGAAACAGCTTGCTCTTACGCTATCGATGACGCTTGCACAGCTTCATTATTTAGAAGAAGTAGGGTATATCCAAAAGGTAGAAAAGCAAGGAAAATGGTTTTTTAAGAAAAGTGAGGTAAAGGTATGAAAGACGCGTTAAAAAGTAGCTCTGTTATTATTACAGGAGCTTCTGGTGGTATCGGAGAACAAATGGCATACGAGGTAGCAAAAAGAGGAGGAACACCCATCCTTCTTGCACGTAGTAAAGAGAGTCTAGCAAGGATAAGTGAAAAAATAGATAATGATTTTGGAATTAAAGCACCTTATCTTGTGCTTGATGTTAGTGATCGTTCGGCAATTAAAGAAACGTTTGCTAGCATTATTGAACATCATGGACCAATTGATGTCCTTATTAATAATGCGGGATATGGGAAGTTTGAATATGCTGTTGAAGGAAGTATAGAAAACTTTGAAGGCATGTTTGAAGTGAACGTACTCGGTCTTATTGCTTGCACAAAAGCAGTTCTTCCTCAGATGATTGAACGTCAGCATGGCCATATTGTTAATATTGCTTCGCAAGCTGCTAAAATTGCAACGCCAAAATCGAGCGGATATGCCGCAACAAAACATGCTGTCCTTGGTTTTACAAACAGCTTACGGATGGAAGTAGAAGATGAAGGAATCTTTGTAACGACTGTCAATCCTGGTCCAATCAAAACAAATTTCTTTGATGTTGCAGATGAATCAGGACAATACCAGAAAAACGTAGAACGATTTATGCTTGATCCGAAAGAAGTAGCAAGCAAAACTGTTTCAGCTCTTTTTACAAAAAAGCGGGAAATTAATTTGCCCCGATGGATGAATGTTGGAAGCACATTTTATCAAGTTTTCCCACGCCTTGTCGAGAAACTTGGTGGAAATGCTTTTAAACAAAAATAGCTCTACCAAGGTTCACCATCTGCTGTTAGATAGTTATATACAGCATCATGAACAACTTCATATAAAGGCTGTGTTAAGTCTTTTAAATGCTCTCTTTCACACTTATCAATTAGCGTATTAAGATCTTCAGGAGAGATATTGCGCTCCGTTTCCATGTAATCATATTGAGCAAGTGTTGAGTGAATGAGTTTTATTATAAAGTTTCTATTCATAGAGAAATCTTACCTTCCTGATAGGAGTCTTAAAATTAGGGTAAAGTGTACTATATAGTATACTATGTTTAAAAGAGAGGGGAAATGGAAATGAATATTACATTTTCGGAACGTGCAGCAAAGGAAATCGAAAAGCTTTATCCAAACGCTGGAGAGAAAAATCTAAAATTAAAATACGATACAGAAGATACAGGATGCGTAATGTGCGGTGTTACGGTGCTTTGGTTTGTTAAAGAGCTGTCTGAGTCAGATGAAAAAATTGAAACAAACGCATGGCCAGTATATGTTGAACCATCTAAAAACGTTTTTTTAGATGATGAATTAAAAATTGATTATGTCGAATCTGCTCATTGTTTTTCATTGAAAAGTCCTGGTCAAATTTTAAATGCACGTATGAGCTTAATTGATAAAACAATAAACTAAAAAACACCTTTTGAAGGTGTTTTTTTACTGAAGCTGAAACTTAGTTAAGAAAGAGCGTATTGTTTCCTCATAGTGTTCATAGTTATCTACAAGGGAACGAGCATGAGTTCCGTGTGGAGCAATAAATAGCATCTTTTCCCCTTGTTTTTTTCGATAAAGCTCCTTCGTCATTTGAGGCAGAATGTAGGTGTCTTCTGCGCTATGAATAAATAGAACAGGTTCCTTTATTTTTTCAATCTCGTTAAGCGGTGAAATATCTGTTAAGCGATAGCCATCTCGCCATCTTAGAACAAAGTTGGCAAGTGGAATAATTGGAAATGGAGGAAGCTTAAACTCTTCTTTTAGCCGATGTACAAGCTGCTGTTTAAAGTCTGAGAACGGACAGTCAGCAATATAGAAATCAGCTCTACTTTCTTTCATAGATGCATATAAAAGTGTTGTAACGGCTCCCATTGATTCCCCATGTACACCAAGTCTAATATGTTCTCCAAATTTAGCTTTTACCATCTCAACTACGGTTTTTAAATCATGTTTTTCATAGAAACCGTAACTTGTTGTTTTTCCTCCCGATTTTCCATGTCTTCGATGATCATAAGAAATAACGTTCCAGCCTTCATTTAGAAAAAGCTTCATATACTTGAATGAAGTTAATGAATTCACCGTTACGCCATGACAAAAAATCATAAACTTGTTTTCAGGATGTGGAGCAATAATTGTTCCGTATATGTCATATCCGAATGAAGAAGGAACTGAAAAATGTTCTTTCTCTGCCTCTTCATATTCTTCGCGAGAAAAATGAGTTGAGCGTTGTTCACTTTCAAGAATCTGTTCTTCCGTTTTCTTTTTTATGTACATCACTTTATTTGTAAAAAATGCGCTAGCGCCTGCCGCGGAAGCAAGTGCGAGAGCTGCACCAATCCATCTTTTTTTCATAAGAGAAACTCCTTTAACTAGAATATAGTCCATTTTAACATAAAGTAAAAAGAGTCGTTTTCCGCTTTTTATCAGCAGTAAATTAGTAAAAAAACAAAGAATAACAAAAAAGTAAAAAAAATTTAAAAATTTTGAAGGGTTTAGGAGAAGTATGTAGAATATTTTGTTTGTGCAGCATTATACAGAATACATAAGGAGTTGTTTAGTAATGGTCCAACAAGAAGTGGTTATTGTAAGCGCAGTAAGAACAGCAATTGGTGCTTTCGGGGGGAGCTTACAAAATGTATCCGCTCCAACTTTGGGGAGTATTGTGATTAAAGAAGCGTTACAAAAAGCAGGGGTCAAAGCAGAAGATGTAGACGAAGTTATCATGGGGAACGTGCTACAGGCTGGCTTAGGGCAAAACCCAGCACGTCAAGCTGCGCTAAAGGCAGGACTTCCACAAGAAGTGGCAGCACTTACCATTAACAAAGTTTGTGGCTCAGGTTTGAAAGCAGTTCACTTAGCAACGCAGGCTATTTTTGCAGGGGATGCAGAAATCGTTGTTGCAGGTGGAATGGAAAATATGAGTCAAGCTCCATATTTATTAAAAAATGCACGTAATGGATTCAAAATGGGAGATCAAAAAGTTGTTGATAGCATGATCGCAGACGGTTTATGGTGCGCTTTCAACGATTATCATATGGGTGTTACAGCTGAGAATTTGTGCGAAAAGTATGAAATCTCTAGACAAGAGCAAGATGAATTTGCAGCAAGCAGCCAGCAAAAAGCTGAAAAAGCTATTACTTCAGGTCGTTTCAAAGACGAAATTGTGCCTGTTGAAATTCCACAGCGCAAAGGAGATCCTATCGTATTTGCAGAAGACGAGTTTCCTCGTAAAGGAACAACTGCGGAAGGTCTTGGCAAATTAAGACCAGCTTTCAAAAAAGATGGATCAGTTACAGCGGGTAATGCGTCAGGAATTAATGATGGAGCTGCAGCTCTTGTTGTAATGAGTCGCGAGAAAGCAGATGAGCTTGGTCTTCAGCCACTTGTTCGCATTAAAGCGAATGCAAGTGCAGGCGTAGATCCAAGTATTATGGGTATTGGCCCTGTTGCATCTGTCCAAAAGGTTCTAAAGAAAGCAGAACTTGATCTTGATCAATTTGATTTAATTGAAGCAAATGAAGCATTTGCGGCACAGTCAATTGCTGTTGATCGTGAGCTTTCTTTTAATAAAGAAAAGCTAAACGTAAATGGAGGGGCTATTTCACTTGGCCATCCAATTGGAGCAAGCGGTGCACGTATTCTAGTGTCCCTTATTCATGAAATGACAAAGCGTGAAGCAAACCTAGGTTTAGCAACGTTATGTATTGGCGGAGGTCAAGGCGTAGCAACGGTTGTTGAACGCGTATAAAGGTAGTGTGCTGTAGTTGCAAGAGAACTTTCTTCGTTTTATAATTTTTAAAACAGGAGGAGGGACCATCTTGAAAAAACAGCGAGAAAATGATATTCATCTTAAAGATGGATTAGGAAGCGACGTGCTCAAAAAACTGCAGGAGAAAAAGAAATCACTTCAAAAAGCTGAAGAAAAAAGGCAGGAAGAAGAGCGTGAACGTCGCCTTGAAGAAAAGCGTCAACGCGAGAAAAATAAATCCTTTGATGAGCTTTTAAATGAAAGTGACTTAAAGTGGAAAGATTTTAAATAAAAAGGAAGCTCTACAGAGCTTCCTTTTTTATATTAGCGATGACTTTCATATTGATTTGCTTTTGTTAGACGTTTGATGTCTTCAACTTCTGAATCTTTCAATGGAAGTGAACCTGCAGCTGTTGTATTTGAAAGTACTTGTTCTACAGAGCTTGCTCCTGCAATAACAGAAGCAACCGCTTTGTTGTGCAAGCAATATTGAAGGGCTGTTTGTTCAAGAGAGTGAGTTGGACGGACGTTTGCTATGTGTAGAATAGTTCTCTCAAGATCTTCGTATTTATAGTTCAAGTAGTCTTTATTATAAAACTTGCGCTGAAGCTGGTCTGTACCTCGGCTTGTAAGAAGACCTTTAGCAAGAGGGCCTCTTGCAACAATGCTAATGTTATGCTCTGCAAGTAGATCTTCTATGCTTTCTTCAGGACGACGATCTAGTATGCTGTATTGCATCATTACACTTACGATAGACGATTTTTCTACGTATTCACGAATCACATTTGGACGAATAGAGGAAATGCCGTATTCTCGAATAAGGCCCTCTTTTTTAAGTTCTTCAAAAGCTTCAATTGTTTCATCAATAGGATCTTCAATTGTCCCTCCATGAAGTTGATAAAGATCAATATAATCTGTTTGGAGACGCTGTAAGCTTTTCTTTACACTTTCTTTAATATGTGCTTTAGAAGGGTCCCATGTCCAGCCTTCTTTTCCTTTTTCAAACTTATTGCCAACTTTTGTAGCAAGAATAAGATCTTTTCGTCTTCCTTTAATTGCTTCACCAACAAGCTCTTCATTAGTCCCAAAGTCATACAAATCAGCTGTATCAAGGTAGTTAACACCTTGTTCTAACGCTCCATCAATAATAGATTTTGCTTTTTCTCTATCTTGACCAAGTGACATGCATCCAAGTCCCATTACACTAACATGCAAATCCGAACGTCCTAGTCTTCTTTTTTCCATTTCAATCCATCCCTTTCTGTCTCTTTAATATATATGTATCCGTTCACTTGATGATAAAAACACCTTCTTCCTTATTGTATCGCTATCTTTTCCATATCTGCAAGAAAGGTGAATAAAAAGGCTCGTTAACGTATGTTAACGAGCGAAAAAGAAATCTATAGCTTAGATGAAGGAATACTGTTTACCCAATCTTTAACAAGCTTAAATTCACGTTCATATTGCTTTAGTTTCTCTCTAATTTCCCATGCCTTTCCGACAAGAACGATTCCGCGATCAAGTCGATACACTTTCACCTGATTTTCCCACCTCTTTCTAATATGATAAAATTTATGAGCAAGTATCAAAAACTAGAACGAGGTGAAGCATTTTGAAACATTTACAAGAAGAGACGGTACAGTCTAAAACTATTTTTGAAGGAAGAGTCATTAGTCTTTTAGAAGAGGAAGTAAAGCTTCCTAATGGAAAGAAAAGCACACGTGAGATTGTAAAACATCCAGGAGCAGTTGCGCTTATTGCCTTTACAGATGAAAATAAACTGCTTATGGTTCGTCAATATAGAAAAGCGATGGATAAAATTCTTGTAGAGATTCCAGCTGGAAAGCTTGAAAAAGGAGAAGAGCCGCATGTAACGGCAAAACGCGAACTCGAAGAAGAAACAGGATATACAACAGACAATCTTACACATCTAATTTCTTTTTATACATCACCAGGGTTCGCAGATGAGCTTGTACATCTTTACGTTGCTGAGGATTTAAAAAAAGCAACAGAACAAGCAAGTCTTGATGAGGATGAATTTTTAGACGTGTTAGAGCTAACGCTTGAAGAAGCAATCGCCCTTATTGGAACAGGAGAAATATACGACGCTAAAACAGCATATGCTGTTCAATATCTACAGCTGAAAAGCGTACTCGGAGAGTAAAATGAAAAAGTACTATGCCGATTTACATATTCATCTTGGGCGAACAAGAGAAGGACAGCCTGTCAAGATTACAGCTTCACCTACGTTAACGCTGCAAAATGTCTTGAATCATGCAGAAAGCGAAAAAGGACTGAATTTGATCGGAATCATCGATTGTCACGTTCCAGAAGTTCTTACAGAATTAGAAGAGATGCTAGAAAGAGAGGAAATGATAGAACATAAAGAAGGAGGAGTCTATGGTAGTGGTTTGACTATTTTACTTGGGTCAGAGCTTGAAATTTATGATGAATACTGTCATGGACCAATTCACGTTCTTGCTTTTATGCCAACGGTTCAAAAGATGCGCGAATTCTCAGCATGGCTTTCTGAAAGAACGAAGAATATTACGTTAAGCACTCAGCGACTTTATGAAAAAGGGAAGGTAGTGCAAGAGAAAGTTAAGACTCTTGGAGGGTTATTTATTCCAGCTCATATTTTCACTCCGTTTAAAAGCTTGTTTGGCAAAGGAGTTCAGCGCTCGTTAACGGAAGTATTCGATCCAACTTTAATTGATGCAGTAGAACTTGGTTTGAGTTCTGATACCGGTATGGCAGATATGGTAAAAGAACTGCATCAATATCCATTTTTAACAAACTCTGATGCTCATTCTCTCGGAAAAATTGCGAGGGAGTACAATGAGTTGTTCCTTAAAGATCGAACTTTTATGGAATTTGAAAAAGCGTTGAAGAAAGTAGGAGGTCGAAAAATTGCCCATAACTATGGATTAAATCCTGCCTTAGGAAAATACCATCATACAGTTTGTGAAAAGTGTTTGCATCTCTGGGAAGAAGATGGGGAGGGAGACTGTGTATTTTGTGGCCATTCTTCCTTTATTAAGGGAGTATATGAAAGGTTGCAAGAGCTAGCTGACAGCCTGGAAAGTCCTGTGAGACCCCCGTATACACATCAAGTACCGCTACAGTTTCTACCAGGTATTGGTCCGAAAACGCTAAAAAAATTAGTAGAAGCGTTCGGAAGTGAGATGGGGATTTTACATCATGCTAGTGAAAAAGAACTTTCACAAGTTGTGAAGCCAGCCCTTGCTGATCTTATTTTAAAAGCCCGAAGCGGCGAGCTTGATCTTGTATCTGGTGGAGGAGGAAAATATGGAAGTGTGAAGAAGTAGAAAAGATTCATGAAACTCTTTCTTCTATCATATAGTCTAGTAAAGACTGTTTGAGATGATAGGAGGACACGGTAATGAATAAGCAACGTATACAGGAGTTGTTATTTTACCATATTCAAAAACATAGCTCTGTCTATTTATTTGTGACGGTTTTGTTCTTTATCGGAGTGGTGTTTGGTGCTGTTGTTGTAAATAGTTTAAATTTAGGGCAAAAAGAGGACTTGTTTTACTATTTGGATCGATTCTTTGGACAAGTTACAAAAGGAGAAGTAGCAAATTCTGCTGATATTTTAAAACAAAGCTTTTGGCATAACATAAAATACCTAGGATTTATTTGGATTCTCGGTATTTCAGTTATCGGTTTGCCTGTTGTCCTTGTTTTACTTTTTCTAAAAGGAATTGTAATTGGATTTACGGTTGGATTCTTAGTAAATCAAATGGGCTTTCACGGCTTTCTTCTTTCTTTTGTTTCCGTGTTCCCGCAAAATCTATTTCTCATTCCTCTTTTTATTGTTGTTTCAACCCTTTCGCTTTCTTTTTCATTAAAATTAATGAAACAATTTGTAAGAAGCGGAAGTGAAACAATGGTAGCGGCTTTTATGCGTTACAGTACAGTTATTCTACTCATCTTAGCCGTTGTAACAATTTCTTCAACGCTTGAAGCTTATGCATCGCCATTTTTGATGAAAACAACTCTTTCTTTTTTAGAATGATTATTATATAATAATATGTGTGTTTCCTAATTGATAATCATTTTATTTTCCTTACTGAGAAAAGTCTGTTATAATGTACAGATGAATGGCGAGGGAGGGACTAGCAAATGGAAAGTAGAATTGATCGGATAAAGCAGCAGTTGCATTCGTCAAGTTACAAACTGACCCCACAGCGTGAGGCGACTGTACGAGTTTTGCTTGAGAATGAAAAAGATCATTTAAGTGCAGAAGACGTATATCTCCTCGTCAAGGAAAAGGCTCCAGAAATTGGCCTTGCAACGGTTTATCGGACGCTAGAACTTTTAACAGAATTAAAGATTGTAGACAAAATTAACTTTGGTGATGGGGTATCAAGGTATGACCTTCGTAAAGAAGGGGCAGCTCATTTCCATCATCATCTTGTATGTATTGAATGTGGAGCAGTAGATGAGATTCAAGACGATCTTCTTGGAGACGTGGAAAAAATCGTTGAACGCGATTGGAACTTTAAAATTAAAGACCATCGTTTGACATTTCATGGTATTTGTCATCGTTGCCATAATGAGAATCACGAAAAAGAATCGAATTGAACGATATAAAAGCCTTTTCCGACGTGGGAGAGGTTTTTTTATTAGGATAAAACAACAAGCACCCTTCTTCAAAAAGGTATAAAATCTGCTCCTGTTGGCATATGTTTTAGTAGAAATCTTTTTTGGAGGATGCCAATGAAAACGTGGTGGGATGTAACAGTACAGGCTTGTAAAGTGTTTGTGCTTTTTGTTAGTTTTACGGTATTATTTTACTGTGCACTTTTATGGGTATATGAAGAATATCAAAACTATCATCGCTACGATGTTCCAGAAGGATCAGCTGTCAAAGTAGCCAACATGGTACACGAAGAAGAAAAATCATGGATAGAAAGATTAGTGATGTTTTATCATAACGGGGAGTAGAGAGTATTGAACCTTACAATTGAAGATTTTATTCACTATTTGGTTGTAGAACGAGGATTAGCTTCAAATACGATTGAATCTTATAAGCGCGATTTAGTAAAATATGATGAGTACTTAAAAAAAGTGGAGACTGTTTCTTCTTTTGAAGAAGTTACAAGAGAGCATATTATTGCGTTTATGAGATATATGATGGAGAATGGAAAATCCTCAAAAACTATTGCAAGGCATGTTGCATCTATTCGATCTTTTCATCAGTTTCTGTTGCGTGAGCATATTATGGACAAGGACCCATCTGTCCATATTGAAACCCCACAAGTGGAGAGGACTCTTCCAAAAGTGCTGTCACCAGACGAAGTAGAAGCTCTTTTGACTGCTCCTGACGAATCTACGCCGTTTGGAAAACGCGAAAAAGCAATGTTAGAGCTTTTGTACGCAACAGGAATTCGGGTTACAGAGCTTATGAATTTGAATGTAGAAGATGTTCATATGACAATGGGGTTTGTCCGGTGTATTGGAAAAGGAGACAAGGAACGAATTGTTCCGATGGGAAAAATGGCAAGTGAGGCGTTACAAAAATATATTGAAGAAAGTCGTTCAAAGCTTTTAAAAAGAAACCAAAAAGAAGAAGCTCTTTTTCTTAATCATCATGGTCGCAGGTTAACACGTCAAGGTTTTTGGAAAATTTTGAAAAAGTTAGCTCTATCTGCTCAAATTGAAAAAGAACTTACCCCACATACATTACGACATTCGTTTGCGACGCATCTCCTTGAAAATGGGGCCGATTTACGGGCAGTGCAAGAAATGCTTGGTCATGCTGATATCTCCACAACGCAGATCTATACACATGTGACAAAAAAACGATTAAAAGATGTATACAATGAATTTCATCCAAGAGCATAGAAACTAAAAAAGGCAGAATAATCACTATTCTGCCTTTTTTAGTTTCTTAAATGTAACCACTTCCAATTTGAATAGAGAAACGTTATACTGAAGAAGTCAGACCTCTTGTCTCCTTACATAAATTTCGCTTAAAACGATAGTAAAGAGGGAATGTTATAAACAAACCAGACATTTTGGAGGAGATTTTTATGTCTTATACATATAAACGTATATTTTTAGTTGTGATGGACTCTGTTGGGATTGGTGAAGCTCCAGATGCTGAGCAGTATGATGATAAAGGCGCAGACACGCTTGGCCATATTGCTGAACATCGTGGAGGACTTAACATGCCAAACATGGGTAAGCTAGGCTTAAGCAATATTCGTGAGATTAAAGGAATTCAAAAAGAGGATACCCCACTTGCTTACTATACAAAAATGCAGGAAGCTTCAACAGGAAAAGATACAATGACAGGTCATTGGGAGATCATGGGTCTTCACATTAATCAGCCGTTTCGCGTTTTTCCAGATGGATTTCCCGAAGAGCTAATTGCTGAACTTGAAGAAAAGACAGGTCGTAAAATTATCGCTAATAAACCTGCTTCAGGAACCGCTATTTTAGACGAGCTTGGTGAAGAACATATGAAGACAGGAGCGCTTATTGTTTATACTTCAGCAGATTCAGTATTACAAATCGCTGCGCATGAAGATGTTGTTCCGCTTGATGAGCTTTATAAGATTTGTGAAATTGCTCGTGAACTCACGCTTGATGAAAAATATATGGTTGGTCGTGTGATTGCTCGTCCGTTCATTGGTAGTCCTGGGAAATTTGAGCGTACTTCAAATCGCCATGACTATGCTTTAAAACCATTTGGCCGTACTGTTATGAATGAGCTTAAAGATGAAAATTTTGACGTGATTGCAATCGGTAAGATTTCCGATATTTATGATGGAGAAGGTGTAACAAAATCCCTTCGAACAACGTCTAATATGGACGGAATGGACAAATTGGTAGAGACCCTTCATATGGATTTTGAAGGGCTAAGCTTTGTAAACTTAGTAGACTTTGATGCGAAGTTTGGACATCGCCGTGATCCACAAGGCTATGGAGATGCACTTGAAGAATATGATGTCCGCCTTGCTGAAGTATTGGAAGGATTAAAAGATGATGATTTACTCATCATTACAGCAGACCATGGAAACGATCCTATTCATCATGGTACAGATCATACGAGAGAATATGTACCGCTCCTTGTATATAGCAAAGGAATGAAAAAGGGCGAGAAGCTTGATGTTCGTCAAACATTTGCAGATATTGGCGCAACAGTAGCAGATAATTTTAATATTAAGTTACCGGAACATGGAAAAAGTTTTTTAAATGAACTAAATCAAAAATAAGATAAGAGGGAGAGAGAATATATGAATAAAAATGCTATTCAAACAGCTGCTTCATTTATTGAAGAAAAGTTACAAGTTAAGCCGGAAATCGGACTTATTTTAGGATCAGGATTAGGAGTCCTTGGCGATGAAATTGAGAATGCGGTAAAAATCCCATACGAAGATATTCCTGAATTCCCTGTTTCAACTGTTGAAGGACATGCAGGGCAGCTTGTTATCGGAACGTTGAACGGAGCGAAAGTAATCGCAATGCAAGGGAGATTTCATTATTATGAAGGTTACAGTTTTGACAAAGTAACATTCCCTGTTCGCGTAATGAAAGAGCTTGGAGTTGAGAAACTTATTGTTACAAATGCAGCCGGAGGTATTAACGAATCGTTCAACCCTGGTGATTTAATGCTTATTAGTGATCATATCAATAACTTTGGTAGCAATCCGCTTATTGGAGCTAATGATAGCAACCTTGGTCCTCGTTTCCCAGATATGTCAGAAGGATATTCTAAAGAGTTGCGAGTTCTCGCAAAAGAAGCAGCAGCTAGCTTAGATTTATCAATTCAAGAAGGCGTATATGTTGGTAATACAGGCCCATCTTATGAAACACCTGCTGAAGTTCGTATGCTTCGTATTCTTGGAGGGGACGCAGTTGGTATGTCAACAGTTCCAGAAGTTATTGTTGCTCGTCATGCGGGGATGAAAGTTCTTGGAATTTCTTGTATTTCAAATATGGCTGCAGGCATATTAGATCAGCCGCTTAATCATGAAGAAGTAATTGAAACAACAGAAAAAGTAAAGAAAAACTTCCTTGCATTTGTAAAAGAAATCGTACGAAAAATGAGCAACTAAATTAGGGGGATGAGCCAACATGAGAATGGTTGATTTGATTGCAAAAAAGCGTGACGGTAAAGAATTAACAAAAGAAGAAATTTCGTTTATCGTTGAAGGCTACACATCAGGAGACATTCCAGATTACCAAATGAGTGCTTTTACAATGGCTGTTTTCTTCCAAGGCATGACAGCTAATGAACAAGCAGAGCTAACAATGTCAATGGTTCAATCAGGAGACACTATTGATCTTTCAGCAATTGAAGGTGTGAAAGTTGATAAACATTCAACAGGCGGTGTAGGTGACACTACAACACTTATTCTTGCCCCTCTTGTAGCAGCAGTAGGAGTACCAGTGGCTAAAATGTCTGGCAGAGGGTTAGGTCATACAGGTGGAACCATTGATAAGCTTGAAGCTGTTAAAGGATTTCATGTTGAAATTGATAAAAAAGAATTTATTGAGCTTGTGAATAAAAATAAAGTAGCGGTTGTAGGACAGTCTGGAAACTTAACACCAGCAGATAAAAAAATCTACGCGCTTCGTGATGTAACGGCAACTGTTAATAGCCTACCTCTTATCGCAGCATCTATTATGAGTAAAAAGATTGCGGCTGGAGCAGATGCAATTGTTTTAGACGTAAAAACAGGTGCTGGCGCTTTTATGAAAAACTTAGAAGATGCCAAAGCTCTAGCACAATCAATGGTGAATATCGGAAATAACGTTGACCGTCAAACAATGGCTGTTATTTCTGATATGAGTCAACCGCTTGGTTTTGCGATTGGAAATGCTCTTGAAGTCGAAGAAGCCATTGATACGTTAAAAGGTAAAGGTCCAAAAGATTTAGAAGAGCTATGCTTAGTGCTTGGTAGCTATATGGTCTACTTAGCAAATAAAGCTTCGTCTCTTGAAGAAGCACGTCGTATGCTTCAGGAAGTTATTGAAAATGGAAAAGCACTTGAAAGTTTTAAAACATTTTTAGCTGCTCAAGGTGGAGATCCTTCTGTTGTTGATGATGTGGCAAAACTTCCACAAGCAGCACATAAGAGTGAAGTGAAGGCAGAAAAAGATGGGTATGTATCAGAAATTGTGGCAGATGAAATGGGCACAGCGGCAATGTGGCTTGGTGCAGGACGTGCTACAAAGGATTCTGAGATTGATCTTGCTGTTGGTCTTATGCTTCGTAAGAAAGTCGGCGATGAAGTGAAAAAAGGCGAGTCGCTTGTGACAATTTACAGCAACAAAGAAGATGTTCAAGAAGTAAAAGAACATATTCTAAAGAACATTAGCATTTCTTCTGAAAAAGTTGATGCTCCTTCTCTTATTTATGATACAGTTCAAAAATCAAACTAGTATCTATAAAAAAACGCGGTGAAGAATATTCTTCACCGCGTTTTTTTATAGATATAAAAGATTTTTCCTCCATTATTTTCAACAAAATTCAGTATAATATGTGCTTTTTTGGAAAAAATAGTGGTATTACGAATGGAGGTTAACATGCAATGAAACAACTCTTTTCTTTTATACTAGTTCTCTTATTAGGCGTCTCCACTTTATCAACAACAGCATTTGGAGCTGAGAAAAAAGCACCAACTTTAGCTGAGAAAGCGAAGTCGGCTATTTTAATTGAACGAGACACAGGAGAGATTTTATACGAAAAAAACGGCAATGAAAAACTTCCTCCTGCAAGTATGACTAAAGTTATGACAATGATTCTTATTATGGACGCTCTTGATAAGGGGAAAATCAAGATGAGCGACAAAGTTCGGACAAGTGAACATGCAGCTTCAATGGGTGGCTCACAAATTTTTCTTGAGCCTGGCGAAGAAATGACGGTAGAACAAATGTTAAAAGGAATTGCAATTGCTTCAGGAAACGATGCCTCAGTTGCAATGGCTGAGCACATCGCAGGTTCTGAAGAAGAGTTTGTAAGCATGATGAATCAAAAGGCAAAAGATTTAGGACTTAAAAATACACAGTTTCAAAATCCAACAGGTTTATCTGTTGAAGATCACTATAGTACAGCTCATGATATGTCTATTATGGCAAAAGAGCTATTGAAATATGAAGGAATTACAAAATTTACAGGCACCTATGAGGACTATCTTAGAGAAGATACAGATAAAAAATTCTGGCTTGTGAACACAAATCGTCTGCTGAAGTTTTATGATGGCGTTGACGGATTAAAAACAGGGTACACAAAAGAAGCAAAATATTGTTTAACAGCAACAGCTAAAAAAGGCAATATGCGCGTTGTAGCTGTTGTATTTGGAGCAGACACACCAAAAGATCGCAACAGCCAGATTACAAAGATGCTTGATTACGCGTTCAGCAAATACGAAACATCTCCACTTTACAAGCGAGATCAAGTTGTTGGAGAAGTGAAAGTTGCAAAAGGAAAAGATAAAACAGTAAAAGTTGTAACGTCAGAGCCTATTTCAATCTTAAATGAAAAAGGACAAGGAAAAGCAAATATGAAAAAAGAAGTGAAGCTGAATAAGGATTTAAAAGCGCCTTTGAAAAAAGGAGATGAAGTGGGAACGCTTATTATAAAAAAAGATGGAAAAGTTGTCACAACATCACCGCTTCTTGCAAAGGACAGTATGGAAGAAGCCTCATGGTGGAATTTCTTTAAACGAACGTTTACAACATTTACAAAGACGAGCTAAATTTGACGAATCTAAACTAGTTTTGTCATGAAGAAGGAAACCTCCTCCTTTCTAGCGAAAGAAGCATTATATGAAAGCAAGGAGGGTTTAATGTGAGTCTTGTGATTGAATGTGAGGTAAAAGATTCTGTTTTACTTGTTCGTTTGAAGGGCGAACTTGATCACCACACAGCAGAAGAATTGAGAACGCGAATTACCGGCTTGTTGCAAAAAGACGTTAATCATATTGTATTAAATTTGGCTGATCTATCTTTTATGGATAGCTCAGGACTTGGTGTCATTTTAGGACGCTATAAGCAAATTAAGAGCGCTGGAGGGGAAATGGTCGTTTGTGCTATATCTCCAGCTGTTCACCGTCTTTTTGAAATGTCAGGGATGTTCAAAATTATTCGATTAGAGCAAAGTGAACAAAAAGCTCTAACAACGCTGGGGGTGGCCTAAATGAAAAATGAAATGCACCTTCAATTTTCGGCACTGAGTCAAAATGAAGCATTTGCACGTGTTACTGTTGCTGCTTTCGTGACACAGCTCAATCCAACAATGGATGAAATTACAGAAATTAAAACGGTTGTTTCAGAAGCTGTCACAAACGCTATTATTCATGGATATGATAGCAATCCAGAAGGCACAGTATATATTTCCGTTACATTAAGTGATGATGGTGTTGTTGAGTTAAATATAAGAGATGAGGGACATGGAATTGACAACGTAGAAGAAGCAAAACAACCTCTTTTTACAACAAAACCTGAACTTGAACGGTCTGGTATGGGATTTACGATTATGGAAAATTTTATGGATGAATGCAAAATCGAATCATCCACAAATCATGGCACAGCTCTTTACTTAAAAAAGCATTTAGCAAAGCAAAAAGCGTTGTGCAACTAAGGAGACTTGCCTATGGATGTGGAGGTCAAGCGTGAGAAGAATCAGCCATATTTAAAGGACCATGAAGTCAAAGAATTAATCAAACGAAGTCAAGATGGTGACCAAGAAGCTCGGGATACGATTGTAAATCGTAATATGAGGCTCGTTTGGTCTGTGGTACAGCGGTTTCTAAACAGAGGATATGAACCAGATGACTTGTTTCAAATTGGAAGCATTGGGTTATTGAAATCTGTGGATAAATTTGATCTTTCGTATGACGTAAAGTTCTCAACATATGCAGTTCCAATGATTATTGGAGAAATCCAGCGCTTTATAAGAGATGATGGAACTGTGAAAGTTAGTCGGTCTTTAAAAGAAACGAGCAATAAAATACGTAAAGCAAAAGACGAACTTTCGAAAGTATATGGACGTACACCCACGATTAATGAAGTTGCAGAGCATCTTGATATTACGCCAGAGGAGGTTGTGCTTGCTCAAGAAGCGAATCGAGCACCTTCTTCTATTCATGAAACGGTCTATGAAAACGATGGCGACCCTATTACATTACTTGATCAAATCGCCGATCAGAGTGAAGATAAATGGTTTGATCAAATTGCTTTGAAAGAAGCTGTTGAACATCTTGATGAACGTGAAAGGTTAATTGTTTACTTGCGCTACTATAAAGACCAAACGCAATCAGAAGTTGCAACAAGACTAGGCATATCACAAGTTCAAGTTTCAAGGCTTGAAAAGAAAATCTTAAAACAAATTAAAGAACAAATGGGTGAATAAAGCTATCCTTTTTAAAAGGGTAGCTTTATTTTTTTCTATTTTTTGGCTCTTTAAACTGTGTATGAGAAAAGATTTGGAAACTCATACTACACCTACAGAGAAAACGAGCTATAAGGTGTGTGGTATATGTGGGTCGTTCAATATACATCAAAATGAGACATCGAGTACAAGTGAGGCCAAAAGAAAAGATCACAGTAGGAGATGTTGCTGTCGTTTTTACCTCGAAGGAAGAGAAAGAGAAAATTGAAAGCTTAGTGATTTATAAGGTAAATGAAAAAGACCAAAATATTATTATCATTGATGTTATGAGGATCATCCAAGCTATTTCTAGAGAAATGGAAAATATGGAAATCCAGCAAGTTGGCCCAACTCAAACGATTGTAGAAGTGGTATTTGAGAGAAAACGTGCTTCTCTTCCTTTTTTTATTGTTGTTTGGCTTCTTCTTTTCATTGGAGCTGCCTTAGCTATTATGAACTTCCATGAGGATGTGAGCATGAGGGCAGTGCACCAACGTCTCTTCTTTATCTTAACAGGAGAACGAGATGAAACACCTCTTCTTCTTCAAGTTCCTTATTCTATCGGTCTTGGTCTTGGAATGATTTTGTTTTTTAACCATGTGTTTAAAAAGCGAATCAACGAAGAACCAAGTCCATTAGAAGTAGAGATGTTCAACTATCAGCAGGACCTAGACCGATACGTAATCATCAATGAAAATGATGAGAGCGTGACTCACATTGACGAGCGTTAATGTTTTATTAACTATTGTTATCGGACTTGGCGGAGGGCTTATGGTTGGCTGTGGATTTGTTGCATTTCTGACAGTGCTTGGTATTTTACCACGCTTAATGCAGCTAACGAAAACGATGAAGTATATTCAAGGCTATGAATGGGCTATTATCTCTGGAACAATTGTTGGAGTTTGGTTTAGCTTAAATCTTGTCTATTTTCCACTATTCCCAACATTGATTGCGCTTATTGGACTTGCTCATGGCATATTTGTTGGCATGCTTGCAGCAGCATTGACAGAGGTTCTAAATGTTTTCCCCATTCTAGCTAAACGAATTGGAATTGATGATCGGCTTGCAATTCTATTGATGGCTATTGTACTTGGAAAAATTGTAGGATCTTTATTTCATTGGATGTATTTTACAAGTTAAGGGAGGAAGGTACAATGAGTGATAAAAATTTGAAAGACAATTATTCAAAGAAAGTACAGCAGTATCAGCCAAAACCTAATTATTTTCTTAACTGTTTGAAGGCATTTATTATTGGAGGACTAATTTGTACTTTTGGCCAGCTTGTTCAAAATTTCTATATTAGATATTTTGACTTCACTAAGGAAGACGCTGGAAACCCTACTGTATCAACCCTTGTTCTTATTGCTGTTTTGCTAACCGCATTTGGAGTATACGACAGAATCGGGCAGTTTGCAGGAGCTGGATCAGCTGTTCCTGTAACAGGATTTGCAAACTCGATGGCAAGTGCTGCTATTGAACACAGAAGTGAAGGAATTGTACTAGGTATTGCAACAAATATGTTTAAACTAGCCGGAAACGTTATTGTTTTTGGAGTTACAGCAGCTTATATCGTTGGACTTATTCGCTATATCTTTCAACATTATCTTATGCAATAGCTATAGAAAGGGTGGAACAAATGATTCTAACTGGGAAACAATCGTGGGTTTTTCAAAATGATCTTTATATTAACGCAACTGGAACAGCGGTTGGCCCGAAAGAAAAGGATGGACCGTTAAAAGAAACGTTTGATGTTACGTATGATGATTTGCACTGTGGAGAAAAAAATTGGGAACTTGCCGAGCGGAAATTAATGAATACGGCTATTGATACTTGTATACAAAAGCTCAACTACACGTACGATGATGTGGATTTATTTTTAGCAGGTGACCTTCTCAATCAAAATGTAACGGCAAACTTTGTAGCAAGACAAAATCAAATTCCGTTTCTATGCATGTTTGGTGCATGTTCAACTTCAATGGAGACGCTTGCACTTGGTTCGGCTCTTGTTGACGGGGGATTTGCAAATCGCATTATTGCAGCAACAAGCAGTCATAATGCCACAGCTGAACGACAGTTTCGCTATCCAACAGAATATGGAGGCCAAAAACCAAAAACAGCAACCGCAACTGTAACAGGAAGCGGAGCAGCTCTCGTATCAAAAGAAAAAGGAAAAGTGAAAATTACGTCAGCTACAATTGGAAGAGTAGCAGACTACGGAATTAAAGATCCATTTGATATGGGCTCAGCAATGGCACCGGCTGCAGCACAAACAATTTCTCAGCATTTCAAAGATTTAGGAAGAGAGCCAAGCGACTACGATTTAATTGTGACAGGAGATTTATCAGGAGTTGGAAGTCCTATTCTGAAAGATTTATTAAAAGAGGAAGGATACAACGTGTTTTCAACACATAACGATTGTGGCCTTATGATTTATCGACCAGATCAAAATGTATTTGCAGGTGGAAGCGGCTGTGCATGTTCAGCTGTTGTTACGTATGGACACCTTGTGGAGCAGATTGCAAAGGGAGAACTCAAGCGCGTATTTGTTGTAGCAACAGGAGCACTTTTAAGCCCAACAATGACGCAGCAAAAAGAGACCATTCCAACGATTGCACACGGAGTTGTTCTTGAATCTGTGGAGGTGGAAAGCTGATGGAATATTTAATTGCCTTCGTCTGTGGCGGGTTAATTTGTGTAGTAGGTCAGCTTTTACTCGATATTATTAAAATCACGCCTGCTCACGTTATGACTCTTTTTGTTGTGACAGGGGCTGTCTTAGATGGATTTGGTTTATATGATAAATTTATTGAATTTGCAGGAGCAGGAGCAACGATTCCGATTACAAGCTTTGGTCATTCTCTTTTACATGGAGCCATGAAAGGAGCAGAGGAACACGGATTAATCGGGATTGGTATGGGGATGTTTGAATTAACATCTTCGGGGATTTCAGCAGCTATTCTTTTCTCTTTTCTTGCTGCGTTGATCTTTAAACCGAAAGGATAAAAGACATGAAAACACGCCAAGTAATTGTTGTTACAGATGGAGATGAATTTGCGAAAAGAACGATTGAATTTATAGCTAAAAAAGTGGGAGGACGCTGTATTTCTCAGTCGTTTGGAAATCCATCTATTCTCTCAGGTGAAGACCTTGTTTCACTTATTATGCAAACGCCTCACAGCCCTGTATTTGTAATGTTCGATGATTGCGGCTACTTAGGGGAGGGAGCAGGAGAGACGGCGTTAAAATATGTTGCAACACATCCAAACATCGATGTTCTTGGCGCAATTGCTGTAGCTTCGAAAACGCATCAAAATGAATGGACAAAAGTAGACGTAAGCATTGATGGAAATGGAGAACTTACCGAGTACGGAGTAGATAAATACGGCGTTGCAGAAATGGATGTTGGAAAACAAAACGGCGATACAGTGTACTGTTTAGATGAACTTTCCCTTCCGATTGTTGTTGGTATCGGTGATATTGGAAAAATGGGGATGAAAGATCATATTAAATATGGTTCTCCAATCACCTTAAAAGCCGTGGAGTTAATTCTTGAAAGGAGTAAAGGTCATGTCGAATAAAAATTTACAGAAGACACCCATTTCCAAAAATATTTACGATAATGATGAGTTTTTTAAAGATGAAGCAAACATGGGTGCGAGCTTTGATTTAGGCGTTCGAAAAATTTTAGTTTTAGATCATGCTGTCCATTTTTACTATGTAACAGGACTTTGTGATTCTCAATACATTATTAAAATCGCAGAATCGCTTGTAACAATCAATGATCATGAAAAAGAGCCAAGAAAAGTAAAACAGATTGTTGAAAATAGATTGATTCATCAGCAAGTGAAGAAATTAGACAATCTTGAAGATTGCATGGTTTCGGTTTTATCTGGATTGATTGTGGTGATGATCAATGGAGAAGATGTTGGATTTGAAGTTGACGTTCGTACATATCCAGGTCGTTCACCAGAAGAGCCTGATACTGAAAAAGTCGTTCGTGGGGCACGCGACGGCTACACAGAAAATATCATTATTAATACAGCTCTTACAAGAAGAAGAATCCGCGATGGGCGCTTGCGCTATGAAATTATGAAGGTTGGAAAACGTTCAAAACTTGATGTTTGTATTGCTTACATTGATGATGTAGCAGATCCTGATTTAGTAAAAAAAGTTCGAAAAGAATTACAGGGGATTGACATTGATGGACTCCCGATGGCAGACAAAACAATTGAAGAGTTTCTTATCAAACAAGGATTTAATCCTTTTCCACTTGTAAGATATACGGAACGGCCGGATGTTGCTGCGGCCCATATGTTTGAAGGACACGTGATTATTATTTCTGATACGTCCCCAAGCGTTATCATTACACCTACAACGTATTTTCATCATGTCCAACACATTGAAGAGTATAGACAATCTGCAGGTGTCGGAACATTTACAAGGTGGGTTCGCTTCATTGCTATTTTTGCTTCTATCTTTCTATTGCCATTATGGCTTATGTTTGCATTAGATCCTAGTTTGCTAAATGAAAATTTGAAATTTATTGGACCAAACAGCAGCTCACGTATTCCAATGGTTGTGCAAATTTTCTTAGCAGATATAGGGATTGATTTCTTACGGCTTGCCTCTATTCATACCCCAACATCACTCTCTACAGCGATGGGACTTATTGCCGCTGCTTTAATTGGACAAATTGCTATTGATGTTGGATTATTCGTTCCGGAGGTTATTTTGTATGTTTCAATTGCTGCCATTGGATCATTTGCAACACCAAGCTATGAACTTGGTGTCGCAAATAAAATTGCACGTCTTACGCTTCTTATTGCTGTGGCCCTTTTCAAAGCTCCAGGGTTTGTTATTGGAACAACGCTTTACGTTCTATACCTTGTGCATATCAAATCTTTAAACACACCATACTTGTGGCCATTGCTTCCATTTAATCCAAAAGCTTTCTTGCAAGTTATTATTAGAACGCCTGTCCCTGGAGCAACGGTTCGTCCAAGTATTGTAAATCCACGCAATCGTATTAGACAAAAGTTAAAAGAATAAAGATATAAAAAGTGAATCCTACTAGAAATAAAGTAGGGTTCATTTTCTTTTCTAGGTCTAATGCCCCTAAGTACATGTTGAAAGACCTTTATGTATATGGTAAAGTAACTTTAATTCAAAAAATGATTGATATTTCAAAAAAAGGAACGAGGTAAGGCAACAATGTTTTTTCATGGCACAAGCAAAGTGAACAATCAAAATCATTTAGAAATAGGCGGAGTAGATACAATTGAGCTTGCGAAAAAGTACGGGACGCCTCTCTACGTATATGATGTCGCCCTTATTAGACAGCGAGCAAGACAGTTTAAAGAGACATTTGCAGAGGAAGGAGTAGAAGCGCAAGTAGCATATGCAAGTAAAGCTTTTTCTTCTTTAGCAATGTTTCAGCTTGTTAATGAAGAAGGTCTCTCACTCGATGTTGTATCAGCAGGGGAACTTTATACAGCGCTTCTTGCTGGATTTCCAAAAGAGCGAATCCATTTTCATGGTAACAACAAGAGTTATGAAGAATTAGAATATGCAATTAAAGAAAAGATTGGATGCATTGTTGTAGATAACTTTCATGAAATTGCGTTGCTTGAAGAGTTAAGTAAGAAACATTCATGGAAAGTGCCTGTTCTTTTACGTGTCACTCCAGGAATTGAAGCACATACACATGACTATATTTTAACGGGTCAAGAAGACTCTAAGTTTGGTTTTGATCTTAAAAATGGTCAAGGAGATAAAGCTGTTGCTCATGCTTTTCACTCTCCATACTTAGATTTACTTGGGATTCATTGTCATATAGGATCACAAATTTTCGAAGTAACAGGTTTTGTGATGGCAACGAGAAAGCTTTTTGAAAAAATTGCGTCTTGGAAGGACGAATTAAGCTTCGTTCCTCGTGTATTAAATCTTGGTGGCGGATTTGGGATTCGCTATACAAGCGAAGATACGCCACTGCCTCCATCTCAGTATGTACGTGAAATGGTCACAGAAATCAAAAGTCAAGCAGAAAAGTTAACGATTGAGATTCCTGAAATATGGATTGAGCCTGGGCGTTCTCTTGTGGGAGATGCAGGAACAACACTTTATACAGTAGGTTCTAGGAAACATATTCCAAATGTGCGTGATTATGTAGCAGTTGATGGAGGAATGAGTGACAATATTCGCCCTGCCCTTTATGAAGCAAAATATGAAGCCGCCCTTGCAAACCGAATGAATGCTCCTCATGAAGAGAAAGTTTCTATTGCCGGAAAGTGTTGTGAATCAGGTGATATGCTTCTATGGGATATCGAGCTTCCGAAAGTGGAAAGTTCGGACATTTTAGCTGTATTTTGTACAGGTGCGTATGGTTATGCTATGGCGAGCAACTATAATCGTATGCTAAAACCAGCTGTTGTTTTTGTTGAAAATGGAGAAGCTCAGCTTGTTATCAAACGAGAGACGTTTGAAGATCTTGTTCGTAATGAAGTTGGATTAAAGTCAAAAGTTTAATACCCAATACGGAAAATAGAGCTCTTTTTCTGAAAGAGCTCTATTTTTTTTGCATCATTATCTCTAAAATAATATAAACGGGATTAGGGAGGAAGAGAAATGAATGATAGAAAAAGACGGATTTTACGCTATATGCTTGCAAGCTCTTCTTTTATTACAAGTGATGAATTAGCCCAAAAAGTTGGAGTTACTTCTCGGACAATTCGCAATGATATTAAATTATTGAACGAAGATCTTCATCAATATGAGATTGACATTCAATCGATTCGTGGAAAAGGATATGCTCTTAGCATTAAAAATCAGGAAAAATTTCAAGAATTAATGAGAAAATTCTCAGCTGAAGATATGATTGTAACAACGGAAAGACCTGAAACAAAAGAAGAAAGGGTTGTATATATTATAAAACGCTTGCTTCTTACTCATCAGTACATAAAACTAGAAGATTTAGCTCACGAACTTTATGTTAGTCGTTCGACTGTGCAAGGGGATTTAAAGGAAGTAAAGAAGCGTCTTGAGTTTTATAACCTTGTCTTTCTTCAAAAACCAAATTACGGATTAAAAGTAGAAGGAGAGGAAGTGAAAATTAGATTTTGCATGTCTGAATATATTTTTAACCGGCGCTCTCTATCAAAAGAGGTAAACGAGCATCTTGGAGCAATCTTTGCAGAACAGGAAATTTCAGTTGTGCGACGCATTATGATTGAGGAAATAAATAAACAGCAAATTATCCTGTCCGATTTGTCACTAAATAATCTTGTTGTTCACTTGTTAATTTCTTACAAACGAATTCAGGCTGGAAACTATGCTTCTTTCTATATTGAGGAGTTTTCTTCAATTAAGGAAAGCAAGGAATATGAAGTTGCAACAAGCATTGTCAAAGAGCTTGAAAAACACTTTGGGCTTCCTTTTCCACAGCATGAAGTTCTGTATGTTGCTCTTCACCTTTTAGGAACAAAGTTGATTTCTCATTCTAAAAAACAAGGAGTTAGTGTAAAAGAATTAGTAAATCAAGAAATGTATCAGCTTGCTAGAGAATTATTACAGGTAATAGATGAAGAATTGAAACTTGATCTGCAGCATGATGAAGAACTACTTCTTGGCCTGTGTCTTCACTTGAAACCGTTTTTAAATCGGCATAAATATGGAATGAATTTAAGAAATCCTCTTCTTGCAGAAATTAAAGCAAATTATCCACTTGCATTTGAAGGAGGAGTTGTAGCTGGGTCAGTATTGAAATCAAAATATAATATTGATAGTACGGAAGAAGAAATAGGCTATTTAGCTCTTCATATTGGGGGAGCGTTGGAAAGAAAAAGTATGAAAGTTAGGCGGAAAAGGTGTGTGATTGTATGTGCATCTGGCTTGGGAAGTGCTAAATTGCTAGAATATAAACTTCGTAAAGAATTTAGTTATGAATTAGAGATTGTGGGAACAACAGAATATTATCGTCTCTCTGAAATGTCATTGCATTCTTTAGATTTTGTAATTAGTACAATTCCGATTGAAACGGCTTCTATTCCGGTTGTGCAAGTGAAATCTATTTTAGGGTTAGAAGATTTAAACAAAATTGAGAAGACGATAAGGAAAAACAAACACCAAATCGCTCAATTTATAAGGGAAGACCTTATCTTCTTTAATCAGACGTTTGAGAATAGGAAGGATGTTATCCATTTTTTAGCTTGTGAATTAGAAAAGAAAGAAATTGTACCTTCTTCTTTTTTTAACTCGGTAATGGAGCGCGAAGAAATTTCCGCCACAAGTTTTGGAAATCTTGTTGCAATTCCTCATCCAATCCAGCCGTATACAGATTCCACCTTTTGGACGATTGTTTTACTAGACAAGCCAATTAAATGGGGAGAGGAATTTGCACAGTTTATTTGTCTTTTGAACGTTGAAAAAGAGAGCAATCAAGATTTAAAGGAAATGTATGAGTTTCTCATTGAGATTGTAAACAATCCACATCTTGTAAAAAAACTTTTGAAGTGTAAAACGTATCAAGAGTTTATAAACGTTCTCTTTTTGTGTTCTTCACACTCATAAAATTTCCGTTAGCTACGGAAATTTTATGAGTGGATATGAAAGCGTTTTCATATTACTCTTAAATTAAGAAAATCAAAAGAGTCCAAGGGGGAAATAAAAATGAATATTTTACTATGTTGTGCAGCAGGAATGTCTACAAGTTTACTTGTTACAAAGATGGAGAACCACGCAAAAAATGAAGGAAAAGAATATAAAATCTGGGCTGTGAGTGCTGATGCAGTTAAAAACCATATTGATGAAGCAGATGTTCTTCTATTAGGTCCACAAGTTCGCTATCTCTTGCCACAAATGAAGAAGCTTGGCGAAGAAAAAAGTATCCCAGTGGCAGCTATCAATCCCGTTCACTATGGTACTTGCAATGGAGCAGAGGTATTGAAAACAGCTGCAAGTTTAGTTAATAGCTAATCTTAGAAGGGGTGAAAGAGATGAGTAAGTTCAATCGGTTCTTAGAAGATAAGGTAATGGTTGTTGCAGGTAAAATAGCTGGACAAAGACATTTGCAAGCAATGCGTGACGGTTTAATTTTAACAATGCCACTTCTAATTATTGGATCACTGTTTCTTATTTTAGCGAACTTCCCTGTTGAAGGATATTTAAACTTTATGGAGAAGACATTTGGGGAAAGCTGGGCATCAAAACTTGGCTATCCTGTAAGTGCTACTTTTGATATTATGGCGCTTATTGCCTCTTTTGGAATTGCTTACAGACTTGCAGAAAAATATGGCGTTGATGCGTTGAGTGCAGGCGCCATTTCTGTATCTGCTTTTCTGCTTGCAACACCATACAGTTTCTTATACACGCCACCTGGAAGCGAGGCTGGAATTGAAGTTACAGGCGGTATTCCAGTAGCTCTTTTAGGAAGTAAAGGTCTCTTCGTAGCCATGATCTTAGCTCTTGTCTCTACAGAAATATATCGCTTCATTATTCAGAGAAACATTGTGATTAAAATGCCTGACGGAGTTCCGCCAGCGGTAAGTAAATCATTTGTTGCTCTTATACCTGGTTTTATTATCATTACACTTGTTTGGATTGTTCGGCTTGCCATTGAGAGTACATCTTTTGAAAGCGTTCATAATATTGTGAATCAACTTTTGCAAGAACCTCTTGGCGCCCTTGGTGGTGGACTGGTTGGAACAGTGATTGCAGTATTGCTTCAACAGCTTTTATGGGTTTGTGGCCTTCACGGTGCAACAATTGTTGGAGGGGTAATGGATCCTATTTGGTACTCATTTATGGATGAAAACCGCCTTGCTTTTCAAAATGGAACGGAGATTCCAAATATCGTAACAAAACAGTTTGTGGACGTATGGATTAATATGGGTGGTTCTGGAGCAACATTTACCCTCGTTGTGGCGATGATTTTATTTGCAAAAAGTCAGCAAATGAAGCAGCTTGGGAGACTTTCAACAGGACCGGGAATTTTCAACATTAATGAGCCAGTTATCTTTGGAATGCCAGTTGTTCTAAATCCATTAATGATGGTGCCATTTATTTTAACACCGGTTGTTCTTGTCGTCATCACGTACGTTTCTATGCAAATAGGTCTTGTCGCAAAACCCGCAGGAATTGCTGTGCCATGGACAACACCGCCTATTTTAAGCGGTTATCTTGCAACTGGTGGGAAAATATCAGGTGCTGTTATTCAAGTAGTGAACATGGCTGTAGCTTTCTTAATCTATTTCCCATTTCTTAAAATGTGGGATGTTCAGAAGTATAAAGAAGAGCGTCAGTTAGAAGATTTAACAAGCACAGATTCCAATGTGAATGTAAATTAAATAGGTTAGAAAATGCCTAGAAAGGACTAAAGAGATGACAAAAGAAGAGCTATATGATATCTCATTTCATCTTATTATGCATAGTGGAAATGCCAAAAGCTTAGCAATGCAGGCAATCGGAGATGCAAAGGTAGGAAACTTTTTAGAAGCAGATCAGAAATTAAAAGATGCTGAAGAAGAGTTTAGGAAAGCGCATCACTTTCAAACAAGCTTAATCTCAAATGAAGCAGGAGGAGAAAACTATGACATTCCTATTCTCCTTATTCATGCTCAAGATCATTTAATGACGTCATTAACTGTAAAAGATCTAGCAAAGGAAATGATTGAGCTATACGAACGTACTTCAACTAAAGGAGTGGAGAGATAATGGAAGGAAAAAAAGGACTTAAAATTGTAACGATAGGTGGAGGATCAAGCTATACACCGGAACTTATTGAAGGCTTTATTAAGAGATATGACGAACTTCCAATTCGTGAACTATGGCTCGTTGATATTGATCAAGGAAAAGAAAAATTAGAGATTGTGGGAAATCTCGCTAAGCGAATGGTGAAAAAAGCAGGAGTACCAATTGATATCCATCTCACATTAGATAGGAGAGAAGCTTTAAAAGATGCGGATTTTGTGACAACTCAATTTCGCGTTGGTCTTCTTGATGCTCGTAAAAAAGATGAAGAAATACCGTTAAAATATAATGTAATTGGTCAAGAAACAAATGGACCTGGGGGGCTTTTAAAAGGTCTTCGCACAATTCCAATTATTTTAGAGATTTGTCGTGACATTGAAGAGCTTTGCCCAAGTGCATGGCTTATCAATTTCACAAACCCTGCTGGGATGGTAACAGAAGCAATTTTAAGGCATAGCTCAATTACGAAAGTTGTTGGTCTTTGTAATGTTCCAATTGGGATGAAAATGAAAATTGCTGAAATGCTTGGAGTAGAACAAAGTCGAGTGCATGTTCAGTTTGCAGGTTTAAATCACATGGTATTTGGCTTGGATGTGTTTCTAGATGGAGTTAGCATTAAAGAGAAAGTATTGAAAGAAATGGGGAATCCAGAGAATGCAATGACAATGAAAAACATTGCTGGTGTTGCATGGGATTCAGACTTCCTTCAAGCATTGGATGCTATACCGTGCGGTTATCATCGTTATTATTATAAAACAGATGAGATGCTTGCGGAAGAAATACGAGCTTCCCAAGAGGAAGGAACTCGTGCAGAAGTTGTTAAGGAGCTCGAAAAAGACTTATTTGAACTTTATAAAGATGAGAATTTAAGTATTAAGCCCCCACAGCTTGAAAAAAGAGGAGGTGCTTACTACAGTGATGCAGCATGCAGCCTTATTCACTCCATTTACACGGATAAAGGAGATATTCAGCCTGTTAATACAAGAAACAATGGAGCGATCGCAAGCGTACCATATGATTCAGCTGTTGAAGTAAACTGTGTTATTACAAAAGACGGACCGAAGCCAATTGCAGTTGGCGACTTGCCTGTTCATGTCCGCGGTCTTGTAAGCTCGATTAAATCCTTTGAAATTACTGCAGCAGAGGCAGCTGTTAGTGGAGATTACAAAAAAGCTCTTTTAGCAATGACAATCAATCCGCTTGTTCCATCAGATACAATTGCTAAAAAGATTTTAGATGAAATGCTGGAAGCTCACAGAGAGAATTTACCTCAGTTTTTTAATTCGGTAGAAGCATGAAAAAAGCGTAAGAGGCTAAGCCTCTTACGCTTTTATAAATTAAAACAAACTTGCAAAGAATGAACGAATCGCGTTAATAATACTCATAAAAAACTCTTTTAGTTTCTGCAAGAAGGATTGACCTTCTTCAGAGTTTAAAAAGTCGCTTACTTTTTCTTTTGTAACATTGAACTGATTTTCAATTTGGTTCCAGTTAATATCAATGTTTGTTAGTTTATTGAAGAAGTTAACAAGAGAGTTAATTTCCCCTGTTGTTAAGTTGATATTAAGTTCATTTGCATTATTTTCAATAATTTGCTTAATCTCTTCTTTATTTTCCGGGGTGTTCTTTGCAATTTCTTCTTTTACATTCGCCATTAGAGCAGCTGCTTTTTCTTTTCCAACAGAGTCGCCAAGCTGGCTTGTTTCCACCATTTCTTCGTTAGCAATCTTTTTAACATCCTCTGGAATTTCTTCACCAGATTGAACTTCATATGCTTTTAAGATACCTGTTAGAGCAGCCGTTCCTGAAACTTCAAATGGAGCAGTGATGTAGATCTTAGCATCTTTAACTCCTGCAGTAATTAAAGCATTTGTATACATTTCATCGGTTACCCAATTGATATTGTTTGTTGTAATGTTAAGACCAGAATCTTTCTCCCCAAGGGTAATACTTGCGGAAGAAATAGCTTTCGTACCAATTTGTGATTTTGGAATAAAATCCCCTAAATATTCATGTTCTTCAGCATTTGACACAGTTACTTCCTGTGCATCTTGAGGTACTTCCATTTCATTTAAGAGCTTTGTTTTTTGTTCTTGCGTTAGATTTTCTCCAAGGGTTACAATCACGTCCCCAACTGCGGCATCAGCAGAAGCAAGAGACGGTAGTATTGTCAAAGAGATCAATACTGCTAATAATAGTTTGAAACACTTCTTCAAGGTTCAAAACCTCCTTCGTAGACGAAAAGCCATGTTCATTATAGTATGTTTTCTTTCGCTCTGGCAATAGCAAAAAGAAGGGCTAAGATCTTACTAGATTATTAGACGAATGAAAAAGGAAAGAGTTTCAAAAAAGTTATATTCTTAAAAAATAAAAGAAGGAAATGAAAAATTCGTGTCTCTCACATTTATGTGGTAAGATAGGATGGAAATTGTTTAATAAAGGAGCGATTACTATGGCGAAAAAAGGCTATATTTTAATGCAAAATGGTGAAAAAATTGAATTTGATCTTTATCCAAATGAAGCACCGATTACAGTTGAAAATTTTGAAAAACTAGCAAACGAAGGATTTTATAATGGTTTAACATTCCACCGTGTTATTCCTGGGTTTGTTTCTCAAGGTGGATGTCCAATTGGAAATGGGACAGGTTCTGCAGATAAAACAATTCCTTGTGAAACAGACAACAACCCGCACAAGCATGTTGTAGGTTCACTTTCTATGGCACATGCTGGCCGTGATACTGGTTCTTGTCAGTTCTTCATCGTACATGCTCCACAGCCTCATTTAGATGGCGTACATACGGTGTTTGGACAAGTAACAAGCGGCATTGAGACGGCATTAAATATGTCTAATGGCGACATTATGGAAAAAGTGGAAGTTTTTGACGCGTAAAAAGTGGAGGAACAGGTTTGTTCCTCTTTCTTTTCTATAAAAAATAAGGTTTTCTGAGAAAGGGCTTACATAAAAGGGTGTTATTCGTAAAAATATTCCGAATAAATGCGTAGGAAGTCATATAATACAGCGGGGCTTCAAAAAACGAAGATATCACTGAAATAACAAACATTGATATTTTAATCGTTATTTTGTATTATAAGGTGGATACACCGAAGTGAAGGTCGATTCAAAAAACTTGATTAAGGGTTTATAGCCATACTTTTCTTTTCTGAACCTTTATATTAAAGAGGAGAATTTTATGTTAAATCGATACAAGAAAGCAAATGAAAAAATTGCGATGGGTCTGCTTTCCTTTATGCCCAATGAAAAAGATTTAAAAAAGCTGCAGCAAACAATTAAAGAGTATGAACAAAACGCAGATTGGCAGCTTTATCTTTGGAAAGAAGAAGATGACTTTGTTGGCATAATTGGCATTATTAAGCACTCGGACACTGTTGCTGAAGTTCAGCATATTAGCGTCAATCCATCTTACCGTAAACAGGGAATTGGGAAAAAGATGATGAAAAAAGTGCAGGAAATCTATAAAAATGCAGAAGTTCGTCCTAATGAACATATAGCCTCATTTTTTGAAAAGTGTGAGGCACATAATAAAACAGGCAATGAAACGATTTCTTAACATTGCCTGTTTTTTCTTTTCTTATACAAATTCGTTTCTCTCTGTAAAATAATTTCGGTACGATCACGCAATTTGTGTCGGTCGATAATAAATTTATTTGATAAATTTGATGGCTGCCACCATAGAAGCTGTTTATTAGCAGCTTCTTTTTTGCATGCTTGCTGGAGTTCGCTGTTTGCAATAGGGAAATAAAAGCTTTCGTATGCTTTTTCTGCTTTAATGCGTTCTTCTAGAGTTTTTAAAGAAGCTAGAAGCTTTTCAGCATGAAGACCAAGTTCCTCAAGCGTTGTTCGTCGACCTTTCATAATACGGCGCGCATTTTTAACCATACGATAAGCACCTTTAAAGTTGTTTCTTCGTTGATGGTAGAGGCCAACAGCGATTTGGATAAACGCAACCCAAATTTCATCTCTATGTTGGACTTCTTTTTCTTTCCAAAAGTCCTCTAAAATTTCGTGACATTCAAAATAATCACGATCACTGTGGAAATGAACTAAATAGTCTATGTATGCTTGTGGAAAATTCATGTTTTTAACCTCCTATAAAAAGTGTAGCATATGTTTTTCTTTCTTCAAAATAAAGAGGAGTTAGCAATTGCTAACTCCTTTTTTACCTATTAGCACCAAGCTGCACCTACGATAATAAGCAAAATAAATAAAACAACGATAAGCGCAAATCCGCTTCCACAATTAAACCCTTTTTCACCCATGATATTTTCCTCCTTTAATCTTTCTTACATAAGCATAGTATGTTCTTTCTTTCGTTTTGGTTGGGCAATATACCCAATTCCAAAAATTATTATTGGACAGAAGACTATAATCCTCTATACTAGTTACAGAATGCTCTTAAAGATGAAAGAAAAAGTGTTGGTGAAGTGTAGTGGAATATAGTGTAAAAATAGATGCTTTTGAAGGACCGCTTGATTTGCTGCTGCACCTTATTAATCGTTACGAAATCGACATATATGATATTCCTGTAGCTAAAATCACAGAGCAGTATATGTCTTACGTTCATACGATGCAAGAGCTTCAGCTTGATGTAGCAAGTGAATATTTAGTAATGGCTGCAACTCTTTTAGCAATTAAAAGCAAGATGCTACTTCCGAAAGAAGAAGAGCTTGAAGAACTAGAAGAGGACTTTGATGAAGAAGATCCTAGGGATGAGCTTATGCAACGTCTTCTTCAATATCGTCGCTTCAAAGAAGTTGCAAAAGATTTTGAAGAACGGGATATAGAGCGTGGATATGTTTTTACACGTCCTCCTCAAGATTTACAAAGCATGGAGATCGAAGCGCAAGAAAGCAGAGAGCTTTCCGTTTCAATGTACGATATATTAAGCGCAGTTCAGAAACTATTAAAACGAAAAAAAATTCAAAAGCCGTTAAAAACTCGGATTGCAAGACAAGAAATTCAAATTGAAGATCGGATGACTGATATTTTAAAAGATCTTCGAACAACGCGGAAGAAAACAAGCTTTTTTGAACTTTTCCCTGTTCCTGAACGAGAACACATTGTTGTGACATTTTTAGCAGTGTTAGAGCTTTTAAAACAAAACCAAATTATTGTAGAACAAAAAGGGAATTTTGATGAACTTTTCGTGTCTGCAAGCCAAGGAGGAGAAGCTGGTGAAGAATGAGAAATGGTTTTCGATTATTGAAGCTCTCCTTTTTACAGTAGGTGATGAAAAGGCAACGCTCGAACAAATTTCAGCTGCACTTGAGCTTTCCTTACAAGAAACAAAGGAGTGTATGGAGGAGTTTCAAACCTTTTATGCTCAGAGTGAAAGAGGAATGAGCGTTTTAGAAATTGCGGGCGGCTATCAGCTTGCAACGAGAAAAGAATACTCGGAATATATAAAACGTCTTATTTCTGTACCAACACATCAATCTCTTTCGCAAGCTGCTCTTGAAACACTTGCGATTATCGCTTATCGTCAGCCTATTACACGGCTTGAAGTTGAGGATATAAGAGGAGTAAAAACAGATAGAGCACTTCAAACGCTTGTTGCCAAAGCCCTTGTAAAAGAAGTAGGAAGAGCAGAAGGGGCAGGACGAGCTATTTTGTATGGAACAACAGATGATTTTTTAGCTCATTTCGGCTTTAAAACGCTTGAGGAACTACCTCCATTGCCAGAGGAGTTTTATGAAGAAGAAGTAGAAAAAGAAGCAGATTTATTTTTCGAAAAAATGAATGAGTAAATAGCCGAAAAAAAAGACTTTTTTTGTATAAAAAGACGAATTTTTTCATATAATGGACAATCGCAGTGCCGCTTATAGAAAACGTGTATAAAATATGACAAGAGCAACAAAGCTTGGCCACTATATGAAATTCGTAGAGTAAAGATATTCGGAGGCGAAAAAATGCAGGAACATACCGTGCAAAAACAAGTTGAATTTGCACAAACAAAGCTTTCCGTCATTGAACAGAAGCTTCAGCATTATTTAAATTACACAAACATTACGGTTCTGGAGAGAGAAGGAAAGGAAAAAGAGGAATATCCACTCCTTTTATCAGATTTGCGTCGGCTTTCTGTACACTGCTTAGAAGCAAAAGAAGCTTGTACAATGTTTTTAACAACCAAAGCCGTACCCTCCGCTCAAGCCCAGCAGCTATTAAAACGAATTTACCAGCGCTGTGTACTTGAGTTTTTCAATCCTAAAAATGACTTGTGGTATGAGAACAGTAGGGCATCATACACAGGAAGTGATGCAATTCACTTTCGATTTGAGGCCCCAAACTCCGTTCACGTCCTGTTTCGGAATATTGAAGAGCCATTCCTTTCTTTACAGGAAGAACTTCAAATGTATGAAAAAAACTATTTTGCTAATTAAATAAAGAAGAAAAACGTCAGCACACGTGCTGACGTTTTTTCTTCTTTATTTTTAATCATATCAGCAAACGGACAGGCATAAACTTGTACAAACAAATGATGTGCTAAAGGGACGTGGAGACGATGAAGGGTTATAAAAAAATTCTTTGCTATATGATAGTCACTATATTTCTTGCTGGTACCTTTCCATTAAAGAGTCAAGCTCAAGGAGAGGTTAGTGCACGGAGCGCTATATTAATAGATCAGCGCTCAGGAAGAATTCTGTATGAAAAAGACATTCATGAAAAGCGTCGTATTGCGAGCATCACTAAGATTATGACAGCCATTCTGGCGGTGGAGTCTGGAGAAATGAACAAAAAAGTAAAAGTAAGTCGAGAAGCCATTCAAACAGAAGGCTCTGCTATTTATCTAGAGGAAAACGAAAAAATCTTACTTGAAGATTTAGTCTACGGTCTTATGCTTAGATCTGGTAACGATGCGGCAGAAGCTATTGCAGAGCATGTTGGAGGAAGTAAAGAAGGCTTTGTTTACTTAATGAACCAAAAAGCAGCTGAGATTGGCATGCAAAATACAGAGTTTGCAAATCCACACGGTCTTGATGATCATGAAAATCACTATTCAACAGCGTATGATATGGCCATTTTAATGAAGTATGCGATGAACAGCAAAAAGTTCCGAGAAATCTCTGGAACAAAAACATATCGAACTAAAAGCGGAGCACATGTACGCGTATTTAAAAACAAAAATAAGCTTCTTACAAGCCTTTATCCATATACAACAGGCGGAAAGACAGGATATACAAAAAGAGCGAAAAGAACGCTTGTCTCGTCAGCACAGAAAGATGGTTTAGACCTCATTGCTGTAACGATTAATGCACCGAGTGACTGGGATGATCACATCTACATGTATAACATGGGGTTCGACAACTATAAAGCAACAAAAGTTGTCCAAGAAGGCGAGATTGAAGGTGTGAAAAATAAGTTTTATGAAGACAAACTTTATGTAAAAAGAGATTTTATTTATCCTCTTACAGAAAAAGAGCAGGAAAAAGTAAAAACGAAGCTTACCCTTTTAAAACCAAGAAAAAAGGAATGGAAAGATGAAAGAAATGTCCCACAGATTGTTGGGAAGATTTCTATTTCTCTAGATGGCAAAGCTCTTGGTGAGATGCCCATTTATTATGATCATGGAGGAAAAGAAACAGGATCGTTTTTCGAGAAAGCAAAAGAACTGTTCTTTATAGGCCAAGGAGTACGATAGCATGGTTAATATTATTTGGGTTTTGCTCACAGTTATTGGCTTAGTATTTGCGGTTGTGAATGGAAAAGTAGAGGAAGTAAATAAGGCTATTTTTCAAGGAGCACAAGAGGCTGTAACAATTAGTTTAGGTCTTATTAGTGTTCTTGTGTTTTGGCTTGGGTTAATGAAAATTGCTGAGGGAGCAGGTTTGCTTGTAAAACTTGCTCGCTTAGCTCGTCCTTTCATTTCAAGGCTTTTTCCAGAGCTTCCGAAGGATCATCCAGCAATTGGATATATTTTGTCAAATATGATGGCTAATATGTTTGGACTTGGCAATGCTGCAACGCCCCTTGGAATTAAAGCAATGGAAGAGATGAAGCGAGCGAACAACGGAAAAAATGAAGCAAGCAGCTCAATGATCACTTTTCTAGCTCTTAATACATCGAGTATAACGCTTGTGCCGACAACGGTCATTGCTCTTCGCATTACGTATGAGTCAGAAAGCCCTGCTGAAATTATCGGAGCAACGCTTCTAGCAACTTGTGTTTCCATGCTTGGTGCTATTTTACTTGATCGTTTCTTTTATCTTCGTCGTTTGAAAAAAGGTGGGAAAAAGTAATGGAAATCGTAAATTTTATTTCGATTTTACTCATTCCGCTTATTATTGGTTTTATTCTAATCTATGCTACTTTCAAAAAAATACCAACGTACGAGCTGTTTGTTGAAGGCGGAAAAGAAGGGATCAGTTTAGCTTTCTCTATTATTCCTTATTTAGTTGGGATGCTCGTAGCTATTTCTATTTTTAGAGCTTCAGGAGCGATGGAATGGCTTCTTTCATTTTTAAAACCAATGCTTCTTGCGATTGGCGTTCCTCCTGAAATTGTGCCGCTTGCACTTATTCGTCCGATCTCAGGAAATGCAGCTCTTGGAATGACGTCTGACTTACTTGCAACGTATGGACCAGATTCCTTTATTGGACGGCTTGCTTCCGTTATGCAAGGAAGTACAGATACGACGTTTTATGTATTAACCGTTTATTTCGGAGCGGTGGGAATTAAAAAAATGGGGGACGCTGTCAAAGTTGGCCTGCTTGCAGATTTAGTCGGAATTATTGCGGCAATTGTTATTGTAACGCTTATATTCGGAGCATGATGAAAAAGCTTCTTTATAAAAGAAGCTTTTTTATCGTATATGGATGATAAGAATGAGCTTTTAAAGGAAAACTACTTGTACAACATATATGAAACAAGTAAGATGTACAAGAGGTGAATAACGATGGAACGATTACAAAAAGTGATTGCACACGCAGGAATTGCGTCAAGAAGAAAAGCAGAACAGCTTATTTTAGAAGGAAAAGTGAGAGTCAATGGCAAAGTAATTAAAGAGCTTGGAACAAAAGTAAAGCCACAGGACCGTGTTGAAGTTGAGGGAGTACAAATTGAACAGGAGAAACCTGTTTATTTCTTATTATATAAACCAACAGGGGTTATTTCGAGTGTAACAGATGATAAAGATCGTAAAACTGTACGAGATTATTTTCCGTATGTAGAAGAACGCATTTATCCAATTGGGCGTCTTGATTACGATACGTCAGGTCTTTTACTTATGACAAATGACGGAGCTTTTGCTAATCATCTTATGCATCCAAAATATGAAATTGAAAAAACATATATTGCAAAAGTGAAAGGCATTCCACAAAAACATGAAGTTCGCTTGCTAGAAAAAGGAGTACGTCTTGAAGATGGTGTAACAGCCCCAGCAAAAGTACGTGTTCTTTCCGTTGATAAGCGAAAACAAACATCGATTGTAGAGCTTGTTATTCATGAAGGAAGAAATCGTCAAGTTCGTCGTATGCTTGAAACAGTTGGATATCCGGTCGTAAAGTTAAAGCGTGAACGCTATGCGTTTTTAGATTTAGTTGGTTTAAATGCAGGAGAGGCAAGAGAACTTACTCCACATGAAGTGAAAAAATTAAATTCGCTTGCGGATACAGGAAAAGAGCGAGTGTGAAGCAACTGCTTCATACTCCTTTCACTATACTTTAGTATGGTGAAAGGGATATATGTAAGCGGATAACTTATCGATGTAAAGGGGGATTTTATGAAAAAGAAAAAAAGACGTCTCCTCGTTCGAACGATTATTTTGTCCATCTTGTTTAGTGCTGTTGGCTATACAATGTACGCTCAATTTTTTGCTGAAAAAGAGAAAGTTGTGGTTGGGGAAAAAGCGCCTGACTTTGTCCTAGAAGATTTAAACGGAGAAAAACATAAGCTTTCAGATTATGAAGGAAAAGGCGTTTTCTTAAACTTTTGGGGAACGTGGTGCAAGCCTTGTGCAAAAGAAATGCCCGTGATGCAAAATCAGTATGAGCAGTTTAAAGACAAAGGAGTCGAAATCCTAGCTGTAAATGCAGATGAGACTGAGCTTGCTGTTAATCGATTTTCGAAAAGTTATGGGCTTACATTTCCTGTGATGATTGATGATGGTGGAGAAGTGCAGACCGCATATGATATTGGCCCTTTGCCAACAACTATTTTAATAGATTCCAAAGGGGAGATTGTTGATATTTTTGAAGGTGGACTTGATGAACAAAAAATCAAGGAATATATGGATAACATAAAGCCATAGGAGGTTTGAAACATGAAAGAAGTGAAATGTGAATGTGGCCATGTAAATCCACACGGAACAATTTTATGTGAAGCATGTGGAAAACCAACAAATGGTGAGAATTCTAAAAAGCTGTTAGATATGAGGTATGAAGGAAGTGCGAGAAGATCGCAGACGTATAACAAAACAGTAATTGATCATATCTGGAACTTCTTCTCGTCTGTAAAAGTAGGAATATGGCTTATTGTTTTAACCCTTATTGCCTCAGCTTTTGGAACGATTTATCCTCAGGAAGCGTACATTCCGATTAATGCAGATCCTTCGACTTATTATGAAGAACAATACGGAACACTTGGTGCTCTTTACTATCAGCTTGGTTTTCACAATTTATACAGCTCATGGTGGTATCTACTTCTTATTGCTTCAATAGGGATTTCCCTTGTTATTTGTAGTCTAGACCGAGTCATTCCCCTTCATCGAGCATTGAAAAAGCAGCGTGTTACCCGACATGAATCTTTTTTACAACGACAGCGTTTTTTTAGTGTAACCGAAAATCCGCTAGAATCCGATATTAATAAGGTAGAAGAACGGTTGAAAAAGAGAGGATACAGAGTTAAAAAAGAAGAAGGCAACTTGTTAGGTGAGAAAGGGCGTTTTTCAAGGTGGGGTCCTTATGTTAATCATATTGGACTTATTATCTTTCTTATTGGAGCAATGCTTAGAGTTGTTCCAGGGATGTATATTGATAAAACAATGTGGCTTCGTGAAGGAGAAACAAAGGCCATTCCTGGTACAAATGGGGAGTATTTTTTGGAAAATAATCAATTTATCTATGAGGAGTATGGAAAAGATTCTGATGAAGTATTTCAAAAAACAATTGATCGCGTAGGAGCGGTAGCTAAAAACTATCAAACAGACGTAACCCTTTATAAAGGACAAGAAGGGAAGATTGCGGGAGAAGATCAGAAACTTGTAAAACAAAAAGACTTTCCTATCAAAGTGAATGAGCCTTTAAAATTCGATGGGTATGCTGTTTATCAAGTTGATTACCGGTTAAATGAGCTAAGTGAAATGAAGCTATCGTTAGACGACAAACAAAGTGGAGAAAGCTTTGGCACAATCTCTATTGATTTACATAATCCAAAAGATACGTATAAGCTAAAAGACGGCTATAGAGTAGAGATTTTAAGCTATTTTCCTGATTTTTATTTTAATGAAGAAGGAGATCCTGATACAAAAACGAAAACTCCTTCAAATCCGGCTTTTGTGTTTAAAATGTTTACCCCAGATCGACAGGAGGGAGAAACAAGTTTTGTAGCCATTAGGCAAAATGTCGAACCTCTAGGAGAGAATAAGTATAAGATGACGTTTGCGGGAATTGATACAAAAAATGTGACAGGGCTTACTATTCATAAAGACTCTACCCTTTGGGTACTAGGACTAGGTGGATTAATCTTTATGATTGGGGTTATTCAAGGTATGTATTGGAATCATCGTCGTATTTGGGTTCGACATACAGCTCAAGGGTTATTTATCGCAAGTCATACAAACAAAAACTGGTTTGGACTAAAACGAGAGCTTGAAAAAGTAATAGAAGGAACAGCAATTGTGATGCCAGAGGATCAGCAAGAAAAGAAAAAGGGAGGGGATAAAGCATGAACTTAGTTAGTTTAAGTGGAAACTTACTTTATACAGCTTTTATCGTCTACTTAATTGCAACGCTTTTTTTCGGGGGAGCGATCAAATCAAAAAAAGTAGAGCGCAACAAGGAAAAAAATAAATTCGCAACATTTGGTATTTCGTTAGCGATTGTAGGGTTTGTCGCACAAGCAGGTTATTTTGTTACCCGATGGATTGCAGCCGGACACGTTCCTGTGAGTAATTTATTCGAATTTATGACGTTTTTCTCACTTATGCTTGTTGGGGCATTTATTTTGCTATACTTTATGTATAGATTAAGTTCACTTGGGGTTTTTACCCTTCCTATCGCCCTTTTACTAATTGCATATGCAAGCATGTTCCCACGTGATATTTCACCTCTTATCCCTGCGTTGCAAAGTCACTGGCTTTATATTCATGTTACAACAACAGCGCTTGGTCAAGCCATTTTAGCCGTTAGCTTTGCAGCAGGCCTTATCTATTTAATTAAGGAAGTTGATCAAACTAAAAGAGGGAAGAGGACGTTTTGGCTTGAAGTTGTGTTGTATAGCCTTGTTACAACCCTCGCATTCGTCATTATTACCTCATCTTTTCGAATTGCAGATTATGAAGCAACGTTTTCATGGGTTGATAAGCATGGTGAGAAAGCAGAAGCTGTGTATCATCTTCCAGCACTTGTTGGACCAAACGAACATGAGCTTGTAACAGAAGGAAAACTGAGCCCATTTGTAGAGGTGCCTGCACTTATTAACGCAGCTAAACTTAATACATGCATTTGGTCCATCATTGGCGGCTTGATTCTCTATGTAGTATTACGATTGGTTTTACGCAGAAGGCTTGGAGAAGCTTTAAAACCGCTTGTACGAAATGCAAATTCAGAGTTAGTAGATGAAATTAGCTACCGCTCTGTAGCAATTGGGTTTCCGGTATTCACTCTTGGTGCTCTTATTTTCGCGATGATATGGGCTCAAATAGCGTGGACAAGATTTTGGGGATGGGATCCAAAAGAAGTTTGGGCTCTTATCACATGGCTCTTTTATGCAGCGTTTTTACATCTCCGTCTTTCAAAAGGATGGCATGGTGAAAAATCAGCATGGCTTGCTGTGATAGGATTTGCCATTATTATGTTTAACCTTATTGCTGTTAACTTAATTTTAGCAGGGCTTCATTCATATGCTTAAGCCTTCACAACTGTGAAGGTTTTTCAATTGCAGAGAAAGGGCATAAAAACGTATGATAGGAATGAATCTAGGAGTACAATAAACAATAATAAGTCGTACATAAGAGAAACTAGGAGGTAAGAAAATGGACGTAGCTGCACGAATTTTAATCGTAGATGATGAAGAAAGAATTAGAAGACTATTGAAAATGTATCTAGAGCGTGAAGGGTATGCTATTGATGAAGCTTCTAATGGGGATGATGCAGTAGCAAAAGCGCTCGAGACAGACTATGACATGATTTTGCTTGATATCATGATGCCTGGAAAAGACGGACTTGAAGTATGCAGAATTGTAAGAGAGAAAAAATCCACGCCAATTGCAATGCTAACAGCCAAAGGGGAAGAAGCAAACCGTGTCCAAGGATTCGAAATTGGAGCAGATGACTATATTGTAAAACCATTCAGTCCACGTGAAGTTGTGCTTCGCGTAAAAGCTCTTCTGCGCCGCTCTTCTCAAACGTCATATTTAACAACGGAAACAAAAGCAAAAGACTTGCTTGTATTCCCACACCTTACAATTGATAATGATGCCCATCGGGTTACAGCTGAAGGAAAAGAAGTAAGCTTAACACCAAAAGAATACGAGCTTCTTTGTTTCCTCGCGAAATCTCCAGACAAAGTATACGATCGGGAGCATCTTCTTCGTGAAGTATGGCATTATGACTTTTTTGGAGATTTGAGAACGGTTGATACACATGTAAAGAGACTCCGTGAAAAATTGAACCGAAAATCAGAAAAGGCAGCAAGTATGATTGTGACGGTATGGGGAGTTGGCTACAAGTTTGAGGTTGGCAATGAATGAGACTTTGGCGAAGTGTTGTAGGGAAGCTTTGGATTACAATCATTCTGCTTCTTTCTGTCGTTTTATTCATTCTAACTATTTTACTTCTTGAGTTTTTCGAAAACTATATTGTTGATCAAGCTGAAGAGGATTTGAATAGTACGAGCAAGCAAGTTGCTCATTTTGTAGAAGAAATGGAAGATGGAGATTTAGCTTTAAAGGCAACATGGAATCTCATTGATGATGCAAATATTATCGTGCAAAAAGGAAATGAATATAGCTTTTCACCGAATATTCGAGAAGACAAAAAGCAGATTGAGAAATTCTTAAAAGAAGACAGCTATTTCAAAAACAGTGCAAATGGAACAAAGATGAGGAAAAAAGAAACAACCCTAAACCTTTCAAAAGAAGGGCAATCAGATCAAATCTACATCGTTTCAATGCCGTTTACGATGTCTTCTGGAGAGAAAGGAGCCGTATATTTATATCAGCCTCTTTCTTATCTCCAAGAGCCTTCTCGTCAAACAACAAAATTTATTCTTTTAGCAGCTGGGATTGCTATTATTTTAACGACAATTTTTGCCTTCTTCCTTTCTACAAGAATTACAGCCCCTCTTCGTAAAATGAAACAAGCTGCATTTGAAGTAACGAAAGGAAACTTTGATACAAAAGTTCCTATTTTAACGTATGACGAAATTGGAGAGCTCGCTATTGCTTTCAATCAAATGGGACGTCAGCTTAAATATAATTTAAATGCACTGAATCAAGAAAAAGAACAACTTTCAAGTATTTTAAGCAGCATGGCAGATGGAGTTATTACCTTTAGCCGGAATGGCACTATTCTTATTACAAATCCACCTGCCGAACAGTTTTTGCAAGCTTCTCTCTATGAACAAAAAATCGATATTACAAATGCATCAGGTCTTTCATCAAAAGTGCAGCGTTTGTTAGAAGAAGTTGTTCAAACAGAGCAGGAGCAAGTAACTGAGATGACAGTACAAGGAAGAACATGGGTTATCCTAATGTCTCCACTGTATAATCAAACAAAAATACGTGGAGCTGTTGCTGTTATCAGGGATATGACAGAAGAGCGCAGACTTGATAAGCTTCGTCAAGATTTCGTTGCTAATGTTTCGCATGAATTAAGAACACCGATATCAATGCTGCAAGGCTACAGTGAAGCAATTGTTGATGATATTGCTTCAACAGAAGAAGAAATGAAAGAAATTGCAAAGGTTATTCATGATGAATCATTAAGAATGGGTCGCCTTGTAAATGAACTGTTAGATTTAGCCAGAATGGAAGCAGGTCATATTAGACTTTCAATTGATGAAGTAGACATTGAATCGTTTACAGAACGGGTGCTTCGGAAGTTTCAGGGGGTTGCAAAAGAAGAGAATATCGCGCTTCATTTATCGTTAGAATCGCTTCAAAGACAAGAAGTGAAAATTGATGCGGACAAGCTAGAGCAAGTCTTAACAAACCTTATTGATAATGCTATTCGTCATACACAGGGAGAAGGAGCTGTAACATTAGAAGTCGAAAGTTTACCTAGCGCCCTTTCTCTTAAAGTACAGGACACAGGAGCAGGTATTGCTGAAGAAGATTTGCCATTTGTTTTTGAACGCTTTTATAAAGGAGACAAAGCAAGGACAAGAGGAAAAGCAGGAACTGGTCTTGGACTTGCAATTGCTAAAAATATTGTTGAAGCTCATGAGGGAACAATCCGTGTTCATAGTACATTAGGAAAAGGCACAACATTTTCAATTCGACTGCCACAATAGAAAGAAAAAAGCTAGAAAAGAGCCATCTTTTTCTAGCTTTTTTCTTTTTATTTAGGTAAAGTTTAATTACCATTTATTAGTATTTAGTTTCTTTTATAAAGGTTAGGGGAGGAGGAGAGATGATGAACACTGTACTTGAGCGGCTCTATATAACATATCATCAAGATTTGCTTCGATTTTTAGGATATACAGTTAAAAATCGAGAGAAAGCAGAAGACTTAGCGCAGGAAGTATATATACGTGTTTTGAAATCTTGCAGTAAATTTGAAGGAAATTGTAGTGAAAAGACTTGGCTTTTTACAATTGCTAAAAATATTGCAATAGACTATTTTAGAAAAGAAAAAGGTTTAAAAGAGTGTTGTCTTTTATCAAGTTGGCGGAAGCACATTTGTTGTGAAGAATCTCCTTCTCCAGAAGAACATGCCCTCGTTAAAGAAGAGGTACAGCAGTTATATGAAAGGCTCAGGGCGTGCAAAAATGATTTTCAGCTTGTTTTACTTTGTCGTTTTATTCGTGGATTATCTGTTGGACAGACTGCTCATTTTTTAGGGTGGTCAGAAAGTAAAGTGAAAACAACGCAGCATCGAGCCCTTAAAGCCTTAAGGGCAGAAATGATTGGAGGAAGAAAGCGAAATATAAGCGTCAAATACAGTTAAGAAAAAGATGATGTACAACATTAACTTTTTAACATTTTCCTGGATAAAACTCTTAAAAAACGTAAAGTATATGGGAGATGTCTTAAAATGGGAGAACAGTTTAAGGCAGGGACTAAACATGTTTTTTTAGGAGGAACTACAGCGATGAAAGCACGCATATTTGGAATTATAACAATAGTCGCTTTTATAGTTGGAAGCGGGTCTGTCCAGGGAAATGCTGAAGAAGCCGAACAGTGGATTTGGCCAACTGAAGGAATATTAACAGACTTATTTGGCACACGTCATGCTAAGCATTATGGGATTGATATTGCAGCTCCTATTGGAACAAATGTTGAAACAGTTGCAGATGGTAAAGTGACAAAATCCTATCCTTCCTCAACATATGGAAACGTTGTTTTTATTAAACAAAACAATGGATATGAAGCAGTATACGCTCATTTGCACAAGCGTCTTGTAAAGCAAGGTGACACAGTTAGAAAAGGACAAATAATTGGTGAAGTTGGAAGTACAGGCCGATCTTCGGGAAGTCATCTGCATTTTGAAGTACATAAAGGAAATTGGAATGAACATAAAACAAACGCCGTTGATCCTCTTCCTCTTCTTGATGAAGAAAAGCTCTATGCTTATTTAAGAGGAGGGGTTACAAGGGAAGTTTTTCAGTCTGTTTATGGAGAGACAACAAATGATGGAAAAGTGAAAACAACTGTTCAAAAAGGTGACACGTTATCAAATATTGCCGAGAAATACGGTGTATCAGTTTCAACTTTACAAGCGTGGAATAACTTAAATGAAACAACGATTTATGCTGGAGAAAAGCTTATCGTTCGGCAATAAAAGGTCTCCTAAAAGGAGATCTTTTATTGTTAAGGAAAGGAAAAAGGTTTTTATAATTTACTTTTAATTCGAGAAAAGTTATAATGAACATAAAATCACATATGGTTCATCTTCGGGGCAGGGTGAAATTCCCGACCGGCGGTTATAGCCCGCGAGCTTTCATTGAAAGCAGGATTTGGTGAAATTCCAAAGCCGACAGTACAGTCTGGAAGGGAGAAGGTGGAGGTTCAAACGTTTAATTTTTTAATTGCTAAACGTTTATTAAACGAGCTCTGCTAACTCCTTCAGCTATTTATGAAGGAGTTTATTTGCGTTTAATACAAGAACCTTTCTTCTTTGAGATGGATCGCAAAGAAGGAGAGAGGATTATGAACAAAAATAAAAAGACTCAAAAATTCGTTGCGATAGGAATGCTGAGCAGTATTGCTTATGTACTAATGATGCTTAATTTTCCTATCCCTATTTTCCCAAGCTTTTTGCTTATTGACTTCAGTGAGCTTCCTGCTCTTATTGCAGCAATTGTTTTTGGACCGCTAGCGGGAATTGCAGTTGAAGCAATTAAAAACTTTCTGTATTACGCTGTTCAAGGAAGCATGACAGGTGTTCCAGTTGGATCACTTGCTAATTTTATCGCTGGAGTTTTATATATAGTGCCTGTTGCACTTATGTTTCGCAAATTTCGCAACCGTAAAAGCATTACGCTCGGTCTTACAGTAGGAACTATTTTAACCTCAATTGTTATGAGCATTCTTAATTATTATGTTATTTTACCGGCTTACACATGGTTTTTACAAGCGCCAGCGATGTCAGATAAAATGCTTTATGCAACAGTTACAACAGCTATCTTCCCATTCAACATTGTTAAAGGTGCTATTGTCGGAGTTCTGTTTGGTCTTATGTATGCTAAGATGCATACTTGGATTGCCAAACGCTCTATTCATCCTTCAACATCTGTTTCAAAATAAAAAAAGCTCGTTAGGAATTATCCTAACGAGCTTTTTTCTATTCGTATTTAAGAGCGTCGCCTTCAAAAGGATCGTCCGCTACTTTGATAGACTCAGTTGGGCACCCTTCAAATGCATCCATCATGTCATCTTCAAGTGCCTCTGGTACTTCTACAACGCCTTCATTGTTGTCTAATGTTACAAATGCAATACCTTCGTCGTCGTAGTCGTAGATATCAGGTGCTGCAGCTCCACATGCACCACAAGCAATACATGTGTCCTTGTCAACAATCGTATACTTTGCCATTATAAAGACCTCCTAAAATTCTATCCATCATATAAATTTTATGATTATTGTAGTTATCACGAAACAATACGTTTCATACTCATTAAACATTGTACGGCTGTTTGGATAAGTTTTCAATAGAAAAATCATTCTGTCATTCTAATCCTTATATTAACAACAGGCCCCAAGGAATATCTCGTTGAACCAATTCATTCTGTTCACTATAGTATTACCCGAAAAGGCGTAAGGAAAAACGAATGGAAAATGTCCTTATTTTTCAATTGATCTTTATAGGCTATGCAAAGGGAAAAAAGTGTGTGAACAACAAATGCATGTTAAAATAAAGAAAAAAGAAATGTTATAAGGAGAAGCGTATCTATTATGAATTCTCTTCATATTGTAATGTTATTTTGTCTTCAACGCTTGAAAGAAGAGCGTACAATATATGGGGTTTATCATTTGTTAAAAGGAAAGAAATCAGCCCAAACAATTCAAGATGGGCAAATCTACGGTTTGTCTTTTTTATTCCAATCTTTTCCTTATTTAAAAAAACCATCCTTTGATAGTATGATCACAACCTTAGTTCAAAAAGAGGCTATTACCTCCAAAGGGGAACATGTTTATCAAGTTACAGAAAAAGGGCACGAATATGTACAAAAGTGGTTAACGACTAATAAACTACCATCTTCACTGAACGGCTGGCAGTATGCCAATGTAACATACCCTTTTTGGAAACGTCTTCTTGTTCTGTTTCAAACTGCCTCAAATTTAGTTTACGAAGAGAAGAAATTTGTTCCTGTGACAAGAGATGAGGAAACGTTAAGATGGTTAAAAAACTTTCTTGTGCGAAATGGGCAAAATCGGACTGAATTAGCTCATCAACTCTTTCAAGAACTAAAAAATATTTTGAAGGAAACCCCACAGCTTAATGTGGAGCTATTTGTGCGACAGTTTTCAGGGTATCAGTATGCAGGAGAAACAAACGTTCAAATTGCGAAAGAGTATAATGTTGATGAGCATTATGTGCATCTTTGCCAACTAGCAACAGTGCATTTTATTATTCATATGTTGGAAAAGCAGAAGGATTTGTACAAGTTATTACAAGGATTACTAACCGATTTTAATGTTGTTCTTCCCTTAACATCGTCAGCTAAGGCAACATATGAACTTATGAAGAGAAACAAGTCATTTGAAGATATTATGAGAATTCGTCGTTTGAAAAAAAGTACGATTGAAGATCATTTAGCTGAAATTGCCCTTTTTATAGATGATTTTAGCCTCTCAGACTATGTAACAAATGCTGAACAAGAAGAAATTAAACGCGTCTATTTAAAGCTCAATACAAATAAATTAAAGCCTATCAAAGATGAAGTGTCATCTTCTATTACTTATTTTCAGATTAGGCTTGTGCTTGCTCATTTGACTAAAGAAAGGAGAGTCACATGGAGTTAGAAGATATTCTTTTTAAAAAGTTTGGCTACCAAACATTTAAGCCTGGACAAAAAGAAGTGATAAGTTCTCTTCTAGAGGGAAAGCATACGATAGCTGTTTTGCCAACAGGAACAGGGAAATCGCTATGCTACCAGCTCACAGGTTATATTATCAACAAACCAATTCTTATTGTGTCTCCGCTTCTTTCCCTGATGGAAGACCAAGTTCAGCAGCTTAAAATGAATGGAGAAAAGCGCGTGATTGCTTTGAATAGCTTTTTGCAAGAAAAAGAGTGGAAAAAAGCAGTGAACGAGCTTTCAAAATATAAGTTCATTTACGCTTCTCCAGAAGCACTACAAAATCCACGAACGCTGGATGCTTTGAAACGAATTGGCATCGCTCTTTTTGTTGTTGATGAAGCACACTGTATTTCACAGTGGGGACACGATTTTAGGCTGGAATATTCAATGCTTGGATCAGTGTGGGAAAAACTTGAACGTCCAACTTGTTTAGCCCTAACAGCCACTGCAACAGAAGCGGTTACCAAGGATATTGTGGCACATTTACATTTGGAAGATGTAACAAAGCTTATTTATTCTGTGAATCGTCCTAATATTGGAATGAAAGTTGAACGAGTTGAAAGTATAGAAGAAAAAAAAGAGCATGTACTGCGTTATGTGCAAAAAATGAAAAAACCTTGCCTTATTTATTGCTCAAGCCGAAATTGGACCGAAAACTTAACAGAATATTTGCTTGAGAATGGAGTAAGGAATGTTGCTTTTTATCATGGGGGGATGCCATATAATGAGCGCATTTTGATTCAACAGCAGTTTCTTCATGATCAGCTGGATGTGATTTGTTGCACAAGTGCATTTGGTATGGGCGTAAACAAGAAAAACGTTCGGTTTGTGCTCCACTTTCACCCCCCCACACAGCTTGAAAGCTACGTTCAAGAAATGGGAAGATCAGGAAGGGATGGAAAAGAAAGTTTTTCTGTTGTTCTTTACGATGAGCGCGATGACGAGCTCGCTTTTCACCTTATGAGTAGCGAACTTCCTGACCGTTCATTATGCTATGCTGTTTTATCTATATTAGAAAAGTACCAAGATGGAACGAATGTTTCGCTACTTGATCGGGATATGATCGAGACATATGGCATCAATGAAGTTCACTGGCGTTTTATTCGTTTTCACTTGCAGCAAAATGGTATGATTAAAAATGAAAAACTAGTGAAGATGAACTATAAAGAAGAAATGGTTAACAATATCCAGAAAGCTGTTGAAAGCAGACTTCATGATAAAGAAGCTCGTTTTAAAGAGATGAAAAAGTTTCTACTTTCAAAATCATGTCGTCGTTCCACTATCCTTGATTATTTTCAGAACGATAGTGAGCCTACTCCACCATTATGTTGCGACATTTGCGGGATTGAGGAAGAAGCATATGAAGAACGTGAATGTGTGAACGAGGATAAAAAACCGTATAGTTGGATAAATCATTTATCACATCTGTTAGGACAGAAAGAGGAAAAGTATGAACACTTCTAAGTATAGTGATAGAGAGCTGATTTGGAGTCTATATGGCACACAGGGGTTACTTTTTCTTCTCACAATTGGGCTCGTATTCTTTTTACATGATCAACCAGGAGAATTAGGGGAGTATTTTCAACTTGACTTTAGGGAGCTTTTTTTATTTGGCATGTTTCCAGCCCTTGTTGTTGTGGCAGTGGATCTTTTACTGACAATAAACCTGCCAAGTCATCTTTATGATGATGGAGGAATCAACCGCCAAATTTTTCGCTCTCGCTCCTTTTGGCATATTATCTTTCTTTGTCTTCTTATTTCCTTTGTAGAGGAACTGCTTTTTCGAGGAGTTATACAAGCGCATATCGGTCTTGTTGGAGCAAGTATTATTTTTGCGCTTATTCATGTTCGTTATTTAACAAAACCAGTACTGTTTAGCTCGGTTGTTTTAATGAGTTTTATGATCGGCTTGCTTTTTTGGTGGACGGATAACTTACTTGTAACAATGATGGCTCATTTTGTAATTGATTTTGTACTTGCTTTATATATTCGCTATATTGAAAAAGAAGAACACGCCTAAAAAAACATAATAATGACTAGGACAACCACATACCTATATTAACAAAGCGGAATGTAGGAGGAGTGGGCATGGAGAAAGAAATTCAAGCGCTTGATCATCGTACAGATGAGGCGACAAAGTTTGTATTACAAAGTGTCGTGAAGCGGAAAAGAAAGTTTGATACGTTAACAAAAAAAGAAAAAAAGCTACAGGGGCTATTGCTTCTTTTGGCAGTCGGAATAATGGGGTATACGTGGTTTTCACTTCAAACTTTAGAACAGTTAACGTTTCAATCCGTTCTTACTCATATGCTTGAACGGTCTATTTATTTTATGTTTATTCTTGTGATAGGAAGCCTTTTTTTCTATTTAAAATATGTTCATGAAAAATGTGAGAAGGCAGAAAAAGAATTTCACGAACTTCGGTGTGAAATTATTCAGAAAGCAGGGGAATACTGGCCTCAGCCAACTAGATGGGAAGCGAGACAATCCGTCTTTGCAATGATGTTAAAAAAGTTTGATGTGAATTTATATCACGAGCATAAGTAGCGATAGGACAGACCCATATTCCGTTTTTTTTCATAGTATGAGTTTTGAATACTTTTTATAAAAAAATTTTAAAAAAATTCTTCTCTAACATTTGTGACTGTTAAGGGAACACAGATGTTATATCACCAAGAAAAAGCAGGAGAAGTAGAGGAGGAGATATCGTGAAGTTTATATTTTCCATTGTGTTGTTTCCAGTTGCTTTATTAGGATACATGTGGAAAAATGCATTTGAAAACCGAGTTGTATATCATACGTTCCGTTTCCCGCAGTTTCCCGCTCGTGAAAAACTGCGTCTTTTTTTTATTTCTGATGTTCATAAAAGGAAAATAGATGACAAACTCATTGAGAAAATGAAGGATGAGGTGGACGCTGTTGTTATAGGGGGAGACTTAACGGAAGAGGAAGTGCCTTTTCTTCAAGTAGCAGAAAATGTGCAAAAACTAAAAAGCTTAGCACCTGTTTATTTTGTATGGGGAAATAATGATTATGAAGCAGGAGAAGATGAGCTTTCAGAGTTGCTTGAAGAAAACAGTGTAACTGTCCTTCGTAATGAAGCAAAGTCGTATCTGTTGAAAGAGAATTCGATTGATTTCATTGGTGTGGAAGATGTTTCAAAACGGAAGGCAGATTTAGAAAAAGCTGTTCAAGGTGCAAAAGCTCCTTTTCGTTTACTTTTGAGCCATAATCCTTTCATTATGAGAAGGATAAAGGAGGAGATGAATATTTCTCTCGTTTTGAGCGGTCATACACACGGAGGACAAATTCGCTTTTTTGGATGGGGACCTTACGAGCATGGAGGAGTTTATACAAGAAATGGAACAACTATTTTAATAAGTAATGGATATGGTACAACGAAGGTACCTCTAAGGCTTGGCGCGAAGCCTCAGACACACCATATTACAATTACAAGCTAATGATACAAAATGTATACAACATTTACACAAAAATAATGGTAACGTATAATTCAACTAGATAAAGAAACGATGTTTACTTGGAGGTTCGCAATGGCTTCAAGAGAAGGAAAATATAATATAAAGGCAATTTCACAGATTGTAGGTGTTCAACCTGGAACATTGCGCGCATGGGAGAGACGATACAATATAGTAGATCCTGTCCGTAATGATTCAGGTCATCGGTTGTATACGGATCGAGACCTAAAAACGATAAAATGGCTAACAGACAAAGTAAATAATGGTTTTACAATTAGTCAAGCCGTTTCTCTACTTGAAAAAGAGGCTGTTTTCTCAGTAGAGGAAGAAGATACAGCTACAACAACCTCAAAAATCAAAGAAGACCTTTTGAGGGCTCTCTTATCTTTTCAAGAAACAAGAGCTCAGCAACTTATGGATCAAGCTTTTAGTCTTTATTCAATTGAGAAGGTAGTTATTGAGATTTTAGGGTCGCTATTAATATCCATTGGGGATTTATGGGGAAAAGGGAAAATTACAAGTGCCCATGAGCACTATGCATCACAGCTTATTAAAACAAGAATTGGGATTATTCTTTATTCATTTCCATCGCCACCAATTATGCCAAGAGCAATTGCTGTATGTGGACCAAACGAGCGTCATGAAGTTGGATTACTCATTTTTACGCTTTTCCTAAAAATGAAAGGTTTTGAAGTTATTTATTTAGGGAGCAGCGTCGATAATCAAGATGTAAAAATAGTTGTTGGAGAAGTTCAGCCTTCCTTATTGTTTATGTCATGCACAATGAAAGAAAACCAGGAAGAAACAATATCTCTTGTAAAAGAAGTGAAGCGGGAATTTCCTTCACTTTCAATCGGTCTTGGGGGAGCTGCTTTTTCAAATGTGGAAGATGAAAGCATCCTTTCTTTTATTGTCGGTGATTCAAAACAAGAATGGGAACATTGGATTAACATAAAATTAACAGAGATTCAAATGCAATAAGGTTGTCTTCTTTCTTATAAACATGTAAACTCTATTGTAACAGCACGAATGAACTCTTTTTCAACAAGTGCATATATTAAACTGTTAATGTCGTTGTTTCGGCGAATGGGGAGGGTGTATGATGAGATTAGAGCGCCTGAATTATAACAAGATAAAAATTTTCTTGACGTTTGATGATTTAACAGAACGCGGATTATCAAAAGAGGATATGTGGAACAACTCGTTAAAAGTCCAGCAGCTTTTTAGAGATATGGTTGACCAGGCAAGTGAAGAGTTAGGTTTTCAACCAACACAGTCGCTTGCTGTTGAAGTATTTGCTCTTCAAGCGCAGGGCATGGTCGTTATTTTAACAACAAGTTCTGAAGACCTCTCAGACCAAGAAGATGATGACTTCATGGATGACTATATTCAAATGCAGGTAACGCTAGATGAAAATCAGGACATTTTCTTTGAATTTTCATCGTTTGAAGACGTTATCCAGCTTGCAAATCGACTCTCCCCTTTAGATGTGAAAAGTGGTACGCTTTATTCTTATGGCAAACACTTTTATCTATTAGTGGACACAGAGAATGAAGAGGATTTGGATACAGAAACTCTTGTAGCGCTTTTGGCTGAGTATGGATATCCGTCAACGCTGACAAAATATCGCGTTCATGAGTATGGGAAAATGCTCCTTGAAAAGAATGCGCTATCGTTTATAGCTGAGAAATTTTCATCATGAAAAGAAGAGCGATTTTATATGACGAACGTTCGTCATATAGTCGCTCTTCTTTTAAATTTCTAGAGAATAGTTAATCGCTTTCAAGAAAGTCGATTTTTAAATGTGAAATTTTACGTTTTTCTCTTTGCATCAGCATATGAAAGGTGTATACTATGTCATGAAAGAAGCACCATTTACTATATTTGACTGTGGGAGGTTCTCTAAATGGTTGCCGATAAAATGCAAACCAATGAACATGATGATAGAGACAAAAACGATGTATTAAAGTCAACTCAAACTGTTATACATAGTGCTTTAGAAAAGTTAGGGTATCCAGAAGAAGTATTTGAGCTTTTGAAAGAGCCTTTACGATTAATGACAGTGAAGATTCCTGTACGTATGGATGATGGCTCTGTGAAAGTTTTTACAGGTTACCGTGCACAGCATAATGATGCTGTTGGGCCAACAAAGGGAGGAATTCGTTTTCACCCGGGTGTAACAGAAAAAGAAGTTAAAGCGCTTTCTATTTGGATGAGTTTGAAATGTGGTATCGTTGATCTTCCTTATGGTGGTGGAAAAGGCGGTATTGTATGTGACCCACGCAATATGTCATTTGGTGAGCTTGAGCGCTTAAGTCGCGGCTATGTAAGATCCATTAGCCAAATTGTTGGACCGACAAAAGATATTCCAGCTCCAGATGTTTTTACAAACTCGCAAATTATGGCATGGATGATGGATGAGTACAGCCGAATTGATGAATTTAATTCTCCTGGTTTTATTACAGGAAAACCGCTTGTGCTTGGTGGCTCACATGGTCGTGAAACAGCAACAGCTAAAGGAGTAACAATTTGCATTCGTGAAGCAGCGAAAGCAAAAGGAATTGAACTAGAAGGAGCACGCGTTGTTGTTCAAGGATTTGGAAACGCAGGTAGCTTTTTATCCAAATTTATGCATGATGCTGGAGCTAAAATAGTAGGCATCTCTGATGCATACGGAGCTCTTCATGATCCAAACGGTCTTGATATCGATTATTTACTAGATCGACGAGATAGTTTTGGTACTGTAACAAAGCTTTTTGATAGTACAATTACAAACAAAGAGCTTTTAGAACTTGATTGTGATATTCTTGTCCCAGCAGCTATCGAAAATCAAATTACAGAAGAAAATGCAAATGATATACGAGCAAGCATTGTAGTTGAAGCTGCAAACGGACCTACAACGCTTGAAGCGACTAAAATTTTATCTGAAAGAGGCATTCTCCTTGTGCCAGATGTGCTAGCGAGCGCTGGGGGAGTCACTGTTTCTTATTTTGAATGGGTTCAAAATAATCAAGGTTATTATTGGACAGAAGAAGAAGTAGAGCAAAAGCTGGAAACAGTAATGGTCAAATCATTTCATAACATTTACAATATATCAAAAACGAGAAAAGTGGATATGCGCCTAGCTGCATATATGGTTGGCGTTAGAAAAATGGCTGAAGCCTCTCGTTTTAGAGGGTGGATTTAAAGCCCTATATTTGCATCCATCCAAAAAATCTCCTAATATAGATTAGGAGATTTTTTTAATTTATAAGAAAAAAGCTTTAATTTTACTTGCTCTTATACAGTTTAATAAATAGTGAAGTTTTTTTACCACTAAGGAGGAGCGGCAATGGAAAAGGAAAGAGTTATAATTGTTGGAGGAGGCCCTTGTGGACTAGCTGCCTCGCTTGCTCTGCAAGCGGAAGGGATAGATGCCCTTGTTATTGAAAAAGGGAACATTGTGAACGCAATCTACCATTACCCAACACATCAAACATTTTTTAGTTCAAGTGCAAAGTTGGAGATAGGTGATGTTCCTTTTATTACAGAAAATCGGAAGCCAAAGCGCAATCAGGCGCTTGCATACTATCGTGAAGTTGTGGAACGTAAACAAATTCGCGTGAATGCGTTCGAAAAAGTCGTTAAAGTGGAAAAGCAATCAAATGGAATGTTTTATGTTTTTACAGATAAGGAAACGTATGAAGCAGAGAAGGTAATCATTGCGACTGGTTACTATGATCATCCAAACTACATGAACGTAAAGGGCGAAGATCTTCCAAAAGTTTTTCACTATTTCAAAGAAGCACATCCATATTACAACTGTGATGTTGTGGTAATCGGAGGGAAAAATTCAAGTATTGATGCATCGCTTGAACTTGTAAAAGCAGGAGCGCGAGTGACAGTGTTGTACCGTGGTGCTGAATATTCACCAAGCATTAAGCCTTGGGTGTTACCAGAGTTTGAAGCCCTTGTTCGCAACGAAACCGTTCAAATGGAGTTTGGCGCGAATGTGAAAGAAATCACGGAATCGCATCTCACATATGTAAAAGGAACAGAAGTTCATAAAATTAAAAATGACTTTGTCTTTGCTATGACAGGATACCATCCAGATCACGCCTTCTTGAATAAGATGGGAGTTAAGCGTGATGAAGAAACTGGTCGCCCGCATTTTAACAGCGAAACAATGGAAACAAATGTTGAAGGAATTTATATTGCAGGTGTCATTGCAGCAGGAAATAATGCAAATGAAATCTTTATTGAAAATGGACGCTTTCATGGAGGTCTTATTGCCAAACATATTATTTCATAAAAAAGGCGAGCATTGTCGCCTTTTTTCATTGAGTAAAATATTGAGAAAGAACTTCGTGATTTGAAGTTGTTTCTAATGCAAGGGCTAGTTTGATACGAGCTTTCTGACCGTTCAACCCATTAGAAAAAATAATTCCAAGTTCTTTTAGCATTCTTCCACCGCCTTCATATCCGTACACATCTTGTGCAATACCATTAAAACAGCGGGAAACAAGCACAATTGGAATGCCTTTTTCAATATACTTTTGAAGCTGCGGTACAGTCTGAGGAGGCATGTTTCCTTGACCAAGTGCTTCAATAACGAGTCCATCTATTTTAAGAGAAGAGAGAGCTTGGAAAATCTGTTCATCCATCCCTGCATAAGCTTTTAAGAGAATAACATTTTTTTTCGTCTCTGTAATTGGAAAATGGTCGTGAGATGTTGGAGCATGGTGGAAATTTACTCCACGCTTTGTTACAATTCCAATCGGTCCATACTGAGGACTTTGAAATGTGGCTACATTACTTGTATGTGTTTTAGTAACGTTAGCTGCAGTATGAATCTCGTCATTCATGACGACGAGAACCCCTTTATCTCCAGCTTCTTTACAAAGCGCAACTTCGACAGCTGAAAAAAGATTGTGCGGTCCATCTGCTCCAAGCTCATTGTTTGAACGCATTGCACCCGTTAGTACAATAGGGACGTTTTGTTGTAGCACAAGATCAAGGAAATATGCCGTTTCTTCAAGTGTATCAGTTCCATGTGTAACAACAACGCCTTCGGCACCATTTTGGATTGCTTCTTCAATCCCCTGTGCAAGCTGGCGCATATGTGCAAGTGTTACGTGCGGGGATGGGAGACGAAAAATTTCTGAAATTTGAACATCAATTTCAATATCAAATAAACCCGAAAGATCGCTAAGCGGATGTTTATCACCTGGCTTAACAGCTCCCCTTTGATCTTCTTCCATAGAAATAGTTCCGCCAGTATGGATGATGTGAATCTTTCGCATGTTTATCCCTCCTTATGAATTATGAACTAGGAATAGTAAATTCTTTTAACTGAAACCATTCTCAATCACTAATGAACATGGTACGATTAAAAAAAAGAGAAAAGAGGCGCTTGAATGCTCGCAATCATCTCAGCAGGCATTGCCCCTGGACTGGCGCTTTTGAGCTACTTTTATTTAAAAGATGAGTACGAAACAGAGCCAATCTCAGTTGTTTTAAAAACATTTATCTTTGGGGCAGTCCTTGTGTTGCCTATTATGTTTATACAGTATGTCATGCAAGAAGAACAAGTGTTGCAAGGGGCATTTTTAAATTCCTTTCTTACAACTTCATTTTTAGAAGAGTATTTTAAATGGTTTGTACTATACTTTACAATTTTTCAGCATGTGGAATTTGATGAACACTATGACGGCATTGTATATGGGGCCGCTGTTTCATTAGGCTTTGCTACTGCCGAAAACATCCTTTACCTTGTTGCGAACGGTGTGCAAGACGCTTTTGCCCGGGCAGTTTTACCTGTCTCGAGTCATGCTCTTTTCGGCGTTGTTATGGGATACTATCTTGGAAAAGGAAAGTTTTTTGGGAAAAGCAGCCGTAGAAAATGGCTCATATATTCTTTATTTATTCCCATTTTACTTCATGGAATGTACGATTATATCTTAAGAACGATTGATAATTGGATGGTATTAATGATTCCATTCATGGTTTTTCTATGGGGGTTAGGGCTATGGAAAGTTAAAAAAGCCAAAAAAACAAAACCACCTGTTAGCGATTTTTTTACTCCTTCTTAAAGTGAAAGATAAAGTTTAGAAGTTTATGGAAAAAAGATAAATTAAATGATTTTAACACAAAAACCCCTTAAAAGCCCCTGCTTTTAAGGGGTTTTTCTTATGAAGGGAGGGAAAGGTGAGATCTGAATAAAATAGCGGACTTTACAAAAAATACTCTTATCATCAATCAGGTATGATTTAGGAGGGTATAGGATGATTCGGTTTCGTAAAGTAAGGAATATTTTATTTGTACTATTCATATGTCAATGGGTCTTTATTCCAACTTTTTCTGACAAAAATGTAGCCAAAGCCTTTTCAAATCAAGTAATTCAGCATGGAGCTGTTGGTAATGATGTAATAGAGCTACAGTCAAGGTTGCAATATGTGGGATTTTATACTGGACCAATTGATGGAGTATTTGGATGGAGAACGTACTGGGCATCAAGAAACTTTCAATATGAATTTGGAATGAAAGTAGACGGATTAGTAGGGCCTGAAATGAAGAGAAAACTTGTTGCTGCAACAAAATATCATGAAGGATATGTAAAAGAGCAAATCCGAAAAGGACGAGATTTTTCACATTATGGAAATGTGCCGCTTGATCAACAGACAAAAAAAGGAAAAAGTGAATCAAAAGGAGGCGGACAGGCTGGCGGAGGTGCTGCCAAAGGTGGAACGTCTAAAGGAAGCGCAAATAACGCTGGACAAAAAGGAAGTGGTGGAGCTAATGGAAATCAATCATCCCCTGGTGGAAACCAAGGGACACAGCAATCTGCTACAAAAACAGGAAACTCTAATAAACCACAAGCAGCAAATGTTCCTGATGGGTATTCACAAAATGACATTAATTTGATGGCCAATGCTGTCTACGGAGAATCTCGAGGTGAACCATATATCGGTCAAGTTGCTGTTGCAGCTGTTATTATCAACCGTACAGAAAGCCCATCGTTCCCTGATACTCCAGCAGGCGTCATTTTTGAACCTGGGGCCTTTACAGCGGTTGCTGATGGTCAAATTTGGCTTACTCCAAACGAAACGGCTAAGAATGCGGTTCTAGATGCTTTAAACGGCATGGACCCAACAGGAAACGCAGAATATTATTTTAATCCAGATACTGCTACAAGTGCATGGATATGGTCAAGACCGCAAATTAAGAAAATAGGGAAACATATATTCTGTAGATAAAGAGGTGAGCAATATGTTACGAACAATATTGATTTGTATCCTTTCTATTGGGATTATAGGTGTTGGGTATTGGGGGTACCAAGAACATAAAGAAAAAACAGCAGTTCTTTTGCAAGCGGAAAATAACTACCAAAGGGCTTTCCATGATTTAACGTATGATATGAGCTTATTGAATGACAAAATGGGTTCAACGCTTGCTATGAGCTCAAGAGATCAGCTTTCCCCGGCATTAACGGAAGTTTGGCGTGTAACATCTGAAGCGCATAGTAACGTTGGACAGCTTCCTTTAACACTTGTTCCTTTCAATAAAACAGAAGAGTTTCTTTCAAATGTTAGCGATTTTTCGTACCGAGTTGGCGTACGTGATTTAGATAAAAACCCGTTAACAGATGAGGAGTACGGAAGACTAGAAGAGCTTTATAAACAGTCTACAGATATTCAGCAAGATTTACGGAAAGTACAAAATTTAGTATTAGAAGATAATCTTCGCTGGATGGACGTCGAAATGGCGCTTGCCACTAACGATGCTCAAGCTGACAACACAATTATTGATGGTTTGAAGACAGTTGAAAAGAGAGCTGGAGAATATTCAGAGACTGACTTTGGTCCAACAAATGCAAGCAGTGAAGAGGGAAATAAAAACTTCTCAAAGCTAAAAGGAAAAGAAATTGATGAGAATGAAGCAAGGAAAGTTGCGCGCTCGTTCCTCGAATTAGACAAAAATGCAAAGATTGATGTAACGAAAAATGGAAATGGAGCAAACTATAAGTTTTACAGCTTACGTATCCAAGAGCCCGGAAAAGAACAAGAAACAAATATGGATATTACGAAAAAAGGTGGTTATCCAATTTGGGCTATTCGCCATGTTGATGTAGATAAGCAAAATATCAGCTTGAATAAGGCAATGAATAAAGCGATGAAATTTTTAAAAGATCAAAGATTTGAAAGTCTTGTGGCATCTGATAGTGCTCAATATGATAATGTAGGAGTTTTTACATTTGTAGAAGAGAGACAAGGAGTTCGTATTTATCCAGATGCTGTAAAAATTAAAGTTTCACTTGGAGATGGAAGTATTGTCGGATTTTCAGCAGCAGATTTCTTAGCTGCACACCATGACCGTGAAATTCCAAAGCCTGCTCTTAACGCTGATGAAGCTAAAAAGAAAATTAATGAAAATGTACTCATCCAAGAAGAAAGACTTGCGATTATTCAAAATGATCTTGGTGAAGAAGTACTGTGCTATGAGTTTTTAGGAACCATTAATAAAGACACATACCGCATTTTTATTAATGCTGAAAATGGAAACGAAGAAGATGTGAAGAAAATGGATAACACAGAACCAATTTATAATGGTGTTTAGAAGAGAAAGGGATTCCCTTTCTCTTTTTTGTTGTTCATGTTTTAGTAGTAATCGGTAAAATATAGTGTATTATCCTGATATATGAAAACCGAACGGTAACAAGTAGAGAGGAAGAGAGTGTTTATGGAGCTGAAGGCTGGAACCTCATTGAGGTTAGAAGAAGTAAACGGAGAAGGAAAGTACTATTGCAAAGTTGTTGAGGAAGGAGAAGGATATATTTATATTGATTATCCTATTCATCAAGCAACTAAAAAGAGTGCCTTTCTTCTTATGCCTACAAAATTAAAAGCTTATTCTATAGAGGAGAATGGAGTGACATACCATTTTTCAACGGAAGTTGTTGGGCGTATAAAAAAGGAAATTCCTATGATACAGCTTCATTATAAGGGAAAAGAAAGCTTAGTTAAATACCAGCGACGTGAGTATGTCCGCGTTGATGCAACACTTCCTGCAGCTCTTCACTCTCTAAATGGAGCATTTGAGCCTTTTACAACAATAACGAAAAACATCAGCGCAAGCGGAGCTCTTTTAGCTGTTAAAGCAAAAGGAGTTTTTTTAAAAAAGGGAGATACAATAAACGTTTGGCTCGTTTTTGAGCTATCTGATCAATATTATCATATACAAACCGAAGCGGAGGTTATCAATGTTTTGCCCTCTCACATAGAAAAGCAGCATAATGTCGGGGTGAAGTTTTTAACGCTCGGAGTTAAAGAGAAAGAGGCCCTTATTCGATACACGCTGGAAGTACAGAGAGAACTAAAGAGAAAAGGTCTTCTTTAGTTTAGAATAAAACAAAAATGATTGCCCCATAATGGATAAAGAAATAACCTTTATAGCTTAATGGAGTGATTATAGTTGAAAAAAGTAGAACGGGTTCTTTTTAAGCTTCTTATTATCCAGCTCTTTTGTTTGCTGTTTTCTCAAGCTCTTCTGCGTGTAGAAGCTATCAGCCCATATATTTCAAAAATTCCTCAATACGAAGGCGTAACAAAAGAGAATATCACAAAAATTGTGGAAACGTTCGACCAGTAAGGGAACGTATGATAAGATAAAGAGAGAGTAAACAAGATACTCAAGGAAAGCATGCAGGAGTGGAAATCCCTGCTTTTTTTTCGTTCACATATGCACGAATTGAAATTTTAAAATAACTAGAGGAGGACGCATGGAAAAGCACATTTCAATTGCGATTGATGGACCAGCAGCTGCAGGAAAAAGCACTGTTGCTAAAATCGTCGCTACTAACTTATCTTATATTTATGTTGATACGGGGGCAATGTACCGAGCCTTAACTTATGAGGCGCAAAGAACAAAAGTAAATCTTCAAAACGAACAAGCCCTAATAGATCTTTTATACACGTTAGATATTACATTAAAGCCTTCTCCGCAAGGTCAGCTTATCTTTATTAATGGAGAAGATGTAACAGAACAAATTCGTACAAATGAAGTAACAAAAGAAGTATCCATCGTTGCAAAACATGGAGAAGTTCGTAAAGAAATGGTTGACCGCCAACGCAAGTTAGCAAAAGGCGGTGGAGTTGTAATGGACGGACGCGATATTGGGACCCATGTTCTTCCACACGCAGAAGTAAAAGTTTTCTTACTTGCTTCAGTAGAAAAAAGAGCGTATAGACGCTATGAAGAAAACAAACTAAAGGGATTTGATTCAGATTTAGAACAGCTTAAGCTTGATATTGCCAAGCGTGACAAGCTTGATTCTGAACGAGAAGTTTCTCCACTTCGAAAAGCAGAAGATGCAGTAGAAATTGATACAACTTCATTAACAATTGAAGAAGTGGTAGCTAAGATTCTTGACCTTGCTGATGAAAGGATCAATGTCTCATGAGCATTTATGGTTTTGCACGTGGGGTAGTAAAGTCCATTTTGACCCCGTTATTTCGAGTGGAAATAATTGGTAAAGAAAACATTCCAAAAGATGCAGGCGTAATTGTTTGTTCAAACCATATTTCAAATTTTGATCCTCCTGTTGTAGGCATGACGTTTCCTCGTCCTGTCTACTTCATGGCTAAAGCAGAGCTTTTTAAAGTTCCTGGTTTGAAAACGTTACTGCCAAAAATCTACGCTTTTCCTGTTAAAAGAGGGCTTAGCGATCGAGACGCGCTCCGTAAAGGAATTTCTATTTTAAAAGAAGGGAGCGCGCTTGGTCTGTTTCCAGAGGGATCGCGCAGTAAAGATGGAAAGCTAGGGAAAGGGATGGCAGGTGTCGGCTTTTTTGCTCTTCGTTCAAATGCGGTTATTGTTCCATGTGCCGTTATTGGTCCTTATAAACCGTTTAAGAAATTACAGGTTGTATATGGTAAACCAATCGATGTGACCGAAATGAGAAAAGAGCGGGTCTCTTCTGAAGAAGTAACGGAAGTTGTAATGAAAGAAATCGGTCTTCTGCTCGATAAATATCAATAACATTTAAGGCTTAACACTTGACAAAAAGGGTATATTTATTAGAAGTTAGAAAAAAGAGGATTTCTCGTAGATTAGCGAGAAGACAGTATAAATTCAAACTTTTAAATAAGTAAGTTGTTGGTCAACTAAGGAGGTTAAGGCAATGGTAGAAGATATGAATAGTGTAGAAATTAACAACCTAGAAGTGGGTGCAACAGTTACTGGAACCGTTTCAAAAGTAGAAGAAAAGCAAGTTTTTGTAGAAGTTGAAAACAGCAAAGTAGATGGCATTATTCCAATTAGTGAGCTGTCAAGCTTACATATTGAAAAAGCGGAAGATGTGATCGAAGTTGGCGCGAAAATTGAGGCAAAGATTCTTAAAGTAGAAGATGAAGCTTTAATTTTATCAAAACGTGCTGTTGATGCAGATAAAGCATGGAACGATTTAGAAGAAAAATTAGAATCAAAAGAAGTGTTTGACGTTGAAGTAAAAGACATTGTCAAAGGTGGCCTTGTTGTTGATATCGGCGTGCGAGGCTTTATTCCAGCTTCTTTAGTAGAAACCTATTTTGTAGAAGACTTTGAAGATTATAAAGGAAAAACGATGAGCGTAAAAGTGATGGAGCTTGATCGCGAGAAAAACCGCGTTATTCTTTCACATCGTGCTGTTGCAGAAGAGCAGGAAGTAGCGAAAAAGCAAGAGCTTCTTCATTCTCTTGAAGAAGGGCAAGTTCTTGAGGGGACAGTACAACGCTTAACAGATTTTGGTGCGTTTGTAGATATCGGTGGCGTTGACGGCCTTGTACACATTTCACAGCTTTCACATACTCATGTTGAAAAACCATCTGATGTTGTTACAGAAGGTGATAAAGTAAACGTTAAAGTATTGTCTGTTGATAAAGAAAATTCTCGTATTTCACTTTCTATTAAGGATACGCTTGAAGGACCTTGGTCAAACATTAGTGACCGTATTAAACAAGGAGATGTCTTAGAAGGAAAAGTGAATCGCCTTGTTTCCTTTGGAGCATTTGTAGAAGTTGAGCCTGGTGTAGAAGGCCTTGTGCATATTTCTCATATTTCAAACCAGCATATCGGTACACCACATGAAGTTTTATCAGAAGGCGAAGCTGTTAAGGTGAAAGTTTTAGATGTGAACGAGAATGAAAGACGTTTGTCACTAAGTATCCGTGAACTTGAAGAAGGAAAAGGTGCACAAAAAGAAGACTATAGTCAGTATGAGAAAAAAGAAGAATCAACAGGTTTCCAACTTGGAGAAATGATTGGAGATCAGCTAAAAAAACTGAGATAAATGGTGATGATTGTGAGCAGAGCACAACGAAAGATTGATCATATTAACCATGCTCTTTCAACAGGGCAAGAACGAAAACATGGGTTTGAAGATATAAGATTTGTTCACAATAGTTTACCCAATACATCTGTTGATGAAATTGATATTTCTACAAAAATTGGCGAGCTTTTCTTAAGTTCGCCAATTTTTATCAATGCGATGACAGGTGGCGGCGGACGTGAAACAGAACAAATAAATGGAAGTTTAGCAAAAGCAGCTGCTGAAACGGGTGTTGCCATGGCTGTTGGTTCCCAAATGGCGGCAATTAAAAATAGCGAGGAAGCGGCAACATACGAAGTGGTAAGACGCTGTAATCCGGATGGTATTATTCTTGCGAACCTTGGAAGTGAAGCTACAGTAGAACAAGCAAAAAGAGCTGTTGAGATGATTGATGCCGATGCTTTTCAGATTCATCTTAACGTTATTCAAGAGCTTGTCATGCCAGAAGGCGATCGGGATTTTAAGCAAGCACTTGAACGAATCGAACGAATCGTGGAAGAAGTTGGCGTCCCCGTTGTCGTAAAAGAAGTAGGATTTGGAATGAGCCATGAAACAGTTGAAAAACTTTCAACTGTTGGTGTTTCCATTGTAGATGTAAGTGGATACGGGGGAACAAACTTCTCCAAAATTGAAAATGAGCGACGCGACCGTCACTATGAATTTTTTAATAGTTGGGGAATTACAACAGCAGCATCTTTAATAGAAGTAAACAATAAACATCCATACATATCCACAATTGGTTCAGGTGGAATTCAATCTGGTGTAGATGCCGTGAAAGCGCTAAGTATTGGTGCAAATGCGGTAGGAATGGCAGGGACGCTCCTTCGAGTTCTAAGCGGTAAAGGAATGGAAGGTCTTTTAGAAGAACTTTGGACAATTCAAGACGAAATGAAAATTATTATGGCGGCTCTTGGTTGCCGAACTGTGGAGGATTTAAAAAAGGTTCCGCTCGTTATTAGCGGTGATACACATCATTGGTTATCTTCACGTGGAATTGATTTGAACAAATACGGAACTCGCACGAAGAGGTAAGCAACAACAAAGGAGGCTTGAGTATGATGATACTCAAGCCTTTTTTTAGCGTTTATTAATTTGTCTTGCTTCTTCAGGGCTTTGCATATGGGTTGCTCCCTTGTAATGAAGACCCTGATCACGGTCAGACTCCACACGTTTAGACTCTCGTAGCTTTTTTTCTTGACGGTCTTTTCCCACTCTTACCCCTCCTTTAGTAAGTTAGGATTCCCGCTCAGTTTTCTTCCTATACGATTATTTTGAATGGTTTTTACACATAATGGAGATGTTGGGAGGTTAGTGGATGGATGTCCTTTATTTTTATTGGTTCTCTTGGATATGGTGGGTTTTACTGACTTTTTTTATGGAAAAAACAAGAGAAAGAACATATTTAAGTGCTCTTATTTTACTGTTGCTTATTTTTTCTACAACGTTTATTTCTTTTGAGATTTGGAAGATTAATGTAGCGTATCTTGTTTTGTTCATCAGTTCTTTCATTCCTTACAAAAAGCAAACAAACTATATGATAAGCTGGATATACACACTCATAATTGCTCTATTTTATGGCGGCTTTTATTTGTTTACTCTTTATGACCCCGTTTGGATCATTGGAGATTACTTATGGCTTCTGAGCGCTTGTATGTTCCTCATTACATGCGTTGTCGTTGCCCCACATCGAGCGAGGCAGTGGCACTTTATTAATGGAGCTTGTGTAGGAGAAGCACTTCTCTCCCTTGTGTTAGGAAAAATAGGGATAAAGCCTGAAGTCGGGGATGAAGCGTTTTTAAGCTTAATAGCTGCTGTAACACTTGCCCTTTTTTTATGGGAGAGCATGAAAAAAGCATTTTATTATATTAGTTTTGTTCGTTTAAAGGAAAGACCATCTTCCTTTTTCAAAAAAGGGTAGTTGTTCATAATGATGGTTTTTGATAAAATAACAAGGTTAAAAACCCTTATTAAATAAAAGGGTCCTTTATTTTTTAAAACGGAACATTTGAAAAATGAAATGAGACAAATTTGAAATAAAAAATCATAGCGATGGTTAAAAGAAAAAGTATCGCGTTTAGATGATGAACAAATGAAGGAGACAAAGTTATGGCAAAACCAGTTATTGCAATTGTAGGTCGTCCAAACGTCGGAAAATCGACTATTTTTAATCGTATTGTCGGTGAGCGTGTGTCGATTGTAGAAGACGTTCCAGGAGTAACAAGAGACCGTATTTATAGTTCTGCTGAATGGCTGAACAAAGACTTTAATATTATTGATACAGGCGGAATTGAGCTTAGCGATGAGCCGTTTATGACGCAAATTCGTCAGCAAGCTGAACTTGCAATGGATGAAGCGGACGTTATTATTTTCCTAACAAACGGTCGTGAAGGCATTACAGCAGCTGATGAAGAAGTAGCTAAAATTTTATATCGTACGAAAACTCCAGTTGTACTTGGCGTTAACAAAATTGATAATCCACAAATGAAAGAGCTTATTTATGATTTTTATTCTCTTGGATTTGGAGAACCATTCCCAATTTCAGGTTCACATGGGTTAGGGCTTGGAGATTTGCTTGATGAGGCTGCTCGTCATTTTCCGAAAGATGAAGACGAAGAATACGGCGATGAAGTTATTAAGTTTTCATTAATTGGTCGTCCAAATGTAGGGAAATCTTCACTTGTGAATGCCATTTTAGGAGAAGAGCGTGTTATTGTAAGTAATATCGCAGGTACAACACGTGATGCAATTGACAGCAAACTTACAAAAGATGATCAAGAATACGTAATTATTGATACAGCTGGAATGCGAAAGAAAGGAAAAGTATATGAAAGTACCGAAAAATATAGTGTACTGCGTGCTTTAAGAGCAATTGAACGCTCTGACGTTGTTCTTGTTGTGTTAGACGGAGAAGAAGGCATTATTGAACAAGACAAACGTGTCGCAGGCTATGCACATGAAGCAGGTAAAGCTATTATTATTGTTGTGAACAAATGGGACGCAGTTGAGAAAGATGAGAAAACAATGAAGGAATTTGAAGAGAAAGTGCGTGATCACTTCCAATTCTTAAGCTATGCACCAATTGTATTCTTATCAGCGAAAACGAAAAAGCGCGTTCATACTCTTTTACCTGTTGTTCAAACAGCAAGTGAAAATCACGCAATGCGTGTTCAAACAAACGTATTGAACGACATTATTATGGATGCTGTGGCGATGAACCCAACGCCAACGCATAACGGAAAACGATTAAAGATTTTTTATGCAACACAAGTTGCGGTTAAGCCACCGTCATTTGTTGTATTTGTAAATGAACCAGAGCTGATGCATTTCTCATATCAGCGTTTCTTAGAAAATAAAATTCGCGAAGCATTTGGCTTTGAAGGAACGCCAATTCGTATTTTTGCACGACAACGAAACTAGAGAGTGGAGGCGTGGGAAAATTGTCAAATATTGCAGTTTTAGGAGCAGGAAGCTGGGGAACAGCTCTTGCTATCGTTTTAGCAGATAATGGACATCATGTTCGTTTATGGGGGCATCGTGAGGCAACAGTAAAGGAAATTAACGAATGTCATACAAACGAAAAGTATTTGCCTGGAGTTATGCTTCCTGAAAACATCTATGGAGAAGCTTCATTGGAGAAAGCTATTGAAGGGTTAGATACAATTATTTTAGCCGTTCCAACAAAAGCAATTCGAGAAGTATGTCAAAGCATTAAATTAACAAACGGTATGTATACGATTGTTCACGTCAGCAAAGGTATTGAACCTGACACACATATGCGTATTTCTGAAATGATTGAAGAAGAGTTTGGGAATCATTCGGTACTTAAAGATGTTGTTGTATTATCAGGTCCAAGTCATGCTGAAGAAGTGAGCCAGAAACAGCCAACAACTGTAACCGTTTCTTCTACCAATATGGAAGAAGCAGAAAGAATTCAAGATTTATTCATTAATGACCAATATTTTCGCGTTTACACAAATCCGGATGTTGTAGGAGTCGAAATTGGCGGAGCGCTGAAAAATATTATCGCTCTTGGCGCTGGAATTAGCGATGGCCTTGGCTATGGAGATAACGCAAAAGCTGCTCTTATTACAAGAGGACTAGCTGAAATCTCTCGTTTAGGTTGCGCGATGGGAGCTAATCCGCTGACGTTTTCTGGATTAACTGGAATCGGAGATTTAATTGTTACGTGTACAAGCGTACATTCTAGAAACTGGCGTGCTGGCAATTTGCTTGGAAAAGGGCAAAGCTTGCAATCTGTATTGGGTAATATGGGAATGGTTGTGGAAGGCGTACGTACTGCCAAAGCAGCTTACCAGCTCTCCTCAAAGCTTGGCGTACAAATGCCGATAACAGAGGCTATTTATAACATTTTGTTCAATGACGTTGATGCGAAGAGTGCTGTTGACGACCTTATGGGGAGAACAAAAACGCATGAAATGGAAGATTTAACAAATATTTTAGATGATAGAGGTATCTAATAGGAGATAGAAAGAAATTTCTATTATCCACTTTTGTTTTAGAGATAAAAAGTCTTGGATGACAATATGTTGTCCAAGGCTTTTTTACTTTTTGTAATAGAAACTAAAAAATTAAAGGTGTATGAAAAAAAAACAAGAACTATATAGTTAAAGTATTAAGAAGGAAAAGGAGCTGAAAAGAATGTCAGAAGGATTGATGAAAATGTGGATTGCCTTTGGAGCAATTGCTTTTATGTTCTTTTCCGTATTCTTTATTTACGTGAGCAGATTTAAGCTTAAAAGAAGATTTCTAAAAGGGCTTACTGCTACTTTTGCATATCTTTTCATGGTTATAGCAGGTCTTATTATTATGCTTGTTGTATTCAGCGGACCTGTCCAAAAGTAATATATTTGCTTACATAATAGGTGATAAGGTAGGTTTTTTCATGAAAAAGGCTAGCGCTCTTTTATGTATTCTCTTTCTATTAACAGGCTGTTTATATCCTGAAGAAAGATTAAAAGAAAACAAAGTTCCATATGAGGCCCAGCTTAATGCTGTTCAGACAGCTGTTGATCAATTCAGAGAAGATAAGGGAGGCATTGTTCCTATTAAGACAAGAGATATGAACACGCCTTTATATCAGAAGTATCCTATAGAATTTAATAAGCTTATCCCTGCTTATCTCGAAGATGTGCCAGGAAACTCTTATGAAGCAGGAGGAGTATATTCTTATGTGCTTGTTTCTCCTGAAGAAGATCCAACAGTAAAATTAATTGATGTTTCTGTGTCTCAAAAAATCCATGATATTCACATTCGATTAGACGCTTATAGACAGAAGCATGGCTCTCCTCCATATGCACAAGAAGCAGGAGGTGGATTTTACACGCTTGATTACAAAAAACTCGGCTATGAGCATAAAATCACCGTACAAAGTCCCTACAGTGGCCAAACACTGCCCGTATTAGTCAACGGAAAAGCTGAGCTTTTTGTAGATTACTCAGAAGATTTGTATCGAGCATTGCAGAAGACAGAAAAAAGCTATAAAAAAGGAGATGATATAAGAGAGGTTCTTGTTGAAAACTCTCCTTTTGTACCTATTTTTTCCCCTTCTTATACTGTGAACAATAAGGGAGAACCTCTAATTCTCCAAAATTAAGTCATGAACCTCTTCTCTTCGAATACATATTGAAGGGAAGGGGTTTTTAACCTTTTTCATATAAAAGGATAGACAAATCTTTTTCTTTTAAGCTAGTCATATTTTAATAGGACAACATCATAAGTATATAGTGTTCTAGGCATTATATAGGTTATGAACTCATAGATCGGAGGGGGATCTTTTGGAAAAGGTTGATGTTTTCAAAGATATCGCGGAACGTACAGGTGGAGATATTTATCTCGGAGTCGTTGGGGCTGTAAGAACAGGGAAATCAACATTTATTAAAAAATTTATGGAACTTGTTGTACTTCCAAACATGGCGGATGAAGGTGAGAGAGCTCGTGCGCAAGATGAACTGCCGCAAAGTGCAGCAGGGAAGACAATCATGACAACTGAGCCCAAATTTGTTCCAAATCAAGCTGTAAATGTGGAAGTTGACGAAGGGCTGGATGTAAATATTCGCCTTGTTGACTGTGTAGGATATACAGTCCCAGGAGCAAAGGGATATGAAGATGAAAATGGGCCGAGAATGATTAATACACCATGGTATGAAGAACCAATTCCATTTCATGAAGCTGCGGAAATTGGAACGAGAAAAGTCATTCAAGAACACTCTACAATCGGCGTTGTTATTGCAACAGATGGAACGATTGGGGAGATACCTCGAGCTGACTATATTGAAGCAGAAGAGCGCGTTATTGCGGAGCTGAAAGAAGTAGGGAAACCATTTATTATGGTCATTAACTCTGTGCAGCCATTTCATCCTGATACAGAGAAGCTTCGTCAAAATCTAATTGAGAAATACGATATTCCAGTGCTTGCTATGAGTGTTGAAAGCATGAGAGATCAAGACGTCCACAATGTGCTACGTGAAGCACTTTTCGAATTCCCAGTGCTAGAAGTAAACGTGAATCTACCAAGCTGGGTTATGGTATTAAAAGATGAACATTGGCTCCGTGAAAACTATCAAGAAGCTGTTCAAGAAACGGTCAAAGATATTAAGAGACTTCGGGATGTTGACCGAGTTGTTGACTTATTTTCAGAGTATGAGTTCATTGATGAAGCAAGATTAGCAGGGATTGATATGGGGCAAGGGATTGCTGAAATTGACCTCTTTGCGCCAGATGACTTGTATGACCAAATTTTAAAAGAAGTTGTTGGCGTAGAAATCAGAGGGCGTGATCATCTTCTTGAACTTATGCAGGAATTTGCTCATGCTAAAGTCGAGTACGACCAAGTTTCAGATGCCCTTCGAATGGTGAAGCAAACAGGCTACGGAATTGCGGCGCCATCACTTGCGGATATGAGTCTTGATGAACCTGAAATTACAAGACACGGCTCTCGCTTTGGTGTACGTTTGAAAGCAGTAGCTCCATCTATTCATATGATTAAAGTAGATGTAGAGTCTGAATTTTCTCCTATTATTGGAACTGAAAAGCAAAGTGAAGAGCTTGTTCGCTACCTTATGCAAGACTTTGAGGATGATCCGCTCTCAATTTGGAACTCAGACATTTTCGGCCGCTCTTTAAGCTCTATTGTGAGAGAGGGAATTCAAGCAAAGCTTTCTCTAATGCCTGAAAATGCGCGTTACAAGCTTAAGGAGACGCTTGAACGGATTATTAACGAAGGTTCTGGTGGATTGATTGCGATTATTTTATAAACTAACAAAAAAGAGAGGATATCCTCTCTTTTTTGCGTTGATTTAATAAGAATCTCTTAAAATGAGCTAAGTCTTTTGGATTATTCATAGAGAAAACCTAGCATTGTTCATAACTTTTCGCTTGATTACCAATATGCGATATGTTAATCTTTTAAAAGACATAGCGAGCAAGATATGCCTAAGTCAATGGAACATGTTGTGAAACCATTGCATTTTATTAACGAATCCTTTATGATGTAGGCATATTAACGAAACAAGAGGATTCTAAAGTATAAAGTTTGAGTAATATGTAAAGAAATGAAATAAGGACTAGGAATGTTACGATATCTCTTGCAAGGGATCGATGGATTCATTATCCTTTTTGGGAGGAGGTGAATAGCGTGAATAAGACAGATTTAATCAATGCAGTTGCAGAAGCTAGCGAGCTTTCAAAGAAGGATGCTACAAAAGCAGTTGATGCTGTTTTTGATACAATTCTAGATGCGTTAAAAGAAGGTGACAAAGTTCAACTTATTGGCTTTGGTAACTTTGAAGTACGTGAGCGCGCTGCTCGTAAAGGTCGTAATCCACAAACTGGGGATGAGATTGAAATTCCAGCGAGCAAAGTACCAGCGTTCAAACCAGGTAAAGCTCTTAAAGATGCTGTTAAATAAACATTACATATTAACAAGAGCTTAGAAAGGTCGCTTAATAGGCGACCTTTCTTTTTTGCCTTTGGGTGTTCCGTATGCTAGAATTTTGTTTGGAATTATCTCTTTATCCTCTTAAAGCCAACTTTGCTTCTATAAAGCAAAGTTTATGATAAATATGAATGACGACTGAACGTCATTGACCGAATATAATGGAGGCTAGTTTTATGTCAGAACAGAATGTTAACAAAGAACAAATTGAGCATGCGGTTCGGCTCATTTTAGAAGCAATTGGAGAAGATCCAAACAGAGAAGGACTACTTGATACACCAAAGCGCGTTGCGAAAATGTATGAAGAAGTTTTTTCTGGTCTAAAAGAAGATCCAAAAGAACATTTCAAAACAATTTTTGGTGAAGATCACGAAGAGCTTGTACTCGTCAAAGATATTCCGTTTTACTCTATGTGTGAACATCACCTTGTTCCTTTCTATGGAAAAGCCCATATCGCTTATATCCCGCGTGGGGGAAGAGTGACAGGTCTTAGCAAGCTTGCTCGCGCTGTTGAAGCGGTTGCGAAACGTCCTCAGCTTCAAGAACGTATCACATCAACAATTGCAAACTCAATTGTTGAATCATTAGATCCACACGGTGTTATGGTCGTTGTCGAAGCAGAACATATGTGCATGACGATGCGCGGTGTGAAGAAGCCAGGCTCAAAAACGGTTACTTCAGCTGTAAGAGGTATACTTGAATCAGATGCAGCTGCTCGTGCTGAAGTGCTATCATTAATTAAATCGTAAAGAGTGAGAGGAGCTAAGAGTATGTCAAAACCAACGGAATATATTGTTATTAAAGCAGAGGAAGATGGAGTAAACGTAATTGGATTAACAAGAGGATCTGATACGAGGTTTCATCATTCAGAAAAACTGGATAAAGGTGAAGTTATGATTGCTCAGTTTACAGAGCATACGTCAGCTATTAAAGTTCGCGGAAAAGCGATTATCCAGTCTCAACATGGAGAAGTGGAATCAGAGACGAAAAAGTAAGCTTATTATGATGTCTCAAGCAAGCGTAAATCTGTTTAAAAAAGTAGAATATTTCCTAGACTAGAATTAGGAATAAACGCAGAGATGAGCAGGAAGTTTCCTGCTTTTCTTTATATATACTATCTATTTTCTGAAAACGAGAACGTTTGAAAAGCATTGTGAAATTAACCGTTTTTTTACGAAAAACTTGTGTTATAATTGACGTTGTCTATTTTGAACGATTATGAAAAGAATAATGAATAATGAAAGGGAGACAAAGGGTGATTGATGTGTCCAACATCTTGGAATTTATAGAGGACGTAAAAGAGCAGCTTACAAATAAATTACAACATAAATACATGAAGAACATAATTTCAACTCCGAGCATTGATGAAGATAAGCTGTTGCTTTTATGTTCTTTTCTAGAGCCGTTTTCAACAGCGGAAAAGCCGTTGCATGCACATGCTGTGTCCGTTATGCTTGTGCAAATTGCATTGGACACCCATGACTTAGTCTCCACTCAAAAAATCCCTAGCGAAACTGCGCCTGAAAAAGAACGACAGCTAACAGTAATCGCTGGAGATTATTATAGCGGTTTGTACTATTTTCTGCTTTCTCAAGCAGGTGACATTATGTTTATTCAGCGTCTTGCTACAGCAATTAAAAAAACCAATATATCAAAGATGTTTTTATATAGAAATGAAGTCAAAACGCTAGAAGAGATGATTGATCACTTCACATTAATTGAAACTGCTGTGTTTACAGCTCTAACGGAATACTTTGAGCAGCCGAAATGGACAAAGCTCTTTTTAAATGTCTTATTAACAAAGCGCTTTTCATATGAGAAGCAATGCTTACTGAATGATGAAAAAACGCTTTTTACAGAAACGTTTAAAAAATATATGAAAAGAAATTCGATTAATAAGCGTGAAGGAATAGCAATGCTCGATTCCTATATAGAAACGAATCGAAACGCTCTTATTGATGGAGACGAGCTTACAAAAAGTGAGGAAATGAAAAAATATATAAAATCACTTTTAATTCATGAAACGAGTATGGGAAGAAGGGTAAACGATGCGAGAATCTAAAGAAGAACGCGTTCATAAAGTATTCGAAAACATCTCAGAACACTATGATCAGATGAACTCGGTCATTAGTTTTCGTCAGCATAAGTTGTGGCGAAAAGATACGATGAAACGCATGAATGTAAAAAAAGGATCTCGTTCTTTAGATGTTTGCTGTGGCACAGCGGATTGGACGCTTGCTATGGCTGAAGCTGTCGGAGAACAAGGGGAAGCAATAGGTCTTGATTTTAGTCAAAATATGCTTTCAATTGGTGAGAAGAAAGTAAAAGCTTCTCCGTATACTAATGTTTCTCTTATTCATGGTAACGCAATGGAGCTACCTTTTGAGGATAATAGCTTTGACTATGTCACAATCGGTTTTGGTCTCAGAAACGTTCCTGACTATTTACAAGTATTGAAAGAAATGCACCGTGTATTGAAGCCAGGGGGCAAAGCAGTTTGTTTAGAAACATCTCAGCCAACGTTAATTGGGTATCGCCAGCTTTATTATTTTTATTTTAAGCGAATTATGCCGCTCTTTGGAAAGCTGTTCGCTAAAAGCTACGAAGAATATTCATGGCTTCAAGAATCAGCAAAAGATTTTCCAGATCGTCGCGCCCTCAAGCGTTTATTTGAAGAAGCGGGTTTTGAGAAAATCAATGTCAAAGGGTATGCAGGCGGAGCTGCTGCAATGCATATGGGGATTAAATAACATCATCAACGCTATTTCGATGAAATTTGTTTAAAAGGTGAAAAGAATGAAATTACAAATGATATATGCCTTTTTACATGGAGATATTTCTCGAATTGAAAAAGAGCTAGAAGAAGCCATTGAAAAAGAAAACACGTCCATTATTTCAGAGGCTTCTCTTCAGCTTTTACAAGCAGGAGGAAAACGAATTCGTCCTGTTTTTGTATTGCTAGGAGCAAAGTTTGGCGACTATGATATCGAAAATATCAAGAATGTAGCTATGGCACTTGAACTTATTCATATGGCATCTCTTGTTCACGATGACGTTGTTGATGATTCAGACGTACGTCGCGGGCAGCCTACAATTAAAGCCAAATGGGATAATCGAATTGCAATGTATACAGGGGACTATATCCTTGGGCGCTCTTTGGAATTAATGACGAAGATCCCGAATGTTGAAGCTCATAAAGTGCTCTCACATGCTATTGTAGAAGTATGTTTAGGTGAGATTGAGCAAATTAAAGATAAGTATGATTTAGAGCAAAATGTTCGAACTTATTTTCGCCGCATTAAGCGAAAAACAGCTTTACTTATCGCTGTTAGCTGTCAGTTAGGAGCTATTGCAGCAGGAGCTGACAAAAGTATTCATGAACGCTTATACTGGTTTGGTTATTATGTTGGCATGTCTTTTCAAATTACGGACGATATTTTAGACTTTACTTCCTCCGAAAAACAGCTTGGAAAGCCGGCAGGAAGCGATTTACTCCAAGGAAACATTACGCTTCCTATGTTTTATGCTTTAGAAATGCCTGAAATGAAAGAACAGGTTGAAAAGCTTTTTGCAGGGGAACATGACCGCATTACAGCTATAATTGAGGATGTGAAAAGATCAGGATCCATTGAGAAAGCAACAAAAGTTAGCGACCTGTATCTTGATAAAGCATTATCCGTTCTTGATGAGCTTCCGCCAAGTAAAGCGAAAAACACATACAACCGAATTGCAAAATTTATTGGAAAAAGAAAATTCTAACAAACTCTCCACCCGACTGTTGTAAAAATTCTGAATTAGTGATATTATTCACTTGTGATGATTGCGTTTTCATAAAGTACATAAAGGGTGGAGATTATGGAAAAGACATTTATTATGGTAAAACCTGATGGAGTACAGCGTAATATTGTTGGCGATGTTGTTACACGTTTTGAAAAAAAGGGTTTCCAATTAGTTGGAGCAAAACTTATGCACGTGTCAGAAGACTTAGCTAAAGAACATTATAAAGAACATAAAGAGAAGCCGTTTTTTGGAGAACTTGTTGACTTTATTACATCTTCCCCTGTTTTTGCGATGGTTTGGGAAGGCGAAAATGCTGTAACAGTTGCTAGAAAGATGCTAGGAAAGACAAATCCTGCTGAAGCAGAGGTTGGCACAATTCGAGGAGACTACGGCTTGCAGGTTGCTAAAAATGTTGTTCATGGTTCAGATTCAAATGAAAGCGCTACACGAGAAATCTCGCTGTTTTTTGAAGAAAGCGAGCTTGTTAATTATACGAAACTAATAAATGATTGGGTGTATGAAGGCTAGCATTATGCTAGCTTTTTTTATATTCTAAGAGATATGAAGCTAATTTGGTAAAGAAGTAAGGATGAATAATGTGAATGATTACGAGCAGTTTATATCAAACATTAAAAAGAAAACAAGGATTGATTTATCACTATACAAAGAAGCCCAAATGAAAAGACGGCTAACATCCCTTTATCAGAAACGTCACGCTTCTTCTTTTATGGATTTTTATAGAGCATTATGCGAGAAAGACGAGCTTTTACAAGAGTTCCTCGATCGTTTTACACTCAATGTTTCTGAATTTTATCGAAATAGAAGCAAATGGATTGAACTGGAGGAGCAGATTTTAGTACCTATGCTTAAGAAAAAGCACTCCTTAAAAATTTGGTGTGCAGCATGTTCGACAGGTGAAGAGCCATATACAATGGCAATGATCTTAGCTCAGTTTTTACCATTAAAAAATATTCGTATTTTAGCAACAGACATTGATGACACAGTGTTAAAGAAAGCGAGAAAAGGTGTTTATGGAGAGAGAGAACTACAAGAACTCCCCTTACATATGAAAATAAAGTATTTTACGTATAGAGAAGGACTTTATTATCTTAGCGAAGACATTAAAAATACGGTTGTATTTAAAAAACATGATCTTCTTCAAGACCCTTTTCAGAATAACTATGATCTTATTGTTTGTCGAAATGTTTTTATTTATTTTACAGATGTAGCAAAGCATGCTCTATATGAAAAGATGAGTCAATCCTTAAAAAAAGGAGGAGTTTTGTTCGTTGGAAGCACTGAACAAATCTTTAATACGGGCTCTTATGGGTTAACGTGTTCCCTCCCCTTTTTTTTATCGAAAAGAATAGAGAAAAAAGACAGACTACAGCTTGAAAATCATTAATAATTTTAAATTGAAAATACTTTAGAGCTTAAAAGCGTTAAAGTTTACGTTCCACAATCCATTTTTTTGTGTTATAGTCATACACAACAGAAAATTTTTTATTAAACAAACATAATAGACGGAGGAGTAAGATGAGATACTTAACTGCTGGAGAGTCGCATGGACCCCAACTAACTACAATTCTAGAAGGAGTGCCTTCAAATCTTCCATTGAAGGCTGAAGATATCAATGAAGACTTAGCACGCCGTCAAAAAGGCTATGGCCGCGGACGAAGAATGCAGATTGAAACAGACGAAGTAGAGATTTTAAGTGGTGTTCGTCACGCTTCAACGCTAGGCTCTCCGATTACGCTTGTTGTTGAAAACAACGACTGGAAGCATTGGACTAAAATTATGGGTATTGAAGAAATTTCAGAAGAAGAGAAGGAAGAAGTAAAAAGAAAAATTACGCGTCCACGTCCAGGACATGCTGACCTTATTGGTGGAATGAAATATGGTCACCGTGATTTACGTAATGTTCTTGAACGTTCTTCTGCTCGTGAAACAACAGTACGTGTTGCAGCTGGAGCTGTAGCGAAAAAGATTTTAAGTGAATTAGGCATTAATGTTGCATCACACGTTCTAGAAATCGGCGGAGTTCGAGCAAATCCTCCTCAATATAAAAATTTAAACGAACTGAAAGATCGTACAAATGAATCTCCTGTGCGCTGCTTTGATCAAAGTGTAGAGCAGGAAATGATGAGCGCTATTGATAGTGCAAAAGAAAACGGAGACTCTATTGGTGGAATCGTTGAAGTAATTATTGAAGGTCTTCCGCCAGGTGTTGGAAGCTACGTTCAATACGATCGCAAACTGGATTCTAAAATTGCTGCAGCGATTGTTAGCATTAACGCATTTAAAGGCGTTGAGTTTGGAATTGGTTTCGAAGCAGCTCGTTTACCTGGAAGCAAAGTTCATGATGAAATTCTTTGGAATGAAGAAGAAGGATATACAAGAGGAAGCAACAACTTAGGTGGTCTAGAAGGTGGAATGACGACTGGAATGCCTCTTGTTGTACGCGGTGTAATGAAGCCAATCCCAACGCTTTATAAGCCATTGCAAAGCGTTGATATTGATACGAAAGAGCCTTTTTCAGCAAGCATTGAGCGTTCAGATAGCTGCGCAGTTCCAGCAGCAAGTGTTGTAGCAGAAGCTGTTGTAGCATGGGAAGTAGCAAATGCAATTGTAGAGCAATTTGGTCATGACCGTATGGATCTTATTAAAGAAAATATCGATCGCTTAAAAAGCTATGCAGGAGAATTTTAATGGAATCCTTGCAGATAAAAACAGCGTCTAAAAAGTATCCCGTTTATTTTGGTGAACGTATATTAGAAAACTTACACAGCGTCATTGAAGATGTATGCCCGTCAGTTTCTAACATCCTTGTTATCTCAGATGAAGCGGTTTATAAACATCATGGTAAGGCGCTGATGAAAGAGCTTCCTAATCAAGCTCTTTCGTATATTTTGCCAAGTGGAGAAGGAGCAAAATCGTTTGAGCATTTTTATAATGTTCAAACATTTGCTCTTGAACACGGTCTTGATCGTCAATCACTCATTATCGCATTTGGCGGTGGAGTTGTCGGTGACTTAGCTGGATTTGTTGCCGCAACATATATGCGTGGCATTCCGTTTATTCAAGTCCCAACAACACTGCTTGCACATGATAGCGCAGTTGGTGGAAAAGTAGCGATTAACCATGAGCTTGGCAAAAATATGATTGGTGCTTTTCATCAGCCAGAAGCCGTTTTTTATGATATTTCACTTTTAGAAACGCTAAGTGAAAAAGAATGGCGTTCAGGATTTGCAGAAGTAATCAAACATGCGCTTATTTATTCTACGACTTTCTATGATTGGTTGAAATCTAGTGTGTCTACTTTTGAAGATTTAAAAGGAGAAACGCTTATTCAGTCTATTAAAGAAGGGATAAATGTAAAAGCTGAAATTGTAGCTAACGATGAGAAAGAAACGGGTATTCGCGCCTTTTTGAATTTTGGTCATACGCTAGGGCATGCAATTGAAGCAGAGCTTGGATATGGGGAGATTACTCATGGAGAAGCTGTTGTGATTGGGATGTGCTTTGCTTTCGAAATTGGAAAAGAGCTTATTGATACAACATTTCCTCTTGAAGAATTTAAAGAGTGGCTACATAAGCTTGGATATCGTACAGATATTCCACAAGGATTGGATAAGAACAATCTTGTAACTAAGATGAAAGCTGATAAAAAGGCACAGCACGGCCAAATTAACATGGTTCTTTTAAAGCAAATTGGAGAACCTTTATTAATGAAAGTCGATGAGAAGACCATTTTATCTCTATTGTCTGAGACTTTAAAATAGAGTTTTAATGGTTGACAGCAAGTATTCTAGGTATTAGAATGTTCTGTAAGTTAGAGTTTTAGAGAGTATAAGGAAACATTGTAGAGCTGAGTATAAGTGAATATAAACTAGGTAGATGAGACGAGTGTAGAGAGAGCAGAGCAGAGGTTAGAAGAGTAGTAGTATATTAAAATGTCTATTTGCCTAAAGTCTTATTTGACTTTGGGCTTTTTTATTATCCCTCTTATCATCACCCACCTCACTGTTCTCATTCTTCACTTACGATATGGAGGAATGAGCATATGAATACTAATTTTACTTCTTTTTTGCAAGCATCATTAAATTATCGAACAATCCCAATTACAAAAACATTTTTAATGGATAACGTTATGCCAGTTGATCTTTTTCAATGTCTCGGAGAAGAAGCAATTTATTTGCTTGAGAGCAGCGATGAGGGCTCACCATGGGCGAACTATTCATTTATTGGTCTTAATCCTTTTTTATATTTAAAAGAACAAAACGGCACTTTCTTTTTAGAGCGCTCAGATGGCACAAAAGTAAGCAGTTCTACTTGTTTAAATGAAGCATTTGAATTAGCAAAAGAATATGTGAAAGCAAAGATTCCAGATATGCCGCTTCCATTTAAAGGAGGAGCCGTCGGATTCTTAAGCTATGACTCCCTATCTCTTTTTGAAAAGGTTCCTGTTCATAAAGAAAATGATTTAGGAATGCCTGCTGTTCATTTTTCTTTTTGTGAAACAATCGCTGCTTATGATCACAAAAATAAGAAGATGACGCTTATTCACTATCTTCAAACACATGAAGAGCAAGATGAAGAAAAGTTAAAAGAGCTATATGAGAACGGAGAAGCAAAAATTCGTTTCTATGTTGAAAAGCTTAGAAAGGACTGTCGCGTAGCGGAGCCAATCATTTTTTCAGCTGAGCGTAAAGAAGTTGATTTTAGCTCTGTCGAGTCTTCCTATACGAAAGAGAAGTTTGTAGAAGATGTTGAAAAATTAAAAGAATATATTCGGAGCGGCGATATTTTTCAAGGTGTTTTATCACAGCGCTTTAAATTGAAGACGGCTCTATCAGGATTGGAAATCTATCGCATTCTGCGTCTTGTTAATCCTTCACCATACTTGTTTTATATTAAGCTAGAAGATGCTGAAATTATCGGGAGTTCTCCAGAACGACTTATTCAAGTTGTGAACGGACACTTAGAAATTCACCCAATAGCAGGTACAAGGAGAAGAGGACGAACAGAAGAAGAAGAAGAAAAGTTGAAAAAAGAAATGCTTCAAGATGAGAAAGAGCGTGCAGAACACTATATGCTTGTTGACTTAGCACGAAACGACATTGGGCGCGTTGCTCGCTACGGAAGCGTTCAAACGCCAGTATTAATGGAAGTTGTTACATTCTCTCACGTTATGCACATGATTTCAAAAGTTACAGGAGAGCTTGATCGTAAATATTCCCCAATTCAAGCACTTCTTGCTGCCTTTCCAGCTGGAACAGTATCAGGAGCTCCAAAGGTTAGAGCTATGCAAATCCTCAATGAAATGGAGCCTGTTGCACGAAATGTGTACGCAGGAACAGTCGCTTACATTGATTTTGATGGAAACATTGATTCATGTATTGCGATTCGCACGATTGTCCTAAAAGACAAAAATGCATATGTTCAAGCAGGAGCTGGCGTTGTGTATGACTCAGTGCCTGATCTGGAGTATAAAGAAACTAAAAACAAAGCAAGCGCCCTTATTCATACGATTAACGTAGCTGAAGAAATCTACGGAAAAGAAGGAGTGAAGTTGCATGTTTAAAGAATACCTAAAAAAATGTCTAAACGGTGGGTTTTTAACAGAAAGCGAAGCACAGCTTGTGATGGATGGCATTATGAAAGGGAATGTATCACAAAGTCAAGTTGCTAGCTTTTTAACAATTTTAACGTATCGAGGCGAAACGGTTGAAGAAATAACAGGCTTTGTTCGTGCACTTCGTGAGAACATGCGTCCTTTTTCAACTTCTTTTCACGATGCTGTTGATACGTGCGGAACAGGAGGAGATGGAGCTTCTACCTTTAATATTTCAACAGCAAGCGCCATCGCAGCTTCCTCTCTGGGGGTGAAAGTAGCAAAGCATGGCAATAGAGCTGTTTCCTCTAAAAGCGGGAGTGCTGATGTGCTTGAGTATCTCGGTATTGATATTGGGTTAACAGAAGAAGAAGCAAAAGAAAAATTAGAACACTATAACATGGCTTTTTTATTCGCTCCTTTTTATCATCCGGCAATGAAAAATGTTGCTTCAACTCGTAAAGAGCTTGGATTTCGGACTGTATTTAATGCTTTAGGGCCAATGGCAAACCCTGCTAATTGTTTAAAACAAGTCATCGGGGTGTACTCTTTTGAACTTTCCCAAAAACTTGCCAAAGCGCTTCAAAAGCTTAATCCCCATCATGTTCTATTTGTAACAGGAAGGGATGGGCTTGATGAAATAAGCGCATGTGCGAAAACGGACATTGTCGAGCTAAAAGAAGGTCAAATTTCTACTTATACAGTTGAACCTGAAGATTTTGGGTTACAACGTGGAACTCAGGAGGAAATTGTTGTAGAAACAGCGGAAGAGAGCGCTCGATTAATTCAAGATATTTTTGCCGACAAAGCGCCGACAACGGCTGTAAATGCGGTTGTTTTAAATACAGCAGCAGCCCTCTATGTAAGTGGCAAAGCACTGTCTATCGAAGAGGGAGTACGTATTACAGAGGAAGCAATTAAAAGTAAAACCGTTCAACAACATTTTAGACATATGACAAAAGAGGTGAACCTTCATGCTTGAGAAAATTTTACAAACGAAACGAGAAGAGCTAAAAGAAATACAGTTAGGACAGCAAGAGGATGTTCAAAAGATTTCATTTTATCAAGCGTTACAAAATAAAGCACGTCCTGTCTCATTGATTGCTGAAGTGAAAAAAGCTTCTCCTTCAAAAGGATTGATTAAAGAAAGTTTTAATCCTGTTCAGATCGCAAAGCAATATGTGAAAGGAGGGGCAAATGCCTTATCTGTCTTAACAGATGAAACGTATTTTAAAGGTCATCATACGTATCTTACAAACATTAAGAAGGAAGTCTCCATTCCTGTTCTTCGAAAAGACTTTATTATCGACTCTCTTCAAGTAGAGCAAAGCGCTCGCATTGGAGCAGACGCTATTTTACTCATTGGTGAGGCGATGAGTCCAGAAAAACTGTATGAATTGTATTTACAAGCAAAAGAACTTCATTTAGATTGCTTAGTCGAAGTACATAGTAGGGAAGTACTTCAAGGCATTTTAACTATTTTCACACCAGAAATTATCGGAATTAACAACCGTAATTTGCACACCTTTCAAACAAAGCTTCAGCAAACAGAGGAAATCAGTCAGTTTGTTCCTAAAGAAAGCCTCATGGTAAGTGAAAGTGGGATTTTTACTTATAAAGATGTACAAACCGTAAAAAAAGCGGGCGCAAATGCCATTCTTGTAGGTGAATCATTAATGCGTCAAGAAGATCAAACTACAGCTATTTATGATTTATTTGGTGAAGAAGTTTATGAAAATTAAGTATTGTGGAGTTAAGAATGATAGAGAATGGAAGCTTGTAACAGAAAGCATGTGTGATTACGTTGGGTTTATTTTTACTTCTAAGAGTAAACGTTATGTCTCACCAGAAGATGTTGAAAAATGGGCTGTTTCTTCTAAAAAAAGAGTAGGTGTTTTCGTAAATGAACAGTTAAGCATAATCGAAAAAGTAGTGAAAAAAGCAAAACTTGATGTTGTGCAATGTCATGGAGAAGAAACGAAGGAAGACCTTTTTCGCATAAAAGAGGCAACAGGGAAAGAAATATGGAAAGCTTTACCTCATGATAGAGACACCGAAGAGAATATGATATTGTATAGCGAGGCTGTAGACGGATTTGTAATTGATGCAAAAGTAAAAGGTTCGTTTGGCGGAACAGGAACGACATTTGACTGGAGCGCTATTCCGAAATATACAAATAAAGCAGAGGATTTGCAAAAACTGTGCTTTATCGCGGGAGGAATCCGCCCGGGAAATATTGAAGATCTTTTAACATATAGCCCACAAGCTGTTGATATCTCAAGTGGGATTGAAGAGAACGGAAAAAAAACGAAAACATTGATGAGGGAATTAGAAAGGAAGATGCAGAATGAAATATAGCTACCCAGACAGTTTTGGCCGATTTGGAGAATATGGAGGGAAATATGTACCTGAAACATTAATGTACCCTCTGGAGCAACTTGAAGAAGCATTAGATAAAGCAATGGAAGATGAAAATTTCAAAGAAGAATATGCGAATTTGTTAAAAGAATATTCAGGTCGCCCAACGGCTCTTACGTATGCAGATCAAGTGACTAAAAAGCTTGGTGGAGCTAAAATCTATTTAAAGCGTGAGGATTTGAATCATACAGGAGCACATAAAATTAATAATGCGCTTGGTCAAGCACTGCTTGCAAAGTATATGGGGAAAACCAAGCTTATTGCGGAGACAGGTGCAGGACAGCACGGCGTTGCTACAGCAACCGTTGCAGCTAAGTTTGGTATGGAATGCAAAGTGTTCATGGGTGAGGAAGACATTGAACGTCAAAAGCTGAACGTATTCAGAATGAAGCTTCTTGGTGCAGAAGTTATTCCCGTTTCTTCAGGAACAAAGACCCTGAAAGATGCGACAAGTGAAGCCATCCGTTTCTGGGTTTCACATTGTGAAGACCACTTTTATTTACTTGGCTCTGCAACAGGACCACACCCTTATCCAAAAATGGTTCGTGACTTTCAGAAGATTATCGGTATTGAAGCGAAAAAGCAATTTACGGAAAAAGAAGGGCGTTTGCCTCATACTGTGATTGCGTGTGTTGGAGGCGGAAGCAATGCAATTGGAATGTTCTACGACTTTATCGGTGATGAAGACGTTAAATTAATTGGAGTTGAAGCAGGTGGAAAAGGGCTTGATTCAGGCCTTCACTCAGCTAAGATGGCTCGTGGAAGCAAAGGGGTTTTACACGGCACACTCACAAACTTACTGCAGGACGAGCATGGTCAGATTACAGAACCATATTCTATTTCAGCTGGGCTCGACTATCCTGGTGTTGGACCAGAACACGCACTGCTTTCAAGCATCAACAGAGTCGAATATAAAAGTGCAACAGATCGTGAAGCACTTGATGCATTTACACTTTTAACTAAAACAGAAGGCATTATGCCTGCTATTGAATCATCACATGCGCTTGCTGAAGCTTTCAGGCTTGCTCCTTTAAAATCAAAGGATGAAACAATTCTTGTATGTTTATCAGGCCGTGGTGACAAAGATGTAAATTCACTAATTCGTTTATTAGAGGAGGAAATGGACAATGAGCACGTTCAAAGAGAGACTACCAAAGCATAAAAAATTATTTATTCCCTTTATTACAGCAGGAGATCCTACAGAAGAAACGACAGTTGAGTTAGCATACAGTCTTCAGAAAGTAGGAGCTTCAGTGCTCGAACTTGGTGTTCCATACTCAGATCCTCTTGCAGATGGACCTGTGATTCAGGCAGCTTCAAGCAGAGCGTTAAAATCAGGAATGACTATTACAAAAGCGATCAAACTTGTATCAAAAATGAGAGAAAGAGGCGTTGAAATTCCGATTATCCTCTTTACCTATTTTAATCCTGTGTTACAATTGGGGTACAAAAACTTTTTCGCTTTAATGCGACAAAATCAAGTTGATGGTTTTCTTCTCCCAGATCTTCCATATGAAGAAAGTGAAGAGCTTCGTTCCCTATCAAAAGAGAATGAAGTAGCTCTTATTTCTATGGTTGCTCCAACATCCAAAGATCGCATTCAAAAAATCGCTGCATCTGCTGATGGATTTTTGTACTGTGTATCTTCTCTTGGTGTAACAGGTGTGAGAGATAAGCTTCCTGAAAATGTGCATGAATTCTTAGATGAAGTGAAACGATACGCAAAGGTCCCTGTAGCAGTTGGGTTTGGCATTTCTAAAGCTGACCAAGTGCAATTGCTTATTGATCATAGCGATGGAATTGTTATTGGAAGTGCACTTGTTCACAAAGTAGGAGAACTAGAAGATGCTTTAAAGGGGAGCAAAGAGGAGAAGAGAGAAGCCTTAACAACTATTGAGAATTATATTGAAGAGATTATCTCTCCTATATCACTTTGTGAGGTGTAAAAAGCGTGGAAGTCAAAAAACAGCTTCTTTCACTAACTCCTTATAAGCCGGGAAAACCGATTGAGGAAGTGAAAAAAGAATTTGGATTAGAGAAAGTTATTAAACTAGCATCAAATGAGAACCCGTATGGTTCTTCACCTAAAGCTGTTGAAGCTATTAAACAGGAAGCTTTAAAGTTAACGCTTTATCCAGATGGCTATGCGAGCGAGCTTCGTACAGCAGTAGCAAACTTCTTGAATGTTAAAGAAACAGAGATTTTGTTTGGAAATGGTTCAGATGAAGTAATTCAAATTCTTTGTCGTTCACTTTTAACAAAAGATACAAATACAGTGATGGCGACACCTACTTTTTCTCAATACAAGCATAATGCCGTAATTGAGGGAGCCGAAATTCGAGAAGTTCCCCTTGTTGACGGTCAGCATGATTTAGATAAAATGCTTGAATCTATTGATGATGAAACACGAATTGTGTGGATTTGCAGTCCAAATAATCCAACTGGAACGTATGTTAATAAAGATCGTCTGCACGTTTTTTTACAGCGCGTCCCAGAGACAACGCTTGTAGCCATTGATGAAGCATACTATGAGTATGCAACAGCATTGGACTATCCGGAAACTATTCCACTTTTAAGTCAGTATAAAAATTTAATTATCCTTCGTACGTTTTCAAAAGCTTACGGACTTGCGGCCCTTCGCGTCGGGTACGGAGTAGCGAATACGGAGCTTTTACAAAAGATCGAGCCTGCGCGCGAGCCTTTTAATACAAGTCGTTTAGCACAGGCAGCTGCTTGCGCTTCAATTGAAGATCAAACGTTTATCGAAGAATGCCGAAAGAAAAATACAAAGGGTCTTCAACAATATTATGACTTCTGTGAAGAGCACAAGCTTTCTTATTATCCTTCAGAAACCAACTTTATTTTGATTGATTTTAAACATTATGAAGGAGATGCTATTTTTAACTATCTTCTTCAAAAAGGTATTATCATTCGATCAGGAAATGCGCTTGGTTTCCCAACTTCTATTCGTATCACAGTTGGATCAGAAGAGGAGAATAAGGAAATCTTGGAACACCTTCATACGTTCTTACAAGAACATGCAGTGCAGAGCTAACGGATAAAGATGAAAATGAAAGGCCAAGATGAGGCACACATAGACGTGGGCTTCATCTTGGCTTAAAATATAGGGACAAAGTTTTAGTATTAATGAGGTGGAAAACGTGACAAGAAATATTGCTGTCATTGGACTAGGATTGATAGGTGGTTCACTTTCTTTAAACATAAGAGAAACGCAAGAAAACGTACATATGATTGGATATGATATAAACAAAGATCAGCTTCATCTTGCCAAATCATTAGGTGTTATTGATGAGGAAGCTTCTTCTATCGAGTGTGCATGTGAAAAAGCAGACATTATTATTATTGCGGTTCCTGTTACACATGCTGTTGCCTTATGTGAGAAACTAGCTTCTTTAAAACTGAAAAAAGGCGTTATTATTACAGATGTCGGAAGCACAAAAACAAAAATCGTTGAGACAGCGAACATTTTTGCACATCAAGACGTTCACTTTATTGGAGGACATCCAATGGCTGGATCTCACAAAAGCGGCGTAGCTGCTGCAAAGGTTCATTTGTTTGAAAATGCTTATTATATTTTAACTCCTTCTGAACATACGGCAGAGGAAAAGGTTAGCGAGCTTAAGCAGCTTCTTCAAGGAACAAAGTCACAGCTTATCGAAATGACGCCTTCTGAGCATGATAGAGTAGCAGGAGTTATTAGTCATTTCCCTCATATTATTGCGGCAAGCCTTGTTCATCAAGCTAAAAAATATAAAAAGCAAAATGAGTTAACCTCAAAGCTTGCGGCAGGAGGCTTCCGAGATATTACGCGTATCGCTTCAAGCAGTCCTGTTATGTGGCGAGATATTTTAATTCATAATCAACAATCAATGCTTGAACTTTTTGATGAGTGGGCATTAGAGATGGAAGAAATTAAAGAAATGGTACGTTCGCTTGATGCAGAAGGAATTTTTAATTATTTCGAAGAAGCTAAAAATTTCCGAGATGGCCTTCCTGTAAAAGAAAAAGGAGCAATTCCTTCTTTTTACGATTTGTATGTGGACGTGCCAGACTATCCAGGGATTATTTCAGAAGTAACAGGCTACTTAGCGGAAGAAAGAATCAGTATTACAAATCTACGCATTTTAGAAACACGTGAAGATATTTATGGAGTTCTTCGTCTTAGTCTTCAAAAAGAAGAAGATCGTGAAAAGGCTAGAATATGTTTAGAGAGTCATGGATATGGAACATTTATTCCATCTTAAAATAGAAAAAGGAGCAGGTGAATAAACAATGACGAAAGTGTTGGAAAGTCAGAAAGTAAGTTTAAAAGGGGAAATTGCCATTCCTGGTGATAAATCAATCTCGCACAGAGCCGTAATGTTCGGCTCTATTGCAGAAGGAAAAACAACCGTTCATAACTTTTTAGAAGGAGAAGATTGCCTAAGCACAATTGAATGTTTTCGAGCGATGGGTGTTGAAATTAACCGTACAGAAGATGTTGTGGAAATCAACGGACGCGGTTTTAATGGTTTAAAAGAACCAAGTCAGCTTCTTGATGTTGGAAACTCTGGCACAACAACAAGACTTATTCTTGGTCTTCTAGCTGGAACAGACTTTCACAGCTGCCTTATCGGAGACGACTCGATTGCTAAACGTCCAATGGCTCGTGTAACTGTTCCGCTTCGCTTAATGGGAGCAAAAATTGATGGACGTGAAAATGGTCAATATACGCCGCTTGCTGTGCGTGGACATGCATTAAAGGGGATTACATATGAATCGCCTGTTGCAAGTGCTCAAATTAAATCGGCTATTCTCTTAGCAGGCATTAATGCAGAAGGAAAAACAACGGTAAAAGAACCTCATAAATCACGTGATCATACAGAAAGAATGCTTGGCGCTTTTGGAGTAGAAGTGGAAAGCGATGAAACGAGTGCTTCTGTTGAAGGTGGACAAACGTTAAAAGGAACAACAGTAAACGTGCCTGGTGACATTTCTTCTGCTGCATTTTTCCTTGTTGCAGGAGCGATTGTACCAAACAGTCGTATTCGCCTCCAAAATGTTGGATTGAATCCAACCCGCACAGGTATTGTTGATGTATTAGATATGATGAATGTTAAATACAAAATTGAGGCGGAGCGTGTTGAAAGCGGAGAACCTGTTGGTGATTTCGTTGTAGAAACGTCTGATATTAAAGGAACAGAAATTAGTGGAGACTTAATTCCACGCCTTATTGATGAAATTCCGATTATTGCTCTTCTTGCAACACAAGCAGAAGGAGAGACAATTATTAAAGATGCAGCAGAGCTGCGTGTAAAAGAAACAGACCGTATTTCTACTGTTGCAACTGAACTAAATAAACTTGGAGCAGATATTACACCAACAGAAGACGGAATGATTATTAAAGGAGGCACTCCATTGCATGGAGGAAATATTGATAGTCATGGTGACCATCGCATTGGTATGATGCTTGCTGTTGCATCTCTTATTACTTCTTCGAAAGTAGAGCTGGAGCGTCCAGAAGCAATTAGCGTTTCATACCCAACTTTCTTTGAACATTTAGCAAAACTGTCACGCTAACAGGAGAGAACCATTTCTGGTTCTCTCTTTCTGTTGCTTAAAACCGAGTAGATTATTTGAAACATTTTTCATTGTCCTTTATCATGGAGTATACTAGATAAAAGTAAGAAGGATGTAAAAGGAGATTATATATGACAGAGCTTGAACAAGCTATAAAATATATTGAAAGCAATGAAGTTGAAAAAGGTTTAAAACTTATCAGCGAAATAAAAGATGTTGTTGCAGATGACGAGAAACTCCTCATTCTCGAATGTTTTCAACAGTGGGGTCTTATTGATGAAGCGCTTGCAATGGCAGACAAGCTGCTGGAGCTTTACCCAAACGAAGCAGAGCTTCTTGTTATTAAAGCAGAGCTTTATATTGATGTAGAACAGGAAGAGAAAGCACTTGAAACATTAGAGAAGATTTCGCACAGCCACCCGGTTTATGCTCAAGCATTACTTTTAATGGCTGATTTATATGAGATGCAAGGTCTTCCTGAAGTAGCAGAAGCTAAATTGCTTAATGCAAAAGAGCTTTTGCCTGATGAACCTGTCATCGACTTTGCGCTTGGCGAATTCTTTCTTAGTCAAGGAGAATTTAAAAATGCACAAAAGTACTATAAAAAACTGTTGAAGACAGAAGAGGACTTCAATGGAACAAACTTACACCACCGTTTAGCTGAATCACTTAGCGGTCTTGGTCAGTTTGAAGAAGCACTTCCACATTATGAGAAAGCACTTGAGAATAAGCTTGAAATTAATATTTTGTTTGAGTATGGGGTAACAGCTTATCAAGCAGGTCAGCATACAACAGCAATTGCAAGGCTAACAGAATTAAAAGAACTTGATCCGCAATATCATTCTGTATATCTTCCACTTGCTAAAGCATATGAGCAAGAAGAAATGTTAGCAGAAGCACTTCAAACAGCAAAAGAAGGAATAAAAGATGATGAATTCAATAAAGAGCTTTGGTTTTATAGTGGAAAGATTGCTCTTAAACTTCAAAACGAGGAATGGGCAGAGAAAGCTTTCCGTGAAGCTTTAGCTCTTGATCCAGGCTATTTAGAAGCCCTCTTAACTCTTGCCAAACTTCTTCTACATCAAGAACGATTTGAAGATGTTATTGAGCACTATGAACATGCAAAAGAGTTTGGAGAGGACGATCCTCATTTTGAATGGGACCTTGCTAAAGCGTACGAAGGTGCAGAAGAATACAAAAAAGCATTAAATGCTTACGAAGCTGCATATAGTTTCTTTAAAGAAGATATTTTATTTTTAGAAGACTACGGTATGTTTCTCATGGAGGAGGGAAAAAGAAGAGAAGCGCGCACAATGTTTGAAAAAATACTCTCAATTAACCCATCTGCAACAGACATACAAGAAATCTTATGGCAATTAGAAGATTTGTGAAGGGAAAAATCCTTATAGTGTTGAAATAATAGACAAAGCATTATACTACAATCACCCCGTTTTCTATCCTGTAGGAATGGGAATATAGAACGCAAAGGAGAAAATCTCTATTGGTAAAAAAGAGGAGGGAAGTGAAAGTAGATGGCGATCCCAGTATCTATAGATGAAAAGAAAGAATTTATTCGCTGGTTTTTAACAAATTATCAACTAAAAAGACGTGAGTGCGTTTGGATTTTAAATTATTTAATGAGCCATGATCAACTAATGAAGAAAGTTCATTTTGTAGAGAAAGCTCAGTTTTGTCCTCGAGGATTAATTATGTCAACACATTGTGTTGACGATCCGTCATTTCGATTCTATAAAGAGAACGTGATGACAACAGATGCGGAAAAATCATTTCATGATATTCGTTTGAACAGGGATGAAGATATTTACATTCAGCTAAACTTTCGCTCATCGTATCTCTCACCGCAGTATGTTGCTGTTTTAGAAGATAATCCTTACATTCCTAAAAACTTAGAAGTAAACGAAAAAGATCGGTTGCTTGCTGAAAAAATGTTAGACGATTCTATTAAGTCTTTCCATAAAGCGAAAATTATGGAGCTCATCGATAAAGCTCTCGATGAAGGAGACAAAGAGGAATTTTATCGTCTAACAGACTACTTAAAAAAATATGAAGAAAGTCAATAAGAAATACGGAGAAAACCTTGTCAAGTGACGAGGTTTTTTCTATGCTTAATATAGTCGAAAATTAGAGAAGGAATTGGAGGGGGCAATGTTGAAATGGAATAGTAGTGATGTCGGAATTTATCTTGCTCAAAAGGAATACATTGATACAATTATCATTCCGCTTCACGCCGTCAATTTTGTGGACGAAGTCAAGAAGAATGGTTTTTTATGGGAAAACATGATAGCGATTACAAATGAAATTGAGCACAGATTTAAAGGGAGAGTAATGTTATGTCCTCCTTTCACGTATCATAGTAAAGAGCCCTCAGTAACCGCGCGTCTAGAGCAATGGATTGAAGACTTCTATGATGGAGAAGCAAAGCATATTCTCTTTCTAACTAGTGATAAAGCGTGGCAACAAGAACAAGTGAAAGGATCGGTTGTTTTTGTCCCTTTTGAAATGCAAGAAACAGAGAAAGGAAAGAAAGAAGCAATCAAGATTCAAGTTGAAAAGGTAACAAAAAGTCTTTTAGGAATATGGAAGTGAAAAATGGCCTTTAATTAAGTTTTCTATACCTAAATTAATTGGAAAATTTAAAATATTTTGACGTGAATTGTCGAAACGAGGCCTTTTTAGTAGAAAATGTTCCTTTAAAGGATTAGGGAGGGAAAGCGATGGAGGAAAGAGAGCATCGTGTGTCACGCCGTCAGTTTTTGACTTATACATTGACAGGTGTAGGAGGGTTCATGGCGGCTGGAATGCTAATGCCAATGGTTCGTTTTGCAGTTGATCCGGTTCTGAAAAAAGGGGCTGGCGAAGAAATGGTTGCTGTTGCACAAGTGAAGGAAATTACAACAACACCCCAGCGGTTTGAGTTCACTATTGATCAAGTTGATGCATGGCATGAATCGGAAGAGCCAAGAACAGCGTGGGTATATAAGGACAGCAAAGGAGAGATTGTGGCTCTTTCCCCAATTTGTAAGCATCTCGGCTGTACAGTAAACTGGAATGGAGATAAGAAAAATCACCCAAACCGGTTTTATTGTCCATGTCATAACGGACTTTACGAAAAAAGCGGAAAGAATGTGCCAGGTACTCCACCAATGGCACCGCTCGATCTTTTCCACATGGAAGTGAAAAAGGGAACTTTATATTTAGGGAACGTCAAACCACGGGGGGAAGTGTAGCGTATGTTGAATAAAATATATGACTGGGTAGATGAGCGGTTGGATATTACGCCAATGTGGCGCGATATTGCTGATCATGAGGTTCCAGAACATGTCAACCCAGCCCATCACTTTTCTGCTTTTGTATACTGCTTTGGTGGCCTTACTTTTTTTATTACTGTTATTCAAATTTTGTCTGGTATGTTTTTGACGATGTACTATGTGCCAGATATAAAAAATGCATGGGAATCTGTTTATTATCTCCAAAATGAAGTTGCATTTGGCCAAATTGTTCGTGGCATGCATCATTGGGGCGCAAGTTTAGTCATCGTGATGATGTTTTTACATACTCTACGCGTTTTTTTCCAAGGTGCATACAAGAAACCAAGAGAATTGAACTGGATTGTAGGGGTACTTATTTTCTTCGTTATGCTTGGTTTAGGATTTACAGGTTATTTATTACCATGGGATATGAAAGCGCTATTCGCTACAAAAGTAGGACTTCAAATCGCAGAATCAACCCCGCTTATTGGAGGACAAATTAAAACGCTGCTTGCAGGGCACCCAACGATTGTGGGAGCCCAAACCTTAACAAGATTCTTTGCTATTCATGTCTTCTTCCTGCCCGGCGCTTTGCTAGGATTAATGGGTGCACACTTTATCATGATTCGAAAACAAGGTATATCAGGTCCGCTTTAAAAGTTGAAAAGAGGAGGGAGATAAAATGCATCGCGGAAAGGGAATGAAGTTTGTTGGAGATTCGCGCGTACCAGATAAAGAAAGACGCAATATTCCAAAAGATTATTCGGAATATCCAGGGAAAACAGAAGCATTCTGGCCTAACTTTTTACTCAAAGAATGGCTTGTTGGCGCTGTCTTCTTAATTGGATATCTATGTTTAACAGTTGCCCATCCTTCACCACTTGAACGAATGGCGGACCCAAATGATGCAGGATATACGCCATTACCAGACTGGTACTTTCTATTTCTCTACCAGCTCCTAAAATACACGTATGCTTCAGGTCCATATAACGCAATTGGCGCTTTTATTATTCCAGGAATTGCGTTTGGCGCATTGCTACTTGCACCATTTCTTGATAGAGGACCTGAAAGAAGACCAACGAAACGCCCATTTGCAACAGGGTTCATGCTTTTAGCTGTAGCAGGAACGTTCTACTTAACATGGGAATCTGTAAAAGCAGTAAATTGGGAAGAACGTGAAGCCCAAGGTGAAATTAAAAACGTTGCAGAAGTTGACCAAGAAGCAGAAGGGTATAAAATTGCGAATGAGCAAACCTGTTTGCAATGTCATGGGGAAAACCTTGAGGGAGGAGCAGGAGGACCTGCATTAGCAGAAACAAAGCTCTCAGCAGATGAAATTGCAAAGATTGCAAAAGAGGGAAGAGGAAATATGCCTTCTGGAGTTTTTAAAGGATCAGATGAAGAGTTAAAAACGCTCTCTGAATATATTGAGAGTGGTGGGAAGCCCAAAGAATAAGAAATAAGGAAGCCGGTTCCTAGTAGCCGGCTTCCTTATTTTATTTGGACACCTTATAATGAGAGAAAGGAGGTTAGGATATGGAGTATTTTTCTATTGTTTTAAAAGATCGACGTTTTTTATTTTTATTGCTTATTATTAATATTTTAGGAACAGTTTACGGTTACTACTGGTATGGAAATCAGCTTGCACATACGCCAGCTATCTTTTTACCCTTTGTACCAGATAGTCCAACAGCAAGCTTATTTTTTGTTTTTGTGTTAGTTGGATTCTTACTAAATCGAAACTTTAAATTATTTGAAGCACTTGCTCTCATTACTCTTTTTAAGTATGGAGTTTGGGCTGTTGTTATGAATTTATTAACATATGGCGTCACTGGATTTTTTAATGGAGCGATGCTTATGCTCGTGCTTTCACATTCAGGAATGGCACTTCAAGGTCTTCTTTACGTTAAAGAATATCGTTTTAAGATGATTCATCTTGTTATTGCAGGGATTTGGACTTTACATAATGAGATCATTGATTACGTTTTTGGCATGATGCCAACATATAGCATGTTAAATAATTATATGAAGGAAATTGGTTATTTTACATTTTGGCTTAGTATAATTAGTATTTTACTTGCTTATTTTCTCGTTTTACATAAAGATGCTTCTCATACGAAGAAAGTATAAAAATGGGCGAACGAAACGACACCTCCATACTTACAATAGCTAGTAGGCTATATATACGAGGTGAAAGAACGTGGCGCAAACGAAAAAGAAACTTCATCCAAAGGTCCAGGAGTTTAAAGCTTTTGTGAAGAAAAATCCCAAACTAATTGAGGAAGTTCGCGCAAATCGCAAAACATGGAAAGAGTTTTATGAAGATTGGTATTTGCTTGGTGAAGAAGACGAAGTTTGGAATGCTTATAAAACAGGTGATGAAGAAACAAAAACTGAATCTTCGCAGCGTGATTTTATTAGCGGGCTGTGGAGTCAGCTTAAAAAAATGGATATGAACCAAGTTCAGCATTATATGTCAAACGCAAACGCGGCTATTTCTAGCTTGCAAGGATTAATGCAGGAATTTAGTTCAAATACTCCGAAAAGCAATGCCCAGAAACAACAAGGAGGAGGGAACGCGTCTCCATTTTGGTTCAAAAAAGACTAAAATAGTTGAGGTGGCAGCATGCGCCAAGAAGTGTATGAATATATACAAGCAAAAGATAAACTACGTGATTTTATTAGGCAGCAGCCTATGTGGTATCGTAAATTAACGCGTAATCCACATGCCCTGAACGATTTTGAACTAGCGTCTTTAAACTACTACAAACAGACAATTCCTCATAAAGTTGAGAAGTTTTATAATTCCGTTGAGATGGCAAATATGATGCTAGCAATGTTTCAAGCAACAAGAAGCGGAGATTAAAAAGAGTAAAGAATGAAAAAACGCAAACACTATTCCTAAAAAAGGAGGAATTGAGTTTGCGTATTTTATTACTTGTGTTCGCTCTTTTGAGTCCGACGGCTGCACATGCTGCTGAGAAGCCAACGCTAGATGTGAGTTATAGTGTGAAAGAAGGAGCCGTATATATTGATTGTCGTCTTCACAACTTTTCATTTGTGCGAGATGATGAAAATAAAGGTGTGCTCAAAATAACGATTGATGATAAAAAGACAATCTTTATTGAGCAGGCTGCATTTGTGATAAGAGGATTAAAAGGTGGAGAGCATAAAGTTCAGATTGAAGTGATGAAAAATGAGGAAAATAGCTATGGCGTAGAAAAAGAGATTTCTTTTCAAGTAAAAGAGGAAAAAGAACAAGAGCCTATAACTGAATAGGAAAGAAAGCATAAAATCACATTTTCTCATCTTCGCGCTTTTTATTACAAGACCATTCATGGTAGAATGGAAAAGGGTAATAAAAAGCGTTATTTTTATGTTTTCTTTTGAAAATGCCCCATATAACGCAATCTGAAAAAGAAAAGCGGAGGTATAGATGAATGTTTGCAACGATGGAAACTATTCATTTGTTAGAACAGGCTGACGAGCTATCCGCCATGATTATCCATTCAGAAATCGGCGACGATTATCGAACAAAGTTAAAAGAATTAGAGGAAGATAAGGAAGCGCAAGCTCTAATTAGCGAGTTTGTGAAGATGAAAGAACGCTATGAGGAAGTTCAGCGTTTCGGAAAATATCATCCAGATTTTAAACTTGTTACAAAAGAGATTCGTCGTTTGAAGCGAGAGGTTGACTTACATGGTACAATTTGGGCGTTCAAGCAAGCTGAGAAAGAATTGCAAAATGTGCTTGATGAAATAAGTGTAGAGATTGGTAGTGCTGTTTCAGCTCAAATTAAAGTACCAACAGGTAATCCGTTTTTTGATACGATGTCAAGCTGTGGCGGTGGCTGCGGCGCTGGTGGAAGCTGTGGATGTAGCTGACCTAATATAGATTTTAAGGCGTGTTACAGTTTAGTAACACGCCTTAGCATTATACATAGTACAAGCAATAAAGGGGGAAGCAATGGTGATCATGACAGAGCGACAAGGCCTTGTCGTTTATTTAAACTCTGTAAAGCAAGCAAAAGCTTTAAGAAAATATGGAAACGTTCACTACGTTTCAAAATCGCTTAAATATGCGGTTTTATACTGTGATAAAGAAAAATCAGAAGGCGTAATGACTAAATTAAAGAGCCTTCCATATGTGAAGAAAGTTCTTCTATCTTATAAAGGATCTCTGAAAACAGAGTTTGAAAATTCAAGACCTGATAAAGCAAAAGAATATGATTATAAAATTGGATTATAAAATTTAGCTTAAAGGTGGAATATAGCGATTCATTCGCAAAATGCCGATTAAATGCTGGAAGTAAAGTTCCTTTTCACCAAAGAAAGTGGAGGGTTTTACATCAAGCGTTATAATGGTTTTTCCTAAGTCTTCAGCAAGCGCTTCGAACAGTAGAAGTCGCTTGCTTTTTTGATCTGTAATAGCAATACCTTCGCGACAAATATAAAGAGGTTGAAAAGAACCAACAGAAGTAGGCTCAAGAATGACAAGAAAGGAAGAGAGCTTTCTTCCCTCTTTTTCTGTATTTAAAATCATAAGATGGCGTACACGGTGTGATTGATTTCTCGCCATTTCTAATAGTTCATAAAGATCTGAATAACCTTCCCCAAGTTCAATGAAACGTTGAATCATCTTCTTTTCTCCTTTAATGTTTTATAATAAGAGCTAAGCTTACTCTACCAAAAAAGACAACATAAAAAAACCCTGCAATCACTTGATTGCAGGGTCCTTCTATAGCAAGATTAACATTCCCGTATGTTTGTTAATCAAGATAAGAAGGCAAAGGGAGAGGAGAAACCGGAGGAAGAACTTATGGGGAACGTAAGTCTTCTCCGCGGTTGGCAACAACATCTCATCAAGATGTTGCTAATTGTCAGTTTATCCAAATCTAAAAAAGTTATACAAAAGGCCACAAAAAACTTTAAAAGAAAGTGAGCTTGTTTTACGTTTGGATAAGAATTTGATAAGATAAGTGAAATGAAGTATACATATCTTGACAAGCCGAGGTTGAAAAATAATGAGAGTAGTATCAGGTGATAAAAAAGGACTAAGTTTAAAAGCTGTTCCAGGCACAACAACTCGCCCGACAACAGATAAAGTAAAAGAAGCGATTTTCAATATGATTGGACCCTATTTTGATGGTGGGATAGGGCTTGATTTGTTTGGAGGCAGCGGTGGTCTTGGAATTGAGGCGCTAAGTAGAGGGCTCCAAAGCATGATTTTTGTAGACCGAGATGGGAAGGCCATTCGGACCATCAAAGAAAATCTAAATTTCTGTAAGCTTACAGATCGTGCTGAAGTGTATCGCAATGATGCAGAACGAGCGCTGAAAGCTATAGAAAAACGAGAGCTACAGTTTGATTTAATTATACTTGATCCGCCATATAAAGCGCAGAAACTCCTGCATCTTATGGAGGAAATTCAAAAACGTCATTTGTTAAAAGAAGAAGGAATTATAATGGCGGAGCATGAGAATAATGTTGAACTTCCAGAAGTGATTGGTAAGCTGCACTGCGTTAAAAAAGAAGTATATGGATTAACAGTTATTTCGATTTATAAACATGGATAAAACAAGTTTTAGGAAGAGAAGGGAGCAAAATTATGGGGAGCATTGCAATTTGTCCAGGCAGCTTTGATCCTGTAACAAATGGCCACTTAGATATTATTACAAGAGGTGCAAAAGTGTTTGATACGGTTTATGTATGTATCTTGCACAACTCTGCCAAAAAACCGCTTTTTTCAGCTGATGAACGAGCAGAATTATTAAAAACAGTTACAAGTCATCTGCCAAACGTTAAAATCGAGATTCATACAGGTCTTTTAATGGAGTATGCAAAACAAAAAGATGCAAGCGCTATTTTAAGAGGTTTGCGAGCGGTCTCTGATTTTGAATATGAAATGCAAATTACTTCTGTAAACAGAGTACTTGATGACAATATTGAAACATTATTTATGATGACAAACAATCAATATTCTTTTTTAAGTTCAAGCATTGTAAAAGAAGTAGCCAAATACGGAGGAAACATTTCAGAACTTGTGCCAGCGCCTGTTGCAGAAGCACTTAGTCAAAAGTTCAAAGAGTAAAAAAAAGCGATAGCGTTATCGCTTTTTTTTTATAACTTATACTTTATTTTACGACTATAAAGATAAGTATATATAGTAAGCATGGCAATAGTGAAGAGCGGACCATATGTAATGCATATTTGCCACCATTCTGTGAAAAAGAGCGATAAAACACTTTGAGAAGGTTCACCGCTTCCACTTAGTGTTGTAACATGTTCGCGAAGCGGATTCCATAAAAGGAAAATAAGGAAAACGGAAAACCCAGCATGAAGGATACGGGCCATGAAAAAGGGTGAAAAGCGAATATCAGTATCTGCTAAAAGACTTGCTACTTGGGCTTGAACAGACAATCCGCTAAATGCAAGAACAAATGACGCGAGTACAACTTGTTGAAATAGTGGTGAATGAGTTTCACTAATAAGCTGGTTTCCGAGCGTAATTTCAAAAATTCCTGAAATAAACGGCAAACTTAAAGATGTTGACAATTCAAGGGCTGAAAAGATAATGCTAAGTCCTTCTCCAATGAGAGACGTAATATTGGTTACATAAAGAAGCCTGTTTAACACAGAAAAAATGATCATAAATCCGCCGATCATAAAGAGCGTTTGCACAGAGGACATAATTGCATCACCAAGCAGTTTGCCAATCATTCGTCCATCTTCTATTCTGGCTTTATGCATTTCTTTAAAAGCAATAAGGGGTGAAAAAGAGCTCTTTGGTTCTTTAGTACGGTAATCTCTCTCTTCCTTTCGGCCGTAGAATCTCATCGCAATGCCAACGAGCAAATTTCCCCCGTAGTGAGCGCAAGCAAGTAACACTCCTAAATGAGGATTATGAAAAAAACCGACAGACACGGCTCCGAAAATAAATACAGGATTTGAAGAATTCGTAAAGGAAGCAAGACGTTCTGCCTCAATTCGGGTTAGCTGACCTTTTTTACGCATGTTTGCGGATAGCTTGGCTCCTGCTGGAAATCCTGAAGCCATTCCCATTGCAAGTACAAACCCACCGATACCCGGAACACGAAAAACGGGGCGCATCAAAGGTTCAAGTAAAATACCAATAAAGCGAACAACTCCAAAACCAATCAGCATCTCAGAAATAATAAAGAAAGGAAGAAGAGAAGGGAAAACAACTTCCCACCATATGTTGAGGCCCCGTAAAGAGGCATCAAAAGCTTGTTTTGGATACATAATAAGAGTACTTGCTAGCATAAGAGATAATAAAGAGAGAAGACCAGTTTTTATAAACGATGTTTTCACACTTTTCCTCCTTTGGCTATCATAGATTACATTTGGGTTAAACATGCAACAAACAGGGAGACGTGATAAACTATTTTTAACGATTTCGTCTCCAAAGTGAAGGTTGTACATATTCTAATATACGAGCATTGGGGGATTATTTAGACCAAAGAATTCATAAAGGATAATGGGGTGAAGGAGATGAATCGCCCGAAAATTGGTATTGCTCTAGGCTCTGGAGGTGCGAGAGGATTTGCGCATCTTGGAGTTTTAAAAGTCTTAAAAGAAGAAAATATAGAAGTTGACTATTTAGCAGGAAGTAGCATGGGAGCGCTTGTTGGTGCCTTTTACGGAACTGGGCTTGAAATGGAACAGCTTTATCGCATTGCGTTTGCGTTCAAGCGTAAATATTACACAGACCTTACGCTACCTAAAATGGGCTTTATTGCAGGGGAACGTGTGAAAGAACTTGTGCGTATGTTTACGAAAAACAAGAATATTGAAGACTTAAATATCCCTTTATCAATTGTGACCACAGATATTAAAACAGGAGAAAAAGTAGTATTTGATAAAGGACCAATTGCTCCAGCTGTAAGAGCAAGTATTTCGATACCAGGCATTTTTGTGCCTGAAAAAGTTGATGGCCGTCTTCTTGTCGATGGAGGAGTTGTTGATCGCATCCCAGTCTCCGTCGTAAAAGAAATGGGAGCTGATATTGTTATTGGTGTGAACGTTTCACGTGTTAAAATGGATGCTGAGATTGGTTCGATTTTTGACGTTATTTTGCAAAGCTTTGATATTTTGCAGATGGAACTTGTTAAAAACCGGGAAACAAATTGTGACATTATGATTCGTCCACGCGTTGAAAAGTTTAGCTCAAGAGCTTTTACAAACATTAAAGAAATTATTGAACAAGGGGAAGCAGAAGCAATAAAACAACTTCCCGCTATTAAGGAAAAGATCGAGACGTGGAAGGAGTCATTTTATGAAAAGTAGCAGCAAAAGAGTTATATGGTTTATCATTGGAGTTCTTGTTATCTTCTCCATTACGTTCATTCCATTGCCATACTATATTACGAAGCCAGGACTTGCAGAAGAGTTAGAACCGATTGTGAAAGTGGAGGGCGGCTATAAAGAAGAAGGGTCCCTTATGTTAACAACGGTTCGTATTGGAAAGGCAACGCCACTTTCTTATGCACTTGCTCATTTTCAAGACTTTAGTCACCTTTATAAAGAAGAGGAAATACTGGGTGAAAATGAAAGCAATGAAGAGTATAACACTCGTCAGCTTCATATGATGGAAATGTCTCAAGAATCTGCGATTGCCATTGCCTACGAGAAAGCGGGCAAAGATATAGAGTATAAATATGACGGTGTTTATGTAATGGCAGTTGCTCCAGATATGCCAGCAGACGGCGTATTAAAAACAGGTGATATTGTAACAAAGGTAGACAACAAACTTGTAAAACGCAGTGAAGATCTTATCTCATATGTAGAAGGAAAAAAAGCAGGAGATAAAGTAAGCGTTACATTTAAGAGAAATGAAAAAGTCAAAACAGAGACTATTACGCTAGAGCAGTTAAAAGTGTTGAACAACCGAGTTGGAATGGGAATTTCACTTGTAACAGATTTTGATATCTCTGTTAATCCAAAAGTCAAAATTAACTCAGAAGAAATTGGAGGCCCCTCAGCAGGACTCATGTTTTCACTTGAAATTTATAATCAGTTAACAAAAGATGATTTGACAAAGGGACGTCAAATTGCTGGAACAGGCACAATCAATGAAAAAGGAGAGGTAGGAGAAATTGGTGGAATTGAGCAAAAGATTGTGGCAGCTGATAAAGCAGGAGCGGAGATTTTCTTTGCGCCAAACAATCATGGAGCAAAAAATTCTAACTATCAAGATGCCCTAAAGGCAGCTAAGCAAATTGATACAGATATGAAAGTTGTACCTGTTGATACGTTTGACGATGCTGTTTCCTACTTAAATAAGATGCCTGAAAAAGAATAGAAAAGAGCCGTTTTCCGTATGATACGGGAAACGGCTCTTTTTTCATAGTTGAATAGGTGGTGTTGTATATTCTTGCTTGAAAAAGCGCTGACGCACCTTTATATCTAAAGGTAGGCTATATACTCTAGTTGCTTTTATATCCATATTTAAAAGGGGATGGTCCATTTTAGATACGGCTGAAACAAGGGGAACTTCGAAAGTTTTTTTCATTGTATTTAAGTAGTTTTTTCCTTGCTTTGTCATTCCTAGAAGTCTTGCATATGGAGGAGGACTGTTTAGAAGAGCTTTAGCTTCCTCTTTATTTGTATTCATTAAAATATGTAGGCACATGCGTTGAAGTCTTGTCCATGTGTAACGTTTGTTTTTAATAAGAGTCATCAATGTTTGGAAGGAGTCAGCTTCTTTCATCATTTTTAAGAAGCGGTATTCCATTCCTTCTTCCATTTCATAATGACTTTTAAGCTCAGAAGCCGAAAGAATGAAAAGTTGATGCTGTAAATAGGAGAAATAGGCTTCCCAATTATGCAAAAGTTTATATGTTTTTTTATACTTTTGCAGCTCATCAACTGTAGAAAGTGGTGTGAAAGAAGAAAGACTTTCAATAGTTGTTTGGTTTGAGAATAGGTTTTTTCGGATGCTTGTAGCACTTGCAATAGGACCGCTTGGAAGACTTTCATCATGATAGTCTGCACTTTTACGCTGAATTGTAAAAGGAGTTAGCTTAGCACCAAGTTTCTGAATTTCTTTTACGTAAGAAAAACCAAGGATATTGTTTGGTTGTGATAAATCTAAATCAGTTTTAAAATGAGTTAAAGCATTTGTTACTGCGTTTGGATAGCTACTTCCTTTTTTCATTTCAGCTTTAATATTTTCTTCGATAAGAGGTTTGTTTGCACGTGCAATTTCAGCTGCTTTTAGGAAGGCAGAGATATCTCCATGTTCACTTCCAAAGCAAAGAGACGAAACAGACAGGGATTCTAGAAGGTTTATAGCACCATATGCAAACGTATCAGCGTGTCCTACAGCAAATAAAAATGGAAGCTCAATCACAACATCTGCTCCTGCTTTTAAAGCCATTGCAGTGCGAGCCCATTTTGAAACAAGAGCAGGTTCCCCGCGCTGGAGAAAATTCCCGCTCATAATAACGACTGCACAATCTGTATCACTTTGCTTCTTTGCTTCATTTATATGGTAGAGGTGCCCGTTATGAAACGGATTATATTCCGCGATAATACCTACTGTTTTCAAGCTTTTTGCCTCCTTTTTAAACTTTTCTTTTGCAATTTATAAAAAAAATGATAAAGTGGATATACGATAACGATTACCAACATTATAGTGTAAAGAAAAAATATTGACAAATAGCTTTGTGAAGGCTATAATTACTTTTGTTGCTTTGAGGTGATAACGTTGAAATGGTCAGTGCACCAACTGCGTAAATTACAAAGTAAAGGTTTAAATATAGATGAGAAAGTAGATCTGTCTGACATCGTAAAACGAGATGGAGAGATTCGTGATATTTCTCCTGTTCATATTACGGGAAGAGGAGACATTTTCTCAACACATGTTACCTTTCATTTAAGAATACAAGGGGAACTTATCTTGCCTTGTGCGAGAACACTTGTTGATGTTCCTTATGAATTTGACATTGAAACGGATGAAACCTTTATTTTAACGTCAACAGATGAAGAAACAGGAGAAGATGTTCATTACATTGAACAAGATATCGTTGATTTACAGCCGGTAGTGGAAGAACTTATCGTCCTTCAAGTACCTATCCAAGTTTTTAGTGACGAACAGAATCCAGAAGGGGCTGCCCCTCAGTCTGGTCACGATTGGCAGGTTATTACAGAGGAAGATCAAGAACAAAAAGTAGATCCACGTCTCTCTGTTCTTCAGGATTATTTTAAAGACAAGAAAGACTAACAACCTTTAAGAAGATCCGGCTTAACCGGCCTTCATATGATGTAAATCCTTTTAAGGAGGTGGGAAGAATGGCTGTACCTTTTAGAAGAACTTCTAAAATGAAGAAAAGAACTCGTCGTACGCATTTCAAACTACAAGTTCCTGGTATGGTAGAATGCCCAAATTGTGGCGACATGAAGCTTGCACACCGCGTATGTAAAGCTTGTGGAACATACAAAGGAAAAGAAGTAGCAAAATAATAAAAAAACAGTGCATTTTTGCACTGTTTTTTTATTTGTCTTGAAAAAGAAGAGTTTAAAAAACAATCATGTATTTCTTCTAGTCTATCTTCCCTATTAGCTGCATACGTATATAGTAAACAGAATAGGGGGGATTAAAGATGACATCAACAAGGCAGGATGCATGGACTAGTGATGAAGATTTATTGTTGGCGGAAGTAGTCCTTCGCCATATTAGAGAAGGTGGGACACAGCTAGCCGCTTTTGAAGAAGTAGGAAGAAAGCTATCAAGAACATCAGCTGCTTGCGGATTTCGTTGGAATTCCTATGTGCGCAAGCAATATAAAACAGGAATTGAAAGTGCTAAAAAACAGCGGAAAGAATTTAAGTCTTCAGCTGTTCCGGCACCGATTTTTGTACAAAATGCTTCTGAGGAAGGAACAGGGGTTAAAACGTTAACGCTTGATGAGATTATTAGCTATCTGCAGAATCTTAAAAATGGAAATGGTGGTTCTTTGGAAGCTGCAGAAGAAAATAAAAAGCTTAGTTTGAAAATAAAAGAGTTAGAAAAGAAAGTAAACAGGTTGGAGCAGGAAAAACAAATGCTACAAACAAATTTAATTGTTGTAAGAGATGACTATAAAGCGCTTATTGAAATTATGGAAAGAGCAAAAAGAGTTGTTTTAAGTGACTCAACTGTAAAGGAAAAAGTGGAAGAAGTGAAGTAAAAGACAAGAAGGGGAAATCCCTTCTTGTCTTTTTTATTTATAAGGTTGTTAAGCTTTTTGAGAAACACCAGCAGGCTGCCACACAAGTGGATTCTCGCCTAAGTCTCGATCCATATCGTATTTTACAGGAGTGAAGCCCATCTTGTTCCAGAATTCACTTGACTTAACACGTGGACTTGTTTTAATAGGTAAGTTAAACGATTTTGCAAACTCGATAAGAGCTCTTCCATATCCTTGTTGTTGATAGTCTTTCAGCGTTTCAAGTTTCCATATTTCAAGATATTCTTGAGAAGGTTCAAAGTATTGATCATATTTCTTTCCTCGCTTGTATAAACTCATACGTGCGACTAAACTATCTCCTAAATAAATTCCAAAGAAAGGTGACTCTATTTCATTTTCTGAGATGTTTGCTTGTAAATCTTCTAACATGGAGAGCTCTTGTATGCCGTATTCTTTAAATTTCTTAAATTCTTCGAGCGTCTTGTAGTTGATTTTTAGCCTCTTTACATCTTTGTTATACATAAAAAATCCCCCTTGTAGAAATAATAAAGAACCCCTTGTTTTTATTATATACTAAATTATTAGAAAATTGCTCGTACAATGCTTAGGAAATGTTCTTCAGGAGGGTAAAGAGAGCACATGATGAACATTAGGGGAAGAATAAAAATGAGACTTTTGCCCCTCTTCGGCTCTTTTTTTTCTTTCCTTCTGTTGGTACAATACAAGAGAGAAAAGACTTTTAAAGGAAAAATGATAGAAGGAGAGCAAAATGGAGAAACTAGATGTAATTGGTGGGGGAAGCCTTGGATTATTATATGCAGGGTATTTATCAGAACAATGGGATGTTACTTTATACACTAAAACAGAAGAACAAGCAAATGCTATTAAGCAAAAGGGGATTTTAGTTTATAAAGAAGCTTCTCTTCGCTTTTTTCCAAAAGTAAAACCAATCTCTTCTTATGTGGATAAAGGTCATCTCGCTATAGTAACGTTAAAGGAATATCAGCTCTCTTCAATTATGCCCATTTTAAAGGCTACATGCCGTCCTCTGCTCTTTATTCAAAATGGTATGAATCACTTAAAAATGCTTGATAAATTAACAGCTGAAAATGTTTTTCTAGGAGTTGTGGAGCATGGAGCATTGCGGCTTAATGAAAATACCGTTCATCACAAAGGAGAGGGAAAAACAAAAGTAAGTGTATGGAGAGGGGAGAAAACATTCCTTTCTTCGCTTTTGACATATAACAAACAATTTCCATTTGTTTATGAAGATGATTGGAAGGAAATACTTCTTGGGAAACTTGTCATAAATATACTCGTGAACCCCTTAACAGCTCTTTATAAAGTGGAAAATGGAGTTCTCTTAGAAAATCCCTACTTTCTTCAAAATATGAGAGCTTTGCTTAATGAAGTACATAATGTGTTAGAGTTAAAAGATGTGGAAAGTACTTTTAAAAACGTATTAACAATCTGCAAAAACACCAAAGATAACCGTTCTTCAATGCTTCAAGACTTGCAAAATAAAGGTATAACAGAGATTGATGCAATCGTTGGTTACGTGTTGGAAGAAGCGGAGAGAAAGAAAATCGAGACGCCTCTCTTATCATTTTTATACGCTTCTATAAAAGGATTAGAAAAGGGGGAGAGTTAAGGATGGGAAGCATCTTTTCAGCGATTTTAGCAACGCTTATAACGCTTCCTTTAGTGGCGTTTATTCTGTTTTATGCTGTGCTTCGCAAGGTTTTGGGAAGCAATCGAAGAGCTTTTCATCTATCAATTGATATTACAACCATTATCCTTATTTTCTCTGTATACTGCCTATCTGCTGTTATTTGGGAAGGCTCATATTTATGGCTTATTTTACTCATCCTTTTAACTATTGCAGCTCTCACGACATTGCTACAGTGGAAGAAGACGAAAGACGTCCAATTTAAAAGAGTTTTAAAAGGATTTTGGAGAGTGAGCTTTCTTCTTTTTTTTATTGCACATTTAGCTCTTTTTATATATGGGATTTTTAGTCGTCTTCAAAATATTTAGCTGAGGCTATTTACTAGACGAATGAATGCATAGCATTGATAATGGGAAGTGTGAATTCGAGTACAGAAAGGAAGTTCATCAATGGAACTTATAGATTATGCGGGAAAACTTCTTAATCCACTTATGAACGATTATGTGAATGGAGATTCTTTTATTGGAGAATATTTTCATTATGATGTTTTATCTCCAAATGTTTATAAAGAGCGAAAAGAGGACTTAATGCTTCGCTCGTTACCAAGAGAGGCATTAGTAAATCATTTGCTTTCATATAACGAACATTTAGGTGCCTGTAAAGAAACACTAGCAAGCATTGAGACTTTAAAAAACGCGGAAACAACGGTTGTTGTCGGCGGACAGCAAGCAGGTCTCTTAACAGGCCCGCTTTATACGATAAATAAAATTGTTTCTATTCTTAAATTAGCAAAAGAGCAGGAGGAAAAGCTAGGTTCGCGCGTTCTCCCTGTCTTTTGGATTGCAGGAGAAGATCATGATATTGCTGAGATTAACCATATTTTTGTTGAAGGAAACGGAATGAAAAAACACGTCTACAAAGATGGGGAACAGAAAATGGCTTCTGAGGCAGTACTTCATAAAGAAACCCTCCAAAAATGGGTGAAGGAAGCTTTTCAAGCATTCGGGGAAAAGGAATATTCTAAAAAAGCAATATCGTTTGTTGAAACCTGTTTGCAAAGTGCGACAACGTACGTTGACTTCTTTGCTCTCCTCATTACAAAGTTATTCAGCAAACATGGCCTCATTTTAATTGACTCAGGTTCATCATCTTTAAGAAAAATTGAAGCTGATTTCTTCACACAACTTATTAAGAAGAATGCTAAAATTAGTGAAGCTCTTGAAGAAACGCAAGGGAAACTTCGTCACCGCTATAAAAATGCTATTGAAACAGACATTGCTAATGCTCATATTTTTTATTCAGAAGATGGACATCGCGTATTGCTTCAAAGAAATGGAGCCAAATTTTACGGGAAAAATGGAAGCATTAAACTTTCAGAAGATGAGCTTTTAACGATTGCTGAAGTAAAGCCCGAACTTTTAAGCAATAATGTAGTAACTCGTCCTCTTATGCAAGAATATTTGTTCCCAACGCTTGCTTTTATCGCAGGACCCGGGGAAGTAGCTTATTGGGCTGAACTTGGGGACGTTTTTGGGACTTTTGATATGAAGATGCCTCCTGTTGTTCCAAGACTCTCTTACGCAATTATTGAACGTGGAATTGCGAGAGATATGGAAAAGTTAGATTTATCGTTAGAAGACGTTTTCTCTGGTAACGTTGCTGTACGTAGAGATGAATGGCTAAAAGAGAGTGGGCAAGGAGCATATCTTTCTCATATTGAGTATTTAGAAGAAGAAGTAGAAAAAGTCCATTCATTATTTCGTGATAAAGTATTGCAAGAAAATAAAAATTATGTTGATCTCCTTCATAAAAATCGACAGCTTATTATGAGACAAATATCCTCTATTAGCCAAATTATGGAGAAAGATCACTTGAAAAGACATAGTGCGACTTGGAATAAATATCTTTCGATTGAAAATGCTCTAGTCCCACAAAATGCGCCACAGGAAAGAATCTGGAACGTTTTTTACTACATAAATAAATATGGTTTTACATTTGTAGACGAACTTGTAAGCTGTTCTGTCGAGTTTGATCATAAATTGAAAATCATTTATTTATAAGAAAATCCTGCCACTAGCAGGATTTTTTTTTGACCAAATAGAATTAAAATTATAAAGAAAAACATTTTATGAAAAAAACATTTTTGTTTGTAAGAAAGAAGTCAAGTCGGAGATACTAATAAAGAAGAACAATTTCAAAAGAAAACACATCAGGACTTTTCAATCTTAAAATGTGAACATTATAATGCAACAGGAAGCGTTTTTTTAGCCTTCAAACTGTGGGAGTAATTGGATGTTTTTTTTCATGTTTTACAATGACATAATAAATTGACAAAATTCGTCGATAGTTTGTAGAAAAAGCTAAAAAAAACAAGTAATTTAATATATAATAAAAAAAGCATCCTAAATTAGAGGGTGTAATAGTTTAGGGAACAAAAAGTAGGTGCTAGCATGTTCAAACATAAGACAGTTTTATTAGAAGAAGCAGCAGAGGGATTACATATTAAACCCGACGGCATTTATGTGGACTGTACCCTTGGTGGAGCAGGACACAGTGAATATATTTTACAACAGCTATCATCAGAAGGTCATCTTATTGCCTTTGACCAAGACGATGTAGCATTAGAAAATGCAAAAGAAAAGCTAGCTTCTTATGAAGGAAAAGTAACATTTGTAAAAAGTAACTTCCGCTTTTTAAAAGAAAAGCTAGCAGAACTTGGCGTTACGAAAGTTGATGGAGTTTTATTTGATTTAGGCGTTTCGTCCCCACAGCTTGATACCCCTGAAAGAGGATTCAGCTATCATCATGACGCTCCGCTAGATATGCGAATGGATCAACAATCAAAGCTAAGTGCATTTGACGTTGTAAACGAATGGCCGTATGAGAAACTTGTGAAAATTTTCTTCCAATATGGAGAAGAAAAATTTTCTAAGCAAATTGCGCGAAAAATTGAAAGTTATCGAGAAACGAAAAAAATTGAAACAACAAGTGAGCTTGTCGAACTAATTAAAGAAGGAATCCCAGCTCCAGCCCGTAGAAAAGGCGGACATCCAGCAAAACGGGTGTTTCAAGCTATTCGAATTGCTGTCAACGATGAGCTAGGTGTTTTTGAAATGGCGCTTGAACAAGCAATTGAGGTTGTGAGAAAAGGCGGACGTATTAGTGTTATCACGTTCCACTCATTAGAAGACCGCATTTGTAAAGCAAAGTTCAAAGAAAAAAGTTCTTTACCAGACTTGCCCCATGGGTTACCTATCATTCCAAAAGAATATGAGCCAGCATTAAAGCTGATTACAAGAAAACCAATTCTTCCGAGTGAAGAAGAGCTTAATGAAAACAATCGTGCACGCTCTGCTAAGCTACGTATAGCTGAGAAAGCAAAAGAATAAGAAGGTGCGATAAAAAAAGGGAGGGGTTACATTGAATAATTTAGCGTATAAATTAAAGGAAAAAGAAAGAGAAGTTGTCCAGCACGAAATTAAACATGTAACAAAAAAGAAAAAAGTACGTCTTCCTTTAGGTGAAAAGCTTATTTATGTAACGTTTTGTGGGTTTATGCTGTTCGGTTCGATTCAGTTTATTTCGAATCAAGCTGCTCTATATGAAGCAAATGCGAGTGTGCAAAAAGTAGAAGAAAAAGTAAAAGCTCAAAAAACAGTAAATATGGATTTAAATGATCAAGTAAAAGAGCTTAGTCAATATGATCGCATTTTAGAAAAAGCTAAAAAACTCGGCTTAGAAATGAATGCAGACAATGTGAAAGTTGTGAGTGAGAAGTAATGTCGAAACAAAACAATCGATCAATACGAAAAGGGGCAGCGATATTAATTTTAATATTTGGTTCGCTCTTTTTTGTGTTAGCTGGTCGCTTTTTTTATATCGAAGTCACAGGAAAAGCAAACGGTCAGCTTTTAGCTTCACGAGCTGAGAAAGCTCATACGCATAAAAGCACAATTGAAGCTCATCGGGGCACAATTTATGATCGAAAGGGTACTGCTGTTGCCGAAGATACAACAGCGTATACCGTGATTGCTATTTTGGACAAAGATTATGAAGACCATGTCAAAGATCCAGAAAAAACAGCAGAAAAGCTTGCCCCTCTTCTTGATATGAAAGAAGAAAAGCTGCTTTCGCTCTTAACGAGAAAAGGAGCGTTTCAAGTTGAGCTTGGCCCAGGCGGACGTAATATTAATCATGAGCTTCGAGCAAAGATTGAAAAGTTAAATCTACCTGGAATAGGATTTAAAGAGAGTTCCAAACGCTTCTATCCAAATGGGGAGTTTGCTTCTCATATCATTGGGTATGCTCAAAAAAATGATAAAGGTGAAACTGTTGGAATGATGGGGATTGAAAAGCAGTTTAACGACGCTTTAACAGAAAAGGATGGCTATATGACGTATGAAAGTGACTCCACGGGTTTAAAGCTTCCTAATCCAAAAGAATCCATTGTTGCACCTAAGCAAGGAAAAGATGTGTATTTAACAATCGACCAAAAAATTCAAGTCTTTTTGGAAGAGTCAATGAGCGAAGTGCAAAAAGAGTATGAACCATCAAGTATTATTGGCATTGTAGCAAATCCTAAAACAGGCGAGATTTTGGCTATGTCAAATAGACCTGGATTTAATCCAAATCAGCGGAACATCCAGAACTTTGGAAACAGTGCTATAAGCTCTCGGTTTGAGCCTGGCTCAACAATGAAGATTTTCACCCTCTCAGCAGCTGTTGATGCAGGAGTATACAACGGAGATGAGCTGTATAAATCAGGAAGTTATAAAGTAGGCGGCAGTAAAATTGGCGACCATAACAATGGTGTTGGCTGGGGGCCTATCACATATAACGAAGGAGTACAGCGTTCTTCAAATGTCGCTTTCGCAAAGCTTGCAATGGAGAAAATTGGTCCTGATCGACTTATGGAATACTTTAAGAAATTTGGTCTTGATAAAAAGACAGGAATTAATATCCCTGGCGAAGTAGGAAGTAAATTTGTGTACAATAAACCGCTTGAACAAGTTACAACAGCATTTGGACAAGGCTCAGCTATTACAGCTATTCAACAAATCCAAGCTGTAACGGCAGTTGCCAATGACGGAAAAATGATGAAGCCGTATGTTGTGAAAAAAGTGGTTGATTCTCAAAAAGATAAAGTGATTTCAGAAACAAAACCAGAAGTAGTAAGCAAACCAATCTCTGCTGAGTCTGCAAAGGAAGTACGTAAACTGCTTCGTACGGTTGTTACAGGCGAGCATGGAACAGGGGCTGCTTACGATATTGATGGATATGAAGTAGCAGGGAAGACAGGAACAGCACAAATTGCGGGAGAGGACGGTAAGTATCTGACAGGCCGTGAAAACTATACGTTTTCATTTATGGGAATGGCTCCAGCAGATGATCCTGAATTAGTGATGTACGTTGCTGTTAAGCAGCCTCATTTGAAAGCATATGAAACAGGTGGAAAGCCAGTTGCAGAAGTGTTCAATCCGACAATGCAAAAAAGTTTGCAGTATTTACAGGTGAAACCTAGTGAAGAAGAAAAAGAGAAAACAAAATCTAGTGAAACAAAGTATGGAAACACGCTAGATTCATATGTTGGTTCTTCTGTTGAGGAAGCAAAGAAAGAATTAACAGGAAAAGGGCTATCTCCAGTTATTATTGGGAACGGAGAAACGATTGCAGAGCAGCAGCCTGCTCCAGGTTCGAGAATCATTTATGGAAACAAGGTTTTCCTACAAACAGATGGTTCACCAACAATGCCTGATTTGACCGGATTTTCTTACCGTGATGTGCTCGAAATTAGCGAGCTGCTTAATTTAAAGACAGCTATTAGCGGTCACGGATATGTAGCAAAAGGCAGTCAAAGTATTAAAAAAGGTGCCTCATTGGAAAATAAAAGTCTTTTAAGCGTGGAACTTCACTCAGCAAAGAAAGCAGCTGAAGAGAAGCGAGAAGATAGTGATGAAGAACAAGAAGAATCAAGTGACAGCAACGCACCGCTTGATTAATAGATTAAAAGATTATGGTTTTCAATAAATCCAATGTTCTCACAAGTAAGAGCGTTTAATTCTTATTTGTGGGAACTTTTGCTTGTGAATAGGCCTCCTCTGTTCGTTCTATATGAGAAAGTACAAGCATATAGTAGAGAACGAGCTTAAACGTAGGGGAGGAAACGTAATATGCGCGTGTCTGGAGTTACCGTTCGAAAGCGACTGTTAATCGTCCTTTTTGTCGGGATTCTTATCTTTTCGATTATTAACGTTCGCTTAGGATACGTTCAGTTTGTATTAGGAGACACATTAACAGAGCAAGCCAAAAGTTTGTGGAGCCGAAACATTCCGTTTGAGCCAAAACGTGGCGAAATTCAAGACCGAAATGGAGTAGAGCTTGCAACAAATAAAAGCGCCCCTTCTGTTTTAATTGTCCCCAGACAAATTGAAGATCCTGTAGAAACTGCAGAAAAGCTTGCTGCTGTACTTAATATGTCAAAAGAAAAAGCATACAAGCATGTTACAAAGAAAGCAGCAAGTGAACGAATTAATCCAGAAGGGCGTAAAATCTCTCATGAAAAAGCAAAAGAAATTCGCGCGCTTGGATTAAAAGGAGTTTATATTGCGGAAGATTCTATTCGTTATTATCCATTTGGAAGCTATTTATCTCACGTATTAGGGTTTGCAGGAATTGATAACCAAGGGCTAACAGGTCTTGAAGCATATTATGACAAGCAGCTTAGCGGGGAAAAAGGAGCAGTTGAATTTTACTCTGATGCAAAAGGTAAAAGAATGCCTAATATTGCAGATGACTATACGGCCCCTGTAGATGGACTAAATTTAAAGCTGACAATTGATACAAAAGTACAAACTATTTTAGAACGGGAACTTGACCTTGCTGATTCTAAATACAATCCTGATGGAATGATTGCCATTGCAATGAATCCCAAAAATGGAGAGATTCTAGGCATGTCAAGTAGACCGGATTTTGATCCAACAAATTTTAAAAATGTACCTGCTGATGTGTACAATCGAAATTTACCGGTTTGGAGCGCTTATGAGCCAGGATCTACATTTAAAATTATTACGTTAGCTGCTGCTCTTGAAGAGAAAAAAGTAGATCTTGCTAAAGATACGTTTGTTGATGATGGATCAATTGAGGTAGGAGGCTCAACTCTTCACTGTTGGAAGAGAGGCGGACATGGTGAACAAACATTTTTAGAAGTTGTACAAAATTCCTGTAACCCAGGTTTTGTAGAGCTTGGAGAACGTCTCGGCAAAGAGAAGCTTTTTGATTATATTAAAGACTTTGGCTTTGGACAAAAAACAGGAATTGATTTACAGGGAGAGAGCAAAGGGATTTTATTTAATCTTGACCGCGTTGGTCCTGTTGAACAAGCAACAACAGCATTTGGTCAAGGTGTATCTGTAACGCCTATTCAACAAGTTGCAGCTGTTTCTGCTGCAGTAAATGGTGGTACTCTTTATACGCCACATATTGCCAAAGAATGGACAGATCCTGTTACAGGAAAAGTCGTGAAAAAGCAGGCACCTGAAGCGAAGCGTAAAGTTATTTCAGAGAAAACGTCTGAGCAAATACGCTATGCACTTGAAAGCGTCGTTGCAAAAGGTTCTGGTAAAGGTGCATATGTAGAAGGGTATCGAGTTGGAGGAAAAACAGGAACAGCGCAAAAAGTAAAAGATGGAAAATATCTAGAAAATAATCATATTGTTTCTTTTATCGGCGTAGCTCCTGCGGATGACCCAGAGCTTGTTGTATATGTAGCTGTTGATAATCCAAAAGGAACCGTACAGTTTGGAGGAGTAGTAGCAGCTCCGATTGTCGGAAACATTATGGAAGATAGCTTGCGAGCAATGGGAGTTAAACCGCGTAAAGATCAGATTGAAAAAGAACTAACATGGCTTGACACACCAATGATTGAAACACCAGATTTAGTAGGTCTAGATAAAAAAGACTTACGCGAGCAGCTTGTTGATTTAAAAATAGATGCAAGCGGAAAAGGAGATGTTGTTGTGAAACAGTCTCCAAAAGCTGGAACAAAACTTAAAGCAGGGTCTACGGTTAGAATTTATTTAGGAAAAAAATAAACTCTACGGGCAATTTTATAAAGGTTAGCGTATGCTTAGCGGATTTGGAAATGAAATTATTTCAAGAAATAAGCCTTGGGGAATTCCCCCGTGGCTTATTTTTCTGTAAAATGGGAAGAGGAATGACGCAACTAACCCTTATATTGAGTTTGTGGACATAAAAAGATACAAGAATGGTTTAGGTAAAGGAAGGTTTGAATACAATGAAACTAACAGAATTAATTAACGTTTTGCCAAAGTGGCAGTTCAACGTTACAAGTAACGAAAATCCAGAGATTACTTCTCTTAAGATGGACAGCCGAGAAGTTGAAGAAGGCTCCCTGTTCTTCTGTGTGAAAGGGTATACGGTTGACGGACATGACTATGCCAAAACAGCAGTTGAAAAAGGTGCAGTAGCTCTTGTAGCAGAACATGAGCTAGATGTTGATATTCCGGTTGTGATTGTTAAAGACACAAGACGAGTTATGGCTTTGCTTGCTAACTTTTTTTACGGACAACCAACTGAGAAGTTAAAGCTTATTGGCGTAACAGGAACAAACGGAAAAACAACAGTAACGCATTTATTAGAAGCTATTTTTCAAGAGAAAAAACAAAAAACAGGTGTTATTGGCACAATTGAAACAAGAATTGGTTCCGAAGTTTATCCTGTTCAAAACACAACTCCTGAATCGCTTGCCCTACAAGGTATTTTTAGCAAGATGGCTGATGAAAATGTCGAAGTTGCAGCAATGGAAGTTTCATCACATGCGCTTGATTTAGGACGTGTTCACGGTTGTGATTACGATGTAGCTGTATTTACGAATTTAACACAAGATCACCTTGATTATCATCATACAATGGAAGAGTATCGCTATGCGAAAGGTCTTCTTTTCTCTCAGCTTGGAAACCGATTTGAGGAAACGTCTCCTAAATATGCTGTCCTAAATGCTGATGATGCTTCATCAGAACTATATGCCAAAATGACAACTGCTTTTCTACTAACGTATGGTATTCATGTGGAAAGCGACATTATGGCTCGCAATATTGAAATGACAAGTAGCGGAACAACGTTTGAGCTTGTAACGCCTCTTGGAAATAAGACAATGCACGTTAATTTAATTGGTGAGTTTAGCATTTATAATATTTTAGCTGCAGCATCGGCTGCATTTGCGCTTAATGTAGATTTAGAAACAATTGTAGCAGCTCTTTCTAAAGTAAAAGGCGTTGACGGTCGTTTTGAGGTTGTCAATGGAGGACAAGACTATACAGTTATTGTCGATTATGCTCATACACCAGATAGTTTAGAAAATGTGTTAAAAACGGTCAAACAATTTGCCGAGCAAAATATATATGTTATTGTTGGGTGTGGTGGAGACCGAGATAAAACCAAACGTCCAATCATGGCCAATGTAGCTGTGTCATATAGTACAGAAGCAATCTTTACTTCTGATAACCCGAGAAGTGAAGACCCAAAAGAAATTCTAAACGATATGACAACAGAACTCACAGAAGAAAACTTTACAACAATTGAAGACCGTCGTGAAGCAATTCAGTATGCGATCAACAAAGCGCAGGCTAAAGATGTTATCGTAATTGCTGGTAAAGGTCATGAAACTTATCAAATTATCGGTGGAACTGTTAATGACTTTGATGATCGCAAAGTTGCACTAGAATCTATTGAAAGCAAAACGAAGCAGGCATAAACCTTAGATCTGTTTTTTGATGTTAAGAGGAGGAAATCACGTGTTTGAGCAATTGATATTAGTAACAATTTTGGTGGGGTTTTTAGTAACGGCGGTTTGTTCCCCTTTCTTCATCCCGTTTTTAAGACGTTTGAAGTTTGGCCAAAGCATTCGTGATGAGGGACCAAAATCACACCAGAAAAAAGCTGGAACGCCAACAATGGGCGGAATTATGATTTTACTTTCCATCGTGATCACAACGCTTGTGATGACAAATATTTATCTAGAACCAACAGTTGAAACATTCTTACTTCTATTTGTAACAATTGGATTTGGTTTATTAGGCTTTTTAGATGACTTTATTAAAGTGGTTCTAAAGCGTAACTTAGGATTAACGTCAAAGCAGAAACTGCTTGGGCAAGTTGTTATTTCCGTTATTTTTTACATTGTAGCGCGTTCAGCTAATCTATCAACAGCGGTGAATATTCCGGGTACAGATGTAGAAATCGAGCTTGGTATTTTTTATGTTATCTTTCTAATTATTTGGCTTGTTGGGTTTTCAAATGCCGTAAACTTAACAGACGGGCTTGACGGTCTTGTATCTGGAACAGGAGCGATTGCATTTGGAGCTTTTGCTGTGCTTGCTTGGTATGCAGGGCAGTTTAACGTAGCTATTTTCTCTGTAGCTGTTGTTGGAGCTTTACTTGGCTTCTTAGTTTTTAACGCTTATCCAGCAAAAGTATTTATGGGAGATACAGGTTCACTAGCGCTTGGAGGCGCTATTGCTACAATTGCCATTTTAATTAATGCTGAAATTCTGCTCATTATTATCGGAGGCGTATTTGTTATTGAGACGCTATCTGTTATTATTCAAGTTATTTCATTTAAAACGACAGGACGACGCATCTTTAAAATGAGTCCTCTTCATCACCACTATGAGCTTAGCGGATGGAGCGAATGGCGCGTTGTTATGACGTTCTGGACAGTTGGTTTACTATTTGCGATTTTAGGCATTTATATTGAGGTGTGGATTTAAGTGAAAACAATCAAAACATATGAAAATCAAAATGTGGTTATTTTAGGATTAGCCAAAAGTGGGCTAGCCGCTTCTAAACTTCTACATAGACTTGGAGCTAATGTAACGGTAACAGACCGTACAGAACCAGAAGAAGAAGTAAAAAGAGAACTAGAAAAAGAGGGGATCTCTTCTGTATTTGGAGAGCACCCTCTATCCCTTTTAGATAATGCTTATATGGTTGTGAAAAATCCTGGAATTCCATATCGCATTCCTTTTCTCCAAGAAGCTTTAAAAAGAGAGATTCCTGTGATTACAGAAGTTGAGTTAAGCTATGAGCTGTCAGAAGCTCCAATTATCGGAATTACGGGAAGCAATGGGAAAACAACGACAACAACTCTCATCTATGAGATTTTAGCAGCAGCCCAAAAAGAACCCCTCATTGCAGGCAATATTGGAACGGTTTCTTGTGAAGTTGGAGCTAAAGCAGAAAAAGACCAAGTTATTGTTACAGAGCTTTCATCTTTTCAGCTTATGGGTATACGAGAATACAAACCTAAGATAGCTGTATTATTAAACATTTTTGATGCTCATTTAGACTATCATTCTTCAAAAGAGGAATATGTTGAAGCGAAGTTTAATTTATTTAGCCATCAGGATGAAGAAGATTACGCAGTTATCAATGCTGATGACCCTGTCATTTCTGCTAATCTCGGGAGTATCAAATCAAAAGTTGTCCCTTTTTCACGTCATAAAGAGCTGAAAGAGGGAGCTTATTTATCAGGAAATAAACTGATGTTCCAAGAAGAGGAAATTATTAGCTGGGATGATGTTTTATTAAAAGGGGAGCACAATATTGAAAATGTTTTAGCAGCGATTGCTACATGCAAGCTTTACGGAGCAAGCACAGAAGCGATTGTAAGTGTTTTGAAAACATTTACAGGTGTTAAACATCGAATGCAGTACGTTACAAATATTCATGGCCGAGCGTTTTATAATGATTCAAAAGCAACGAATATTTTAGCAACAAAGGCAGCACTTTCTGGTTTTAAAGAAAACGTCATTTTATTAGCTGGCGGTCTTGATCGTGGAAATGGATTTGAAGATTTAGAAGATGCGCTCTCATGTGTAAAAACGCTTGTCACATTTGGAGAAACAGCGCCAAAGCTTGAAGAGACTGCAAAAAATGTGGGAATACAAACAATCAAATGTGTCGATAATGTAGAGAAGGCTGTTGCAGCAGCATATAAACTGTCAGAAGAAGGAGACGTTATTCTTTTATCACCTGCATGCGCAAGTTGGGATCAGTTTAAAACTTTTGAAGAGCGCGGTGACATGTTTATTAATTGCGTGCATAAGCTAAAATAGGAGCTTGTCTCAAAAACTGTTCACACCTTAGGAAGAAGCTCTGAATTCTTGTAGTCAGAGGTGTGCTACATTGTCAACTAAAAAAACAACGCCAGATTTCATTTTAATTGTATTAACTCTTTCATTGCTTACAATTGGACTCATTATGGTGTACAGTGCAAGTGCTGTATGGGCTTCGTACAAGTTTGATGATTCGTTCTTTTTTGCTAAAAGACAGCTATTGTTTGCAGGGCTTGGGGTATGTGCCATGTTTGTTATTATGAACATTGATTACTGGACATGGCGGAAATGGTCAAAATCCCTTATTATCATTTGCTTTGTGCTTCTTGTACTTGTTCTCGTTCCTGGAGTAGGGATGACACGAAACGGCTCTACAAGCTGGATTGGCGTTGGAGCTTTTTCCATTCAGCCTTCAGAGTTCATGAAGCTTGCGATGATTGCGTTTCTTTCCAAATATCTAGCAGATAATCAAAAGAAGATCACTTCTTTTAAGAAAGGACTAATGCCTTCTCTTGGGCTTGTCTTTCTAGCATTTGGCATCATCATGCTTCAGCCTGACTTAGGTACTGGCACAGTAATGGTTGGAACATGTATTGTGATGATTTTTGTGGCAGGAGCCCGAATTAGTCATTTCGCTTATTTAGGACTTGTTGGGGTAGCAGGCTTTGTTGCTCTTGTTGCCTCTGCACCGTATCGTATTAAGCGAATTACGTCTTTCCTTGATCCTTGGGAAGATCCGCTAGGAAGTGGATTTCAGGTTATCCAATCACTCTACGCCATCGGTCCAGGCGGCTTGCTTGGGATGGGACTTGGCCAAAGTCGACAAAAGTTCTTTTACTTGCCAGAACCTCAAACAGATTTCATTTTTGCTATCTTAGCAGAAGAGCTTGGTTTCATTGGAGGCTCAATTGTGCTCATTCTGTTTGCTCTCCTTCTATGGAGAGGAGTAAGGATAGCGCTTGGAGCTCCTGACCTGTACGGTAGTTTTCTAGCTATTGGGGTTATTTCAATGGTTGCTATACAAGTAATGATTAATATTGGAGTTGTGACAAATTTAATCCCTGTCACAGGGATTACGCTACCGTTTTTAAGTTATGGAGGATCTTCCTTAACACTTATGCTAGCAGCTGTTGGAGTGCTGCTAAACGTTAGTCGACATTCTCGTTACTAAAAAAGAACTGCTACAATTGTAGCAGTTCTTTTTTTCTATCTCTTATTATTTTTGGTAAAATAGTTAGGAATGTCTCTATAATAGAAATTTCATGCAATAATAGAAGAGAAAATGTTTAAAAAACGTAAATTTCATATCATCTATGTAATATAATTTTATGGTATGATTTAAAAAGTTGTGCAGATGAGGTGAAAGATATGAAAGTAATCGTAAGTGGAGGCGGAACGGGTGGACATATTTACCCGGCTTTAGCCCTTATTAGAGAAATTCAAAAACAAGAAACTAATACAGAAGTCTTATATATAGGCTCAGAAAAAGGACTTGAAAGCGATATTGTGAAAAGAGCAGGTATTCCTTTTCGAGCAATTGAAATTTCAGGGTTTAAGAGAAAGCTATCTTTTGATAACGTAAAAACAGTAGCCCGCTTTTTAAAGGGTGTATCTAAAAGTAAAAAGTATATTAAAGAATTTAAACCAGATGTTGTAATTGGAACAGGAGGATACGTGTGTGGTCCTGTTGTTTATGCTGCTTCAAAGCTTGGGGTGCCAACGGTTATTCACGAACAAAACAGCGTTCCAGGTTTAACAAATAAGTTTTTAAGCAAATATGTAGATAAAGTAGCTGTATGCTTTGAACAGGCAGAAGCTTTTTTCCCTAGTGAAAAAGTGGTTATGACAGGAAATCCCCGTGCTTCTGAAGTACTTAATCAAGACGGGGTAAAAGGAAAAAATGATGTTGGGCTTAGCTTAAATAAGAAAAGTGTACTTATTGTGGGAGGAAGCCGAGGAGCTCGCCCGATTAATGATGCCCTGTTAAGCGTTATAAAGGAAGCGGGTCAAAAACCGTATGAGTTTTTATATGTGACAGGTGATGTGCACTATGAGCGAGTTGTGAAGCAGCTTGAAGAAGCGGGAGCGCAAGGAAATGTTGTTGTTAAGCCTTTCTTACATAACATGCCAGAAGTCCTTTCTGGTGTTGATTTGATTGTAGCGAGAGCAGGAGCAACAACTCTTTCAGAAATTACCGCGTTAGGGCTTCCGAGCATTTTAGTCCCAAGTCCGTATGTAACAAATAACCATCAGGAAAAAAATGCACGTGCACTAAGCGACAATGATGCAGCAACGCTTTGCTTAGAAGCTGATTTAACAGGCGAACGCTTGCTTGAGTCCATTGATGAAATTTTACTTAATGAGCAAAAGCTGAAAGATATGAGAGCTGCATCGAAAAAGTTAGGTATGCCAAATGCAGCAACCGTTCTTTATGAGCTTTTGAAGAACTTGACAAAATAACTTTTGTCACCTTTAATAAAATGGTCAAAATCACTATTAGGTCAATACCCACATATAATAAAGTGGACGTATATAGCTAGATAAACGTAGGAGGATTCTATGGAACGGTTAGCGCAAGAACTAAAAGAAAATAATGTAGGAAAAGTGCTTCAGCATGAGCCTCTCGCACATCACACAACGCTTAAAATTGGCGGCCCTGCGGAGCTCTTTATTGAGCCAAATAGCGTTCAAGGTCTTGAGAAAGCAATGACTCTTATTAAGAAACATAACATTCCATGGCGAGCAATTGGTCGCGGCTCTAACTTGCTTGTATCTGATGAAGGAATTAAAGGAGCAGTTATTAAGCTTGGTCGAGATATTAGCGATCTTACAGTTGAGGAAACAAAGGTAAAAGTCGGAGGAGGATACTCCATTGTCGCACTTGCAACACAGCTAAGCCGTAAAGGGCTTACAGGGCTCGAGTTTGCTGCGGGAATTCCAGGTTCTGTGGGCGGCGCTGTCTACATGAATGCAGGAGCCCACGGTTCTGATATGTCCAAGATACTGGAAAAAGCGCTTGTTTTATTTGAAGATGGAACAATTGAATGGTTAACAAACGATGAACTTCAGTTTTCATACCGCCACTCTATTCTTCAAAACGAACGTCCTGGTATTTGTATCGAGGCTGTATTATCTCTTGAAGAAGGAAATCGCGAGGCAATTGTTGAAAAAATTCAAAAGAACAAAGACTATCGTAAAGAAACGCAGCCATGGAATTTTCCCTGTGCAGGAAGTATTTTCAGAAATCCGCTTCCAAACTATGCAGGAGAGCTCATTGAAAAGAATGGCTTAAAAGGATATGAAATCGGTGGAGCAAAAGTAAGTGACCTTCATGCGAACTTTATTGTGAATACAGGAAGTGCAACAGCACAGGATGTTGTGGATCTTATCACGTATATTCAAAAGACAATAAAAGAAAAAGAAGGCATTGAAATGCACACAGAAGTTGAAATTGTGAGCTAAATCATTTACCGTAACAAAAGGAATAAAGACATGAGAAAAGCTGTTTGAAAGTGTGAAAGAAAGGGAAAGTGAGTAATTGGCTTTCCCTTATATCGCAAATTAGAGGGATGCAACTTTTTAATTCTTTTGATCACTTGAAGAAAGTGGTCTTTTTCCTTGCTCTAATAAAGGAACAAAACACAATCCTTTTCTTACACGTACGAAGAATCGATTGCGAGAATATCGTTTTTAGGCGTGCTGTATGTGCTATAATGTTAGTAATATGTACAGGCTCTTGCTTGTATGACTAAGCTATATAGGGTGAATGAACATGGATAAACGCAAAGTAGTAAATTTGGAAGATCGTTTACCTAAGCTAAAGGAACAAAGAAAATCAAGAGCTAATCGGAGACTTATTATATATATGTCCGTTTTTTTTATCCTGATCTTGTTTATTCTTTACACACAGTCGTCGCTTAGTAACGTGGCTAAGATTAACGTCGAAGGAAACGAGTACACATCCAAAAAAGAAATTATTAAAGCGAGCGATTTATCAACACATACGAGCTTTTTTAGCGTTGATTCAGATGATGTTAGCAAAAAAATTAAAGAAAATACGCAAATTAAGAGTGCTTCTATTGAGAAGGCTTTTCCTAACAAAATCAATATTCATGTGAAAGAGTATGATCGTGTTGCTTACGTAGCTGATGACGGGAAATTCATCCCTATCTTAGAAAACGGAGAGATCTTAAAATCTAATCAAGGGGAAGATACCCATGGGGATGCACCGCTCTTAGTAGGTTGGAATAATGGCGAACGTTTGGAAGAAATGATCAAAGAACTGATTAAGATTCCAGACAGCATTGCGCATTCAATTTCAGAAATTGAGTATACTCCAACAGATGTAAACAAAATGTTTATCACGCTTTATATGAATGATGGTTTTGAAGTAACGGCAAATATTGAAGATTTATCAAAGAAAATTTTAGCTTATCCACAAATCGTTAGTGAGTTAGGACCAGAAGCGGCAGGAGTCATTGATTTTGAAGTATATGACGGACTTTACGACCCATACTTTAAAGACGATAAAAAAGAAGATGAAGCAGAAGAAGCCCAGTAGGAAAAGTGAAACCTTTTAAAGGGAGTATCGTTCTATAATTAGCTCGTTATAACTACTGTTTCTAAGGGAACAAAATAAGTGAAGAGATCTGGGAAAATGCGGTAGATTTATTTTTCGGTGTTTTTTACTCTTTCTTTGTTTTATAATACCCAATTGGGCGTAAGTTACACTTTTCTAGCCGTTCATATTAGTGTAGACTAATATTTAATAGGTTTACGAATCTTTTACACTTATTTAATAGTAAATTCTTGTTATGATCTAACTCTATTAAAAATAACGGTTATTTAAACAAAAAAGATAAAAAAATTCAATTCACAAAAGGGAAAAAGAGCTATATGTTGAATAGTTTCATATGATAAATATAATTGTTGTTCTCCTAAAAAAGTAGGATTGAAGTGTTAAGGGAGGTGCCAGAGAATGAACAGCAATGAGATTTTCGTAAGTCTTGACATCGGTACATCCAGTGTGAAAGTAATCATCGGTGAAATGAGTGATGATTCACTAAATATCATTGGTGTTGGAAACGTGGAATCTAGTGGACTTAATAAAGGGTCGATTGTTGATATAGATGAAACCGTTCATTCGATAAAGAAGGCTGTCCAACAAGCAGAGCGTATGGTAGGTATGGAGATTCATCGCGTTGTTGTTGGCGTTAGCGGAAACCATGTAAGATTACAAGATTGTCACGGAGTTGTAGCTGTTTCAAGCGAGAATCGGGAAATTATGAATAGCGATATTGCACGTGTTATTGACGCAGCGCAAGTTATGTCTATTCCTCCTGACCGTGAAATTATCGATGTTATTCCAAGACAGTTCATTGTAGACGGACTAGAGGGGATTACAGATCCTAGAGGAATGCTAGGCGTCCGTCTTGAGATGGAAGGCACGATTATTACGGGATCGAAGACCGTGTTACATAACTTTTTACGCTGTGTAGAGAGAGCAGGACTTGAGATTACGGATATTTGCTTGCAACCACTAGCAGCAGGTTCAATTGCTCTTTCTCGGGATGAAAAAAATCTTGGTGTCGCAATGATTGATATGGGAGGCGGATCAACAACCGTTTCTGTTTTCAGCAAAGGACATTTACAAGCTACAGGAATTATTCCAATTGGTGGGGAACATATCACAAAAGACCTTTCAATTGGTCTTAGAACTTCAACAGAAGATGCAGAAAAAATTAAGCGTGCTCACGGCCATGGATTTTATGATCATGCATCAGAAGAAGAAGTATTCAGTGTACCGATTATTGGAAGTGATCAACATCAGCAGTTCAACCAACTAGAAATCGCTGACATTATCGAAGCGAGACTAGAGGAAATCTTTGATATGGTTGTCCAGGAAGTAAACAATTTAGGATTCAAAGATGTTCCAGGAGGATATGTACTAACAGGTGGTGTCGCTTCTATGCCGGGAGTTCTTGAACTGGCAGAAGTGGTACTTGAAAACAATGTAAGACTTGCAATGCCTGATTACATTGGAGTAAGAGAACCACATTTTACAACAGGTGTTGGCCTAATAAAGTTCGCTTATAAAAATGCAAAAATTCAAGGACGGGATATTAGTACACCTATTCAAGAAGAAATGGTTGAGGAAGAAATAATGGTTCCTCAACAGCCAAAACCAAAACCAAACGCAAAAATAAACTCAAACCCAAACTCAAATTCAAAGCAGAAGCCGAAAAATGAAAAGAACTTATCAAATCGGATGAAACGATTTTTCGGATATTTCTTTGATTAAAAGCAACGTAATTTCTAGAATTAGGAGGAACTTAAGATGTTGGAATTTGATACAAATGTGGATCAATTAGCAACAATAAAGGTTATCGGTGTAGGTGGCGGCGGTAACAACGCTGTAAACCGCATGATTGAACACGGTGTACAAGGTGTAGAATTTATTGCTGTTAACACAGATTCTCAAGCCTTAAATCTATCAAAAGCAGAAGTAAAAATGCAAATCGGTGCAAAGTTAACGAGAGGATTAGGAGCTGGAGCTAATCCTGAAGTTGGTAAAAAAGCAGCGGAAGAAAGTAAAGAGCAAATTCAAGAAGCGTTAAGAGGCGCTGATATGGTATTTGTTACAGCTGGTATGGGTGGTGGAACAGGAACGGGTGCTGCTCCTGTTATCGCTCAAATCGCAAAAGAAGAAGGTGCTTTAACAGTTGGTGTTGTAACACGTCCATTTACGTTTGAAGGAAAAAAACGTGCAACACAAGCTGCAGGCGGTATTCAATCAATGAAAGAAGCGGTAGATACGCTAATTGTTATTCCAAATGACCGTCTTCTTGAAATCGTTGATAAAAACACGCCAATGCTTGAAGCATTCCGTGAAGCAGATAACGTACTTCGTCAAGGTGTACAAGGTATCTCGGATTTAATCGCTGTTCCTGGTCTTATCAACTTAGACTTTGCAGACGTAAAAACAATTATGTCTAACAGAGGATCTGCTTTAATGGGTATTGGAATTGCAACAGGAGAAAATCGTGCAGCGGAAGCAGCGAAAAAAGCGATTTCAAGTCCGCTTCTTGAAACATCTATTGATGGAGCGCAAGGGGTTCTTATGAATATTACAGGTGGGACAAACTTAAGCCTTTATGAAGTTCAAGAATCCGCTGATATTGTTGCTTCTGCATCAGATCAAGAAGTAAACATGATTTTCGGATCGGTTATCAATGAAAGCTTAAAAGATGAGATTGTTGTTACAGTTATTGCGACAGGGTTTGATGATTCAAATCTTACAAAAGCAGCACAGCAATCACGTCCACCACTATCTCAAAAATATGAGCGTGAACAGCCGAAGCGTGAGCCTTTAAAACGCGAGCCTGCGCCAAAGCGTGAAGAACAGCCAACTTCTCAACAAGAGTATAGCCGTCCTTCTTCACAGCCATCTCAATCTGATGATGCGCTAGATATTCCGACATTCTTACGAAACCGTAACCGTCGTCGTTAAGCATAATAAAAAAATCCCGAGAGGAAATCCTCTCGGGATTTTTTTATTTGAGAAGAAAACAAAATGAGCAAAAAAACGTCAAAATTACTTCTTTCTCTCATCATGAACTGACAGACTTTGGTGGGACAGTGTTTTATACTAATTCATAACAAAAGAAGAATAAGAGGGAGGAGTGGAACAGAGTTGGCCATTTATCTTGATTTAATATGGCTGCTAAACTTTCTATTTGATGCGCTACTTCTGCTGCTTTGTGCGGTTCTTTTAAAGAGGTCTTTTAAATGGTGGAGACTGCTTCTTGGAGCTTTTATTGGATCATTGATTGTCATTCTTTTATTTACAGATGCAGCTCCTTTTGCAGAACACTATGGGGGAAAACTCACTTTTTCGGTTGTAATGGTCCTTGTTGCTTTTGGTTTTGTTCGCCTCCGCTACTTGATTGAGAGTTTATTAACATTCTATTTTGCTACTTTTACGGTTGGAGGAGGATTGATGGGTCTTCACTTTATGTTCTCAGACACGCTTATTTTCCAAGCTGCTGCAGCTCCTCATTCAGCAAGTTTTGGAGATCCTGTGAGTTGGGTTTTTATTGTTCTCACATTCCCTGTTCTTTTTTATTTTTCCAAAAAGAGAGTAGAAGGATTGCAAACGAGAAAAGTGCTTTATGATGAATTGATTCCAGTGACAATTCATATTAATGGACAAAGAGTAGAGGCAAAAGGGCTGATTGACAGCGGAAATCAGCTTACAGAACCGTTGACAAAAACGCCTGTTATGATTGCTGTAAAAGAGCTAATGAGTGAAATCGTCCCTTCAAAGCTTCTTGAGTTAACATCAAGTCTTGATGAAGATCATCTTTATGATGAACTACCTGTAGAATGGACAAACCGTATTCGCTTTGTTCCGTACAGAAGTGTTGGTAGTTCGAGTCAGCTGTTGTTAGCTTTAAAGCCTGACTTTGTAACCTTTCAATATCAAGATGAAGAAATGAAAGTAAAACGAGTTCTCGTTGGCATAAGTCCTGTCGAGCTTTCACCTGAAAAAGCGTATGAATGTATTGTTCATCCAAAAATGATTGTTGTATCAAACGTTTCTTAATTTGAGAGAAGAAAGGGGCAAAAAAATGGCTACATATAAAATTCGCTTGCGATTATGGTGGTACAAACTCTTAATTAAGCTTGGTTTAAAAACAGATGAAGTCTACTATATAGGGGGAAGTGAAGCACTACCGCCTCCACTTTCTAAGGAAGAAGAAGCTGTTTTACTTACAAAGCTTCCGAATGGAGATGAAGCAGCCCGTTCGATTCTTATTGAGCGTAACTTGCGACTTGTTGTGTATATCGCTCGTAAATTTGAAAACACAGGGATAAATATTGAAGACTTAATAAGCATTGGGACAATCGGCCTTATTAAAGCAGTTAACACATTTAATCCAGAAAAGAAAATTAAGCTTGCCACATATGCTTCACGCTGTATTGAAAACGAAATTCTTATGTATTTGCGACGTAATAATAAGCTTCGTTCAGAAGTATCGTTTGACGAACCATTAAATATTGATTGGGACGGTAATGAACTTCTTCTCTCTGATATTTTAGGAACAGAAGACGATATTATTACAAAGGATTTGGAAGCAACCGTTGATCGGAAACTGCTTTTAAAAGCTCTTCATCAATTAACAGATCGAGAGAAACAAATTATGGAACTTCGCTTTGGTTTAAGAGGAGATGAAGAAAAAACCCAAAAAGATGTTGCTGATATGCTGGGGATTTCACAGTCCTATATTTCAAGACTTGAGAAGCGAATAATTAAAAGGTTGCAAAAAGAATTTAATAAAATGGTGTAGCGAGAGGGAATTAAGCCTTCTCGCTTTTCTTTTAATATTTCGAAATTTAGAAATAAAAACAGTGGAATGTATATATAATGCCCTTTTGTTCCTTGTTCTCATTTTTCGTACCATCCCTACGTGCATATTTTTTCCTTTCAAGGAGATACTGAATTTTGAACATCATCTCCTGATAGGAGGGTCACCATTGGCAAGAAACAAAGTAGAAATATGCGGCGTTGATACTGCAAAACTACCTGTACTAAAAAATGAAGAAATGCGCAAGCTTTTTAAAAGCATGCAAAGCGGTGATACTAGCGCTAGAGAAACGCTTGTAAACGGAAATTTGCGCCTTGTGCTAAGCGTCATTCAACGGTTTAACAATCGTGGTGAATATGTCGACGATTTGTTTCAAGTTGGATGCATCGGTCTCATGAAATCTATTGATAATTTTGATCTTAGCCAAAACGTTAAGTTTTCCACATATGCCGTACCGATGATTATCGGGGAGATTCGTCGCTACTTGCGCGATAACAATCCGATACGGGTTTCAAGATCACTGCGTGATATTGCGTATAAAGCGTTGCAAGTGAGAGAGAAAATCATTGGTGAAACTTCTAAAGAACCAACAGCAGAAGAAATTGCAAAAGTGCTCGATGTTTCACATGAAGAAATTGTTTTTGCCCTTGACGCGATTCAAGATCCTGTCTCGCTATTTGAGCCAATTTATAACGATGGGGGCGACCCAATCTATGTAATGGATCAACTTAGTGATGACCGTAACAAAGATACAAGCTGGATTGAAGAAATTGCCCTTAAAGAAGGAATGAGAAGATTAAACGAGCGTGAAAAATTGATTTTGCGCAAGCGGTTTTTTCAAGGGAAAACTCAAATGGAAGTTGCTGAGGAAATTGGGATCTCGCAAGCTCAAGTTTCAAGGCTCGAAAAAGCAGCTATTAAACAAATGAACAAAAATATTCAGAACTAAGTGCAAAAAAAGCGGTTAAGACTAGTCTTAACCGCTTTTTTTATCGGATTAACTTCTGTTTTTACAACGCGTCCCATATATATAGTAAAAAGGGTATAAAGGGGAGAAAGAGATGATCCGAATCTCAGAATTTCAGACAAAAGACGTTGTGAACGTATCAGATGGAAAGCGGTTAGGGAACATTGGGGATGTGGATATTGACGTTTCAACAGGGAAAATCTATTCGATTATTATTCAAGGTTCAAATCGAATGTTAAGTATGTTTACAAAAGAAGAGGAAATTGTTATTCCATGGCGAAGTATAGTAAAAATTGGCTCAGATGTTATTTTAGTTCGCTATAAAAAAGCCTCTGAATTTCCTAGTGAATAGAGCGCACTTTTTAGTCAACAGATGATAACAAACTGTGTTACAATGAGAAAAAGCTATGCTTATAATAAGGGGAAGTGTGGATTGATAATAAATGGAACCGTTTGTAAAAAGTAAGAAAGAAACCCTTTTATCGTTAGAGCCGTGGGAAAGTAAGTATGCCAACTTAACGGCTGGATTTACAACAAAAAAGGGTGGAGTAAGTTCTCCCCCTTATGAGAGCTTAAATCTTGGTCTACATGTGAATGATAGTGCAAAAGACGTTGTTAAAAATCGTCATATTGTAGCAGAACAATTGTCATTTCCACTCGAAAGCTGGGTATGTGCAGAACAAGTTCACGGCACAACTATTCAGAAAGTAACGATGAATGATAAAGGTAAAGGAACACAAAGCTACAGTGACGGCATCGCAAAGTGTGATGGTATTTATACAAAAGATCCATCTGTTTTACTTTCGCTTTGTTTCGCAGACTGTGTGCCGCTATATTTTATAGCTCCGAATTACCACTGTATTGGTCTTGCTCATGCAGGATGGCGTGGTACAGTTGGAAACATTGCAGGAGAGATGATTTCCGCTTTTAAAAGTGAAGGAATACGAGAGAGTGAGATTTTTGTTACTATCGGACCATCAATTGGCGAATGTTGCTATATTGTAAATGATGAAGTTATTGATTTAGTAAAAACGGTGCTAGATGATAGGTCAGGAAGTGCGTATAATGAAGTTGAAAAAGGTCAGTATACGCTGAACTTGCAAAAAGTGAACAAGCATTTGCTTTTACAAGCAGGAATTGCAGAAGAAAATATTCTTCTTTCCTCACGCTGTACAAGCTGTGAAAGTGAAACATTTTTTTCACATCGCCGTGATGAAGGAAAAACAGGAAGAATGTTTAGTTTTATTGGATATAAGGAGAGTGTCAACCTGTGAACGTTGCACAAAATGCCGCACATATACATAGCAAAATAAAGGCAGCGTGTGAGCGCGCTAACCGTAACATTGACGAAGTAAAACTCGTTGCTGTGACAAAGTATGTTTCAAAAGAAACAGCTCAAAAAGCGTTAGACGCTGGCGTGGTTCATTTAGGAGAAAACCGCAATGAAGGATTTCTAGACAAATATGAAACGCTTGGTGAAGAAGCTGTTTGGCACTTTATTGGTTCCCTGCAGACGCGTAAAGTGAAAGATGTTATTGATAAAATCGACTATCTTCACTCTTTGGATCGTTTGTCTCTTGCAAAAGAAATAGAGAAACGAGCGGAACACCCTGTAAAATGTTTTATTCAAGTCAATGTATCGAATGAGGAAACAAAGCACGGTTTAAAAAAAGAAGAGGTTATTCCATTCGTGCAAAAGCTGTCAGACTTTCAGAAAATTGAAGTGATAGGCCTCATGACAATGGCTCCGCACATTGAAGATCAAGAGAAGCTAAGACACTACTTTTATGAACTTCGACTGTTAAAAGAAAAAATTACAGCTCTAAATCTTCCATCCGCACCTTGCACAGAGTTATCAATGGGCATGAGCAATGACTATGAGATAGCTGTTGAAGAAGGCGCAACTTTTGTTCGTATCGGAACCTCGCTTGTTGGAAAAGAATTTTAAGAAGGAGAGGTAGAACAATGGGAATGAAAAGTAAGTTCAAAAACTTTTTTGCTCTTGAAGAAGATGAATATGTAGAGGAAGAATATGAGCAAAGAAGATATGAGGAAGAACCAAGGGAGCAAGAGCCAAGAGAGATGAAACAGCAAACGCAAAACCAAAATCAAAATGTTATCAGTCTTCAAAGCGTACAAAAATCTTCAAAAGTGGTGCTTTTTGAGCCACGAATGTATGCGGAAGCACAGGATATTACAGATCATTTAAAAAACCGAAAAGCAGTTGTAGTAAATTTGCAGCGCATTTCCCGCGATCAAGGCGTGCGCATTGTAGACTTTTTAAGTGGAACAGTTTATGCATTAGGCGGAGATATTCAAAAAGTAGGAACGAATATTTTCCTATGTACACCAGACAACGTTGACGTTACAGGAGCCATTAGTGACGTAGGTGAAGAACAAGTAACCAATAATAAGAGGTGGTAGCTCTGTTAATATTAAATATTTTAGATAATGTGATTCAAATCTACACATGGGCCTTAATCATTTATGTATTAATGTCATGGGTTCCTAATTTGAGAGAAAATGCTGTTGGTCAGTTTTTAGGGCGCATTTGTGAGCCATATTTGGAAGTGTTTAGACGTATCATTCCACCGCTTGGAATGATCGATATTTCACCAATTGTAGCGTTTTTCGTTCTAAATTTGGCTCGCATTGGATTGCACCAAGTGTTTATGATGTTTTTATAAATTTTAAAGCAAGCAGAGTGGTATAATGACAGAACTTTATCAGCATTTCAGAAAAGAAGAGCACGAGTTCGTTGACGCTGTGTTAGAGTGGCAAGGGCAAGTATTAAATCAATATAGCCCAAAGCTCACAGACTTTTTAGATCCCCGTGAACAGGATATTGTGCATACAATTATCGGAAGTGAAGGGGACGTAAAAGTTTCTTTTTTTGGTGGCTATGAAGGGGCAGAAAGAAAGCGTGCGCTTTTATTTCCAAGCTATTATGAGCCAAGTGAAGAAGACTATGAGCTTGAACTTTTTGAAGTCAAGTACGCGTCAAAGTTTGTCACACTAGAGCATCGACACGTACTTGGCACTCTAATGTCTGTTGGACTTAGACGTTCAAAGTATGGAGATATTATTGCTGGAGAAGAGCGGATTCAGTTTATTGTAGCTCGGGAGATGTCTTCCTTTGTGAAAATGAACATTTCAAAAATGGGAAAAACGTCTGTATCGTTACAAACCAAACCGCTAAACAGCGTAATGGACAACAAAGAAGAATTAGAACTGAAAGAAACGACGGTTTCATCACTTCGTCTTGATGCTGTTCTCTCTTCCATCCACAACATATCTCGGCAAAAAGTTCAAACTCTTATTAATGGTGGACATGCTAAAGTGAACTGGAAAACGCTTGAACAACCTTCTTTTGAATGTAATGAAGGAGATACTCTTTCTTTAAAAGGGCATGGACGAGCTCGTGTTGTTAGCATTAACGGAAAGACAAAGAAAGAAAAATGGCGAATAACGGTTGGTAAACTAAAATAATTGTTAAATAAGGCAGGAATGTGATGTAAAATGTTGAATATGACAATGTGTAGTTTAGATAGCCTTATTTGGTAACAGCGAAAACGCTGTAGTGAAATATACAAATTTAACTATGAACTTAATTGATGGAGGTGGCTCTTGTGCCTTTAACACCTTTAGATATTCACAATAAAGAATTCAACAGAGGATTTCGTGGATATGATGAAGATGAAGTAAACGAATTTTTAGATCAAATTATTAAAGACTATGAGCAAGTTATTCGAGAGAAAAAAGAAATTGAAGAACGAGTTCATGAACTAACAGAAAAGCTTGGTCATTTTACAAACATTGAAGAAACGCTAAACAAATCAATTTTAATTGCGCAGGAAACAGCAGAAGACGTTAAACGCAATGCTCAAAAAGAAGGAAAGCTTATCATTAAAGAAGCAGAGAAAAATGCGGATCGTATTATTAATGAGTCTCTTGCTAAATCTCGCAAAATTATGCTTGATATTGAAGAACTGAAAAAGCAATCAAAAGTATATCGTACAAGATTCCGTATGCTTATTGAAGCACAGCTTGAGATGTTGGATAATGATGACTGGGATCATATGATGGATTATCAAATGGTTGCAGCTGGTGAGGATGTTGACGGAGAGAAAGGCGAATAACGCCCTTTCTTATGAAGAAATCTTGACATCTCAAGGAGAATTATCATATAATACTCAATAAAATGCTCGATTACCCTACAGACGAAGAAAGGGACAGTAATTTCTTTTCAATTATGATCAAGCGAGTCAGGGATGGTGCAAGCCTGATATCAAAAAAGAAATGAACATCACCCTGGAGTTCCATGTTGAACTTATAGTAAACAATGGCGTTTCATTCGCGTTAAGAATGTGAAAGAGGATGAGCTGACTTTTTTCTATCGTCAACGAATCAATTAGGGTGGTACCGCGGGAAACCTTCTCGCCCCTTCATGGGGATGAGTTGGTTTCTTTTTTTATGCCGTAACGAGCGTTTATAGGAAATGACTAGAAGGTGGAGGTAAGGAAATGGAATATAAACAAACGCTTTTAATGCCGAAAACAGAGTTTCCAATGCGTGGTAATCTTCCAAAGCGAGAGCCGGAAATGCAGAAGAAATGGGAAGAAATGAGTATTTACGAAAAAGTACAGGAACGCACAAAAGGTCGTCCGTTCTTCGTTTTACATGATGGACCTCCATATGCAAACGGAGATATTCATATGGGGCATGCGTTAAATAAAGTATTAAAAGACTTTATTGTACGTTATAAATCAATGGCTGGTTTCCACGCTCCATACGTACCTGGTTGGGATACGCACGGTTTACCTATTGAGACAGCTTTAACGAAAAAAGGTGTAAAGCGTAAAGAGATGAGCATTGCTGAGTTCCGCAAGCTTTGTGAAGAATACGCTTGGCAGCAAATTGATGGACAGCGCGAACAATTTAAAGCACTTGGGGTTCGCGGTGATTGGGAAAATCCATATGTAACGCTTGAGCCGCAGTATGAAGCACAGCAAATTCGTGTTTTTGGGGAAATGGCGAAAAAAGGCTACATTTATAAAGGTCTTAAACCTGTATACTGGTCTCCTTCAAGTGAATCAGCACTAGCAGAAGCAGAAATCGAATATCAAGACAAACGTTCACCATCTATCTATGTCGCTTTTGATGTAAAAGACGGAAAAGGCGTTCTAACAGATGAGAAGTTTGTCATCTGGACAACAACTCCTTGGACAATGCCAGCTAACCTTGGAATTTCGGTTCACCCAGCGCTTGAGTACAGCATTGTTGAAGCAAACGGGAGCAAATATGTTATTGCTTCAGACCTTGTTGAATCGTTTACAAAAGAAGTAGAGTGGGATGAGTACAAAGTTGTTCGCACTCTAAAAGGAACAGAGCTTGAAAACATCACTGCTTCACATCCGCTATACGGCCGTGATTCCCTAATCATGTTAGGTGAGCACGTTACAACTGATGCTGGTACTGGATGCGTTCATACAGCACCAGGACACGGGGAAGATGACTTTATCGTAAGTCAAAAATACGGACTTGAAGTACTATGCCCTGTTGATGCAAAAGGGGTTATGACAGAAGAAGCAGGCGAGTTTGCTGGATTATTCTATGATAAAGCGAACAAACCAATTGTTGATAAACTTGAAGAAGTTGGAGCACTCGTAAAATTATCGTTCATTACTCACTCATATCCGCATGACTGGCGTACGAAGAAACCAACAATCTTTAGAGCAACGGCACAATGGTTTGCATCAATTAAAGACTTCCGCAGCGAATTACTAGATGCAATTAAAGAAACAGAATGGACGCCAAAATGGGGAGAAACTCGTCTTCATAACATGGTACGTGACCGTGGTGACTGGTGTATTTCTCGTCAGCGTGCATGGGGTGTTCCAATTCCTGTGTTCTACGCAGAAAACGGCGACTCTATTATTACAGATGAAACAATTGAACACGTATCAAGCTTATTTAGAGAACATGGTTCAAATGTATGGTTTGAACGTACTGCAAAAGAACTTCTGCCAGAAGGATTTACACACCCAGGAAGCCCGAACGGTGAATTTACAAAAGAACAAGATATTATGGACGTTTGGTTTGACTCAGGTTCATCACATCAAGCTGTTCTTGAAGAAAGAGAAGACCTTGTGCGTCCAGCAGACCTTTACTTAGAAGGCTCTGACCAGTATCGCGGTTGGTTCAACTCATCTCTTTCAACAGCTGTTGCTGTAACAGGAAAAGCTCCATATAAAGGCGTATTAAGCCACGGATTTGCTCTAGATGGTCAAGGACGTAAAATGAGTAAATCAATCGGAAACGTTGTTGTACCTGCAAAAGTCATGAAGCAGCTTGGAGCAGATATTCTCCGCCTATGGGTTGCATCTGTTGACTATCAAGCAGACGTGCGCGTTTCAGATGAAATTTTAAAACAAGTTGCTGAAGTATATCGTAAAATCCGCAATACGTTCCGCTTCCTTTTAGGAAACTTAGCAGACTTTAACCCAAGTGAACATCGCGTTGAGATGGAAAACTTGCGTGAAGTTGATCGCTACATGATGGCTAAATTAAATGAGCTCATCAAAAACGTAAAAGCAGGCTACGATAATTATGAATTTGCTTCTGTTTACCAAGCTGTTCATAACTTCTGCACAATTGATATGAGCTCATTCTACCTAGATTTTGCAAAAGATATTCTTTATATTGAAGAAGAAAGCAGCCATGATCGTCGTGCAATTCAAACCGTTCTGTATGATTCTCTTGTTGCCCTAACAAAACTTGTATCTCCAATTTTAGCTCATACAGCTGACGAAGTGTGGGCACATATCCCAGCGGTGGAAGAAGAAAGCGTACAGCTAACAGATATGCCAGAAGAGTTTGTTGTACAAGGTGCAGAGGAGCTTTTAACAAAATGGAGCAGTTTCTTAACGCTTCGTGATGATGTGTTAAAAGCACTTGAAGTAGCTCGTAATGAAAAAGTGATTGGTAAATCATTAACAGCTAAAGTAACACTATATCCAAGTGAAACAACAAAAGAGCTTCTTTCTTCTATTAAAGAAGACTTGAAACAAATTTTCATCGTTTCAGATCTTGAGATTGCTGGGAATAAAGACGAAGCTCCTGAAAATGCAGCTCGTTTTGATGAAGTAGCAATCACAGTAGAAAAAGCCGAAGGTGAAACATGCGAACGCTGCTGGACAGTGACAAAAGAGGTTGGAGAAAACAAGAATCATCCAACACTTTGCACACGCTGCGCAAGCATTGTAGGCAATATGGAAATTAAAGAAGCATAATGTTAAAAAACCTCCGTTTCTATGCGGAGGTTTTTTTATGGATAAAAGGCTTTTTTTACTGTCTTTAAGGAAAAAGTTGTGTTGCACATTTTACGTCCCAACCGGTCACACTATAACTACTCTTAACAACGACTTTAACAGCAGGGATGGGGGATAGCATGTATGAGAGCATTAGACATGAATTACTTGTAATGCGTGATGAGCTTAGGCAGAGTTTATACCGAAATACCGCTAGTACGAACCCACAAGTTAGACAATATATCCAAGATGATTTAGATGATGTTGAACGAGCGCTTTTAAAGTTGGAAATTGGTGTTTTTGGTGTTGATGAGAGCACAGGGGCACAAATTCCTTATCATAAGCTTTCAGCTCTGCCAACAGCCCGCACAGAAGAAGAAATTATATATCATTAAAATGGCGATAAAAGAGTTAGAAGTAGCACTTAAGCTTCTAACTTTTTTTAATGGGTTAAAAAAGGACACTTTTAAATTTGAATTTCAAATAGAGGCCAACTTGTGCTAAAATTCATAATGGTAATAAATTCGTCAAAATACTGGCAGAGAAACGCCTTTTCCTTTTTCCCTATCGTTTGAAGTAGGGTTCTTCTTATTTTTAGGAAGGGTGAAAAGGTAACTAGAGAAGGAGGAGCGGCTGTGTGGTACTATTTGATTGCTCTATTTGTTATTGCGCTTGATCAATTAACAAAATGGATTGTCGTTCAAAAAATGGAGTATGGAGAAAGCATTACGGTAATTGAAAATTTCTTTTACATTACATCCCATCGCAACAGAGGAGCGGCATGGGGAATACTAGAAGGGAAGATGTGGTTTTTTTACCTCATCACGATTATCGTGATTGGAGCAATCATTGTTTATATACAAAAACTAGGCAAAAAAGAAGCGCGTCTTAAAGTAGCACTTGCTTTTATGCTTGGGGGAGCTATTGGAAATTTTATCGACCGTGTCGTACGTAAAGAAGTTGTCGATTTTATTGATACATACATTTTTTCTTACAACTATCCAATCTTCAACATTGCAGATTCTGCACTTGTGATAGGAGTTATTCTTGTATGTGTGTTTACTTTATTTGATGGAAAAAAGGAGTCAAAATAAATGGAAGTTATTACGTTAAGTATGGAAGAAAGTCAAGCAGGACAAAGGCTTGATAAAGTACTTTCTTCTTCGATTGAAGGATCAAGAACGCAAATTCAGCAGTGGATTAAAGATGGAAACGTCAAAGTAAATGAAAGCAAGGCTAAAGGAAACTACAAAGTAAAAGTAAATGATACGATTGTTATTGAAATTCCAGAGCCAGAGCCGCTTGATGTTGTTCCGGAAGAAATGGATTTAGACATTTATTATGAAGATGAAGACGTGCTTGTTGTAAATAAACCGCGTGGCATGGTTGTACATCCTGCGCCTGGTCATGTATCAGGAACGCTTGTAAATGGGCTTATGGCTCATTGTAAAGACCTTTCAGGTATTAATGGCGTTATGCGCCCAGGTATCGTTCATCGCATTGATAAAGATACGTCAGGCCTTTTAATGGTTGCTAAAAATGATTTAGCACACGAATCATTAGTAAGTCAGCTTGTTGCTAAAACGGTAACAAGACGATATAAAGCAATTGTCCATGGAGAAATTGCTCATGAAAACGGCACAATTGACGCACCAATTGGCCGTGATAAGAAAGATCGTCAAAGCATGACAGTTACAAATGAAAACAGCCGTGATGCTGTTACACATTTCAAAGTGCTCGAAAGATTTAAAGATTTCACTTTTGTAGAATGTCAGCTTGAAACAGGTCGTACACATCAAATTCGTGTTCATATGAAATATATTGGCTTCCCACTTGCTGGAGATCCAAAATATGGACCAAAAAAGACTCTTGATATTGACGGACAAGCGTTACATGCGGGCATTTTAGGATTTGATCATCCGCGTACAGGAGAATACAAAGAGTTTGAAGCGCCGCTTCCTGAAGAGTTCAGCGACTTACTTGATTTATTAGCAAAAAGAAGTTGACAAACTCTTATAATGGTGACATAATCTTAAGTAGTTAAATAAGACCCTTTAACATCAGTCCTGTGAGGCTGAGAAGGAAACGGACCGCAGATGCAGCAGGCGTCTGCAAGCTTACTATACCCGGCATCCTCTCAGTCACGGACAAAGAGGATGCTTTTTTTATGGAATGAAGAAGTGAGGTGAACGCAGGTGGGAATTAAAGCAAACGTACTAGATGAGCAAGCAATCAGAAGAGCTTTGACACGTATTGCTCATGAAATTATTGAAAGAAACAAAGGCATTCAAGAATGCGTTCTTGTTGGCATTAAAACACGAGGCATTTACCTTGCAAATAGGCTTGCTGAACGAATAGAACAAATCGAAGGAAAGCCAATTCCAGTAGGAGAGCTTGATATTACTCTTTACCGTGATGATTTATCAAAAGCAACAGAAACAAATGAACCGCTTGTAAAAGGTTCTGACATTCCTGTAGAGGTATCAAACAAGACTGTCGTTGTTGTAGACGATGTCCTTTATACAGGTCGAACAGTAAGAGCTGCAATGGATGCACTTGTGGATATTGGTCGACCATCTCAAATTCAACTTGCTGTGCTTGCTGATCGAGGCCATAGAGAGCTTCCGATTCGCGCTGACTATGTTGGAAAGAACATTCCAACATCTAAGAGTGAAAAAGTAACGGTCAAGCTGAAAGAAGTAGACGAACTTGATGAAGTAACAATTATGGAAAAATAATAAACGTAAAAAACCTCCTTTTAAACGGAGTCCTGTGAGGCTCATAAAGGTGGTGTGATAGGATACGTCTATCATCGCCTCTTTATGCCCTCCGGTGTAAAGAGGTTTTTTATTTAAGGAGAGAAAAAGATGAAAAAACAAACGATTGGTGTACAGGAAAAGCCACCTTTAAGCAAATGGTTGCCCCTCAGCTTACAGCATTTGTTTGCTATGTTTGGATCAACGGTACTTGTACCATTCCTTGTTGGGCTAAGTCCTTCAATAGCGCTGATCTCAAGCGGAATTGGAACACTGACATTTTTGCTTATCACAAAAGGGCAAGTTCCCGCATATCTTGGTTCATCGTTTGCCTTTATCGCGCCTCTCATTGCGGCTCAAGCAAGCGATGGGATTCAAGGAGCGATGTTTGGGACATTTTTAGCTGGTGTGATTTATGCTATTGTTGCTCTTCTTATTAAAAAAACAGGCGTAAATTGGATTATGAAGCTTTTACCACCTGTTGTTGTTGGTCCAGTAATTATGGTAATCGGTCTTAGCTTAGCTGGCTCGGCGGTGAACATGGCAATGAATGATAGCGATGGAAACTACAACGGCAAGTTTTTACTTGTAGCACTTGTGACGTTAGGAGTTACAGTCATTGCTTCAACATACTTTAAAGGCTTTCTTGGCTTAATCCCAGTTCTTATCGGACTTATTGTCGGCTACGTCTTCGCTTTAGCGCAAGGACTTGTTGATTTTAAACAAGTACAAGAAGCAAGTTGGATTGCGAGGCCTGAATTTTCCGTCCCATTTCTGTCATATACGCCATCATTTTCTTGGCACGTAGCACTCATCATGATTCCGATTGCAGTTGTGACACTTTCAGAACATATTGGTCACTTGTTTGTACTGAACAAAGTAGTTGAAAAAGACTTTATCAAAAAGCCTGGTCTTCATCGATCAATCTTAGGAGATGGAGTGGCAACAATGATTGCTGGGTTAATTGGCGGACCTCCAAACACAACATATGGAGAAAATATCGGCGTGCTAGCTATTACAAAAGTATTTAGCGTGTTCGTTATCGGCGGAGCAGCTGTGATTGCAATCTTGTTCGGATTCGTTGGAAAGGTTTCAGCTCTTATCTCAAGCATTCCATCACCAGTAATGGGAGGCGTATCAATTTTACTCTTTGGAATTATCGCTTCATCTGGATTGCAAATGATGATTGATAAGAAAGTTGATTTAAGTGATAAGCGTAACCTTGTGATTTCATCCATCATCCTTGTAATCGGAGTTGGAGGCACAACGCTTAAAATTACACATCAGCTTGAACTTGATGGGATGACGCTTGCAGCAATCATCGGAGTTGTTTTAAACCTTGTATTACCAAAAGAGAAAAAAAAGCAAGAAGCACAACAAGCAGAAGTTATTGAAATCGAAAAAAACATTGTATAAAGTTACACCTTTTAAACTAAAGTCCTGTGAGACTTAAAAGGGTGTGTAGGTTTGCTATAGCCTAAAAACACCCTTTCCTTACACACAACTTGTGAATGGAGAGGGTTTTTTGTTAGCAAACCTCCTCACCTCCAAAAGAATAGGAGGAGAAACATGAAGAATTTAGTATCAATGGCTGATTTATCAGTTGAGGAAATTTTAGATCTTCTTGAAAATGCAGAAAAAATGAAACACGGTAAGTATGCAACGCAGCTTCAAAAGCAAACGTTCGTTGCAAATTTATTTTTTGAACCAAGCACGCGCACAAAATCAAGCTTTGAAGTAGCAGAAAGAAGACTAGGACTCGACGTTATTCCATTTGATGTAACAACGTCAAGCGTTCAAAAAGGTGAAACTCTCTATGACACTGTGCAAACTTTATCATCTATCGGAGTAGAAGCAGTTGTCATTCGTCATACAGAAGATGAGTATTACAAAGATCTCATCGGAAAGATTTCAATTCCGGTCATAAATGCAGGAGACGGATGTGGTCAGCATCCAACCCAATGTTTGCTTGATCTTATGACAATTAAAGAAGAGTTTGGCGTTTTTGAAGGACTGAACGTAGCCATCATAGGTGACTTACGTCATAGCCGGGTTGCAAGAAGCAATGTCGAAATATTAGGAAAGCTAGGAGCGAATATTCTTTTAGCAGGGCCTGACGAGTGGAAAGATTCTTCACTAGAAGGCACATATGTAACAGTAGATGAAGCAGTTGAAAAAGCGGATGTTGTTATGCTTCTGCGCATTCAGCTTGAAAGACATGAAGAGGACGAAGACCTACGTGCTTATCATGAACAATACGGGCTAACAATCGAGCGAGAAAAGAACATGAAAAAAGGAAGCATTATTATGCATCCAGCTCCAGTGAATAGAGGGGTTGAAATCGCCGATAAGCTTGTGGAATGTTCGCGCTCACGTATTTTTAAACAAATGGAAAACGGCGTCTATATTCGAATGAGCGTGCTTGCGCGTTCTTTACAAATGACTGAAAGGGGAATGAAATATGCAATTGCTCATTAAAAACGTAAAGGTACTAACAAATAACGGTCAACTAGAGGAAAAAGAAGTTCTCATTGAAGAAAACAAAATTGTTAAGGTGAGCAAAAGTATTTCAAGCGAAGCTGCTGAAATTATAGATGGAAAAGGCCAGCTTCTTTTACCGGGGTTCATTGATGCTCATATCCACCTTCGTGAGCCAGGCGGCGAGCATAAAGAAACGATTGAGACAGGAACGCTTGCAGCAGCAAGAGGAGGCTTCACAACTGTTGCAGCAATGCCAAATACAAGACCTGTTCCAGATACAAAAGAAGGAATGACATGGCTTGTTAATCGTATTGAAGAAAAAGGACATGTGCGTGTTTTACCGTACGGATCCATTACAATTCGCCAAGCTGGAAAAGAACTAACAGATTTTGAAGGACTAAAAGAAGCAGGTGCATTTGCGCTAACAGATGACGGAGTTGGCGTTCAATCTGCAGGTATGATGTATGAAGCAATGAAAAAAGCAGCAGCAATCAACATTCCAATCGTTGCACACTGTGAAGATAATACATTGATTTATAAAGGCTCTGTTCATGATGGGAAATACTCTCGTGAGCAAGGATTAAACGGAATTCCATCCGTTTGTGAAGCCGTACATATTGCAAGGGACGTTCTTCTTGCAGAAGCGGCGGGTTGTCATTATCACGTTTGTCATGTAAGTACAAAAGAATCTGTTCGCGTTATCCGAGATGCAAAAAAAGCAGGAATTAACGTAACAGCAGAAGTTACGCCACATCATCTTCTTCTAAGTGAAGACGATATTAAAGGACAAGACACATCATTTAAAATGAACCCACCACTACGAGCAAAAGAAGATCAACAAGCTCTTATTGAAGGACTTTTAGATGGAACAATTGATTTCATCGCAACAGATCATGCACCACATACAGAAGAAGAAAAGAGCGTTGGAATGGAACGTGCACCATTTGGTATTGTAGGCCTTGAAACAGCATTCCCGCTTCTTTATACAAACCTTGTTGAAAAAAATGTTTTAACATTAGCACATCTTGTTGAGTTTTTGACGGAAAAAGTTGCTTCAATCTTTAACTTACCGTATGGAACATTAGAAGAAGGCGCAATAGCAGATCTTACGCTTGTGAACTTAACAGAAGAAGAAAAGATTGATCCAAATGAGTTTTTATCAAAGGGTCGCAATACACCATTCAAAGATTGGACATGTAAAGGGTGGCCTGTTATGACAATTGCAAATGGAAAACGCGTATGGGAAAAAGGGAGTGTAACAGTATGAAACGTCAGTTGATTTTAGAAGATGGAACAGTATTTATTGGAGAAGGATTTGGTAGCACTAAAGAAATGATGGGGGAAGTTGTATTTAACACAGGAATGACAGGCTATCAAGAAGTTCTTTCAGATCCTTCTTACTGTGACCAAATCGTTACAATGACATATCCATTGATCGGAAACTATGGAATTAACCGAGATGATTTTGAGTCCATTACACCAGCTGTGAAAGGATTTATCGTTAAAGAAACATGCGATTTTCCATCAAATTTCCGCAGTGAATACTCACTTCATACGTTCCTAGAAGAGAAAGGAATTCCAGGACTTTCTGGTATTGATACAAGAAAGCTTACACGTAAGATTCGTACGGTTGGAGCAATGAAAGGGAAAATTTGTGGAATGGATGAAAATCCAGAAGAAGTAGCGGCAGCGCTTCGCGGCACAGATTTTGCCACGGATCAAGTGAGTCGAGTTTCTACAATGAAACCATATCCAAGCCCTGGTCGCGGTTTTAAAGTAGTTGTTGTCGATTTTGGAATGAAGCACGGCATTTTAAGAGAGCTAACAGAGCGTCACTGTGATGTTATCGTTGTACCGTACAACACAACAGCAGAAGAAATTTTACGCTTAAATCCCGACGGCATTATGCTAACAAATGGACCTGGAGATCCAAAAGATGTACCAGAAGCACAGGAAATGATTAAAGGAGTACTTGGGAAAATTCCTTTGTTTGGAATATGTCTTGGACATCAGCTTTTCGCTTTAACATGTGGAGCAGATACCGAAAAAATGAAATTCGGTCACCGTGGTGCGAACCACCCAGTGCAAAATGTTGAAACAAAGCAAGTGATGATTACTTCTCAAAACCACGGCTATGCAGTTCGAGAAGAAAGTGTAGAGAATACAGATCTTGAGATTACACATATTGCACTAAACGATGATAGTGTAGAAGGATTAAAACATACGAAATACCGTGCTTTTACAGTTCAGTTCCACCCAGAAGCGTCTCCAGGACCTGAAGATGCAAACAGCTTATTTGAACAATTTATCACAATGATGGAAGAAGAAAAGAAAGCGGGGAATCTTACATGCCAAAACGCGTAGACATTCAAACAATCTTAGTAATCGGATCAGGACCAATCATCATCGGGCAAGCAGCAGAATTTGACTATGCGGGAGCACAGGCGTGTTTAGCTCTAAAAGAAGAAGGCTATAACGTTATTCTTGTGAACTCGAATCCAGCAACAATTATGACAGATACAGAAATGGCTGACAAAGTATACTTAGAGCCGCTTACATTTGACTTTCTAGCATCCATTTTACGTAAAGAACGCCCAGATGCTATTCTCCCAACGCTTGGAGGACAGACAGGTTTAAACCTTGCAATGGAATTATCAAAAGCAGGAATTCTAGAAGAACTTGATGTTGAAGTGCTTGGAACGAACTTACAGGCAATTGAACAAGCGGAAGATCGTGAGCAATTCCGTTCTCTTATGAACGAGCTTGGTGAACCTGTACCAGATAGTGAGATTATTCACACACTGGAAGAAGCGCGTACGTTTGTTGAAAGCGTAGGTTTCCCTGTTATTGTGCGTCCAGCATACACGCTTGGTGGAACAGGCGGAGGGATTTGTAATAATGAAGAAGAACTAAACGAAATTGTCACAAGCGGATTGAAGTTAAGTCCTGTTACTCAGTGTCTTCTTGAGAAAAGTATTGCAGGCTTTAAAGAAGTAGAGTATGAAGTAATGCGTGACAGCAACGATAATGCAATTGTTGTTTGTAACATGGAAAACATAGATCCTGTGGGAATTCATACAGGAGACTCTATTGTAGTAGCACCAAGTCAAACATTAAGCGATAGAGAATACCAGCTTCTAAGAAATGCTTCTCTAAAAATTATTCGTGCTTTAAAAATTGAAGGAGGCTGTAACGTTCAGCTTGCGCTTGATCCATATAGCTTCAACTATTACATCATTGAAGTAAACCCGCGGGTAAGCCGTTCGTCTGCCCTAGCGTCTAAAGCGACAGGTTATCCGATTGCAAAACTTGCAGCAAAAATTGCTGTGGGGTTAACGCTTGCTGAAATGAAAAACCCTGTAACAGGAAGAACATATGCATGCTTTGAACCAGCACTAGACTATATTGTAACGAAAATTCCTCGCTTTCCATTTGATAAGTTCGAATCAGCAAACCGTAAGCTTGGCACACAAATGAAAGCAACTGGTGAAGTAATGTCAATTGGTCGTACATTTGAAGAATCATTGCTAAAAGCTGTGCGTTCACTTGAATCAAATGTTTATCATCTTACATTAAATGAAGCAGAAAGCATTGACAATGAACTGTTAGAAAAACGTATTTGTACGGCAGGTGATGAGCGCTTGTTCTACGTTGGAGAAGCTCTTCGCCGCGGCTACACAATCGATCAAATTCATGAGTTTAGCATGATAGATCTTTTCTTCTTAAAGAAAATGGAGAACATTATCAAGTTCGAAAAAGAAGTACAAGAAAACGAAAAAGACTATACAGTATTGAAAAAAGCAAAAGAAATGGGCTTTAGTGATAAAGAAATTGCGAAGCTTTGGGACATGAGTGAGCGTGACGTCTACGAGTTCCGCAAAGAAAACAAGCTTTTCCCAGTCTATAAAACAGTAGACACATGTGCAGCAGAATTTGAATCACAAACACCATACTTCTACGGTACGTATGAAGACGAAAATGAGTCAGAAATAACGGAAAAAGAAAGTATTGTTGTGCTTGGATCAGGACCAATCCGTATCGGACAAGGAATCGAATTCGACTATGCAACAGTGCACTCTGTGTGGGCTATCCAAGAAGCAGGATATGAAGCAATTATCGTCAATAACAACCCAGAAACGGTCTCAACAGACTTTAGTACATCTGACAAGCTGTATTTTGAACCACTAACAGTTGAGGATGTTATGCACGTTATTGAACATGAAAAACCAAAAGGTGTTGTTGTTCAGTTTGGTGGACAAACAGCGATTAACCTTGCAGAAGAGCTTGAAGCACGTGGTGTTAAGATTCTAGGAACATCCCTTGAGAGCTTAGACACAGCGGAAGACCGCGATAAGTTCGAAAAAGCACTAGCACGTCTTGGTGTACCACAGCCGCTTGGCAAAACGGCAACATCAACAGAGCAAGCTGTAAATATTGCTCGTGAAATCGGCTATCCGGTGCTTGTTCGTCCTTCGTACGTTCTTGGTGGAAGAGCAATGGAAATTGTATATAAAGAAGAAGAACTTTTATACTACATGGAAAATGCGGTGAAAGCACATCCGGATCATCCAGTGTTAATTGATCGCTATTTAACAGGTCAAGAAATCGAAGTTGACGCAATTTCTGATGGAGAAACAGTAGTCATCCCAGGAATTATGGAACACGTAGAGCGTGCAGGCGTTCACTCAGGGGACTCAATTGCTGTATATCCGCCGCAAACATTACCACAGGACATCCAAGATAAAATTGTAGACTATACGATTCGCCTTGCAAAAGGATTAAACATTGTCGGTCTATTAAACATTCAGTTTGTCTACTCAAAAGGTGATGTGTATGTGTTAGAAGTCAATCCACGCTCAAGCCGTACAGTTCCATTCTTAAGCAAAATTACGAATGTACCAATGGCAAACATTGCAACAAAAGTTGTTGTTGGAGCTTCATTAAAAGAGCTTGGTTATGAGTCAGGATTATGCCCTGTAAAACAAGGAGTTTACGTGAAAGTTCCCGTCTTCTCCTTCGCTAAACTGCGTCGCGTTGACATTACGCTTGGACCTGAGATGAAATCAACAGGAGAAGTAATGGGGAAAGACTTAACGTTTGAAAAGGCTCTTTATAAAGGATTTATTGCAGCGGGAATGAATATCCAACAGCATGGATCGGTGCTTATGACAGTATCTGACGGTGATAAAGAAGAAGCACTAGAGCTTGCTCGCCGTTTCCATGCGCTTGGCTATAAAATTTATGCAACAGAAGGAACAGCAGAAAACATTAAAAATGCAAATATTCCAGTTGAAGCTGTGAAGAAAATCAGCCAGTCACATGAGGAAAACCTGCTTGGCCTTATTCGTAGCGGTGAAGCAAAAATTGTTGTTAATACTCTTACAAAAGGTAAACAACCAGCACGTGATGGCTTCCGCATTCGCCGTGAAGCAGTTGAAAATGGCATTCCATGTTTAACATCACTTGATACAGCGAAAGCTATTTTAAGAGTACTAGAATCAATGGGATTTCAAACAGCACCAATGAACAAAAATGAAAAAGCACAGGAGGCTGTTCTTTCATGAATAAAAAAGGTGATATGACGATTGTTTCACAGCGTAATATAGCTAAAAACATCTTTGAACTAACGCTAAAAGGAGATCTTGTCCGTAACATGAACGAACCTGGACAGTTCGTTCATGTTCGGGTAAACAATTCCTACCTTCCTTTATTACGCCGTCCAATCAGCATTTCATCTATTAATAAAGAAAAAAACGAATGTACGCTAATTTATCGGGCAGAAGGAATGGGAACAGAGCTTCTTTCTAAAAAAATGGTTGGTGAAACGCTTGATGTATTAGGGCCTCTTGGTAATGGTTTTAAAATTAAAGAAATGGCTTTGAAGAAAACAGCCTTGCTTGTTGGCGGTGGCATTGGTGTTCCACCACTTTATCAGCTTTCAAAAGAATTAAAAGCAAAAGGAATAAATGTTATCCATGTTCTTGGTTTCCAAGATAGAGAAACGGTGTTTTATGAAAGCGAATTTGCAGAGCTTGGAACAACGTATATTGCAACAGCTGATGGATCCTACGGTGAAAAGGGATTTGTTACAGACGTTATTAGAAAGTACAATTTAGATTTCGATCATCTCTTCTCATGCGGGCCAACAATGATGTTAAAAGCCTTGCAAGAGGAGCATGGTCACAAAGATGTGTATCTTTCACTTGAGGAAAGAATGGGCTGTGGCATTGGAGCTTGTTTTGCATGTGTTTGTCGAGTAAGTGAAAACTCTACAGATTATAAAAAAGTGTGCAGTGATGGTCCGGTCTTTAAAGGGGGAGAGATTTTACTATGAACATGCTTTCAACAAAATTGCCAGGTTTAGATTTAAAAAATCCTATTATGCCTGCTTCAGGTTGCTTTGGATTTGGAGAAGAGTATGCAGGACTATATGATTTAAGTCAGCTTGGTGCGATTATGATTAAAGCAACAACACCCCAAGCGAGATTTGGAAATCCGACCCCGCGTGTTGCTGAAACACCTGCTGGGATGTTAAACGCCATCGGTTTGCAAAATCCAGGGCTCGAGCAAGTGATCGAAAAGAAAGTAAAATGGCTTGAACAGTACGATGTACCTCTTATTGCAAACGTAGCAGGAGCAACAGAAGAAGATTATGTGATTGTTGCAAGAGAAATTTCTAAAGCTCAAAATGTTCATGCGTTAGAGCTTAATATTTCTTGTCCAAATGTGAAAGCAGGAGGTATTACATTCGGTGTTGATCCAACTCTTGCAGCTGAGTTAACAAGAAAAGTAAAAGAAGTGTCAGAAGTTCCTGTTTATGTAAAACTTTCTCCAAACGTGACGAACATCGTTGAAATGGCTTTAGCTGTTGAAAACGCAGGAGCTGATGGATTAACAATGATCAACACGCTGCTTGGCATGCGACTAGATTTAAAAACAGGACAACCGATTTTAGCGAACAAAACAGGTGGCCTCTCTGGTCCTTCCATTAAGCCTGTTGCAATTCGCATGGTGTATGAAGTGAGTCAGAGAGTTGAGATTCCAATTATCGGTATGGGCGGTGTGACAAACGCAAGCGACGTTTTAGAATTTTTATACGCTGGAGCAAGTGCAGTAGCGGTCGGAACAGCCAACTTTGTTGATCCATACGTTTGTCCACAAATTATTGAAGAATTGCCTGAAGTACTTTCAGAGTATGGATTTTCACATATTGAAGAATGCATCGGAAGGAGTTGGAAGAAACGTGGAGGATTCGCTCATCTTAGCTCTTGATTTTCCAAACAAAGAAGAAGTTCATACGTTTTTAACTCCTTTTGGGGATGAAAAACTGTTTGTAAAAGTTGGAATGGAGCTTTTTTATAAAGAAGGACCAAAAATGATTGAAGAAATTAAAAGTATGGGGCACCATATTTTTCTAGACTTAAAACTTCATGATATTCCAGTAACCGTCAAAAGAGCAATGAGTTCTCTTGCTTCTCTTGAAGTTGATCTAGTCAATGTTCACGCACTAGGTGGAAAAGCAATGATGGAAGGAGCGCTTGAAGGGCTTGAAGCTGGGACAAGAAGTGGTAAAGCTCGTCCAAAATGTATTGCTGTAACCCAGCTTACAAGCTCAACAGAGGAGATGGTCAGAACTGAACAGCTTGGTTCTGTCTCACTGCAGCAAAGTGTTGAACATTTAGCAGGTCTAACGAATGAAGCAGGCCTTGATGGAGTTGTTTGCTCTGTTCACGAAGTAGAGAGAATTCATGAGCTTGTTCGCCCTGATTTTCTTACGGTAACGCCTGGTATTCGTCTTTTAGGAGACAATGCTCATGATCAGCATCGCGTTGCAACACCAGCTATTGCACGTGAAAAAGGCTCAAACTTTATCGTTGTAGGACGTTCGATTACAAGAGCAGAAAATCCTGTTGAAGCATATGGAAAAGTTCAAAAAGAGTGGAGAGGGATAACATCATGAAAAAGAAAATTGCACAACATTTATTAACAATTGAAGCTGTATGTCTACAACCTAACGACCCATTTACATGGGCATCAGGGATTAAGTCACCGATTTACTGCGACAACCGCCTCACTCTTTCATATCCTGAAGTGCGTCAGGATATTGCGCAAGGGCTTGCAAGTCTCATTCGAGAAAATTTCAAAGAAGTAGACGTTATTGCAGGTACGGCAACAGCAGGCATTCCACATGCAGCATTTGTTAGCGATGTGCTTAGCCTACCAATGTGCTATGTTCGTAGCAAAGCAAAAGAACACGGCCGTGGGAATCAAATTGAAGGACGAGTGACAAAAGGAGATAAAGTTGTTGTTGTAGAAGATTTAATTTCAACAGGTGGAAGCGTACTGAAAGTTGTGAAAGCATTAGAAGAGCAAGGCTGTGAAGTACTTGGAGTTGTTTCTATCTTCACTTACGAGCTTTCAAAAGCAGAAGAAGCTTTCAAAGAAGCGAACGTTACGTTAAAATCACTTTCTAACTATTCTACGCTAATCGGAGTAGCACGTGAAAAAGGTAGTATCACAGAAACGGATTTAGAAAAACTGAAAGAGTGGAAGAAAGATCCTTCTTCAACAGAATGGCTTTCGCTTGTATAAAGGGGATAAAAAGAGTCAACTAGGAATCTAGTTGGCTTTTTATATTTGAAAAAAGGAACATTACAACAAAAAGACCGTTCGTCAATAAAAGTGATGAACGGTCTTTTTAAAAAGTCTTATTTTCTTAGTTTTAAAACAAGTTCTTCGCTTGGCGTCACAAACACAGTTTGCTGCTGCTCATAAATCACAAACCCTGGTTTCGAACCACTAGGCTTTTTAACATGTCGAACTTTTGTATAATCAACAGGAACAGAACTTGATTGTTTTGCTTTGCTAAAATATGCTGCTAAATGGGCAGCTTCTCTAATCGCTTCTTCTGAAGGATTTGTATCGCGAATCACAACGTGCGAGCCTGGAATATCTTTCGTATGAAACCAAAGCTCATCTCGTCCTGCTACTCGATTTGTTAAATAGTCATTTTGTTTATTATTTTTGCCGACGAGAATGGAATACCCGTCGCTTGATTCGTATGCTTCAAGCTGCGGTGTCTGATTCTTTTGTTTTTTAGACACTTTCGTTTCTTTCTTTTTCTTCAAATAGCCTTCCTCTGTTAGCTCCTGTCGAATTTCAGCAATATCTCTATGTGTGGCAGATTCCATTTGTTGAATCAGCGTTTCAAAGTATTGAATTTCTTCTGTTGCTTTTTGAATTTGTTCCTGTACAACAGTAACCGAGTTTTTCGCTTTTTGATAGCGATGGAAATAATGCTGTGCATTTTGAGATGGCGTCTTTTGCGGATCAAGCTCAATTGTCACTGTGCCCGCATTTTCATCATAGTAGTTGATAACTTCTGCTTTCCCATCTCCTTGCTTAATCGCAAAAAGGTTTGATGTTAGAAGTTCGCCGTACAATTGAAACTTCTTCGCTTTTTCAGCATCATCAAGCGTTGTTTTGAGCTTTTTGATTTTCTTTTCATTTTTCTTTTTCTCTGTGTTCATAAATTGCAGGAGGTCATGTGCTTGCTGCTTTACACGATCTCGTTCTGCTTTTCCATAGTAAAAACGGTCAAGCGCTTCACTTAACAAAGAAAAGGTAGAAACTTCACCTTCTATATGTGTAAGAGGAATCATATAAAACGCTTCTTTTCCTTCATTTCTAATAATCTGCGGAGTGAACTCTTTCTCTTTAATCTTAGCCATAAGCTCAACAAAAGCTTTCGGTACTGTTGTGCGATTAGCAAGACCAGATGTGTGAATAATTTCTCTCGCTAAAAGAGGCGAAACTCCTTCAAATGTACTAACAAGCTGACCGTCTAGTTTACCGCTGTTGAAGTCCACTTTTCGTAACACTGTTTCCTCGTCTGCTTGGAATGGATTTTCCTTATTTTGAGCAGGTGGAAAAACGTAAGAATGACCAGGTAGAACAGTACGATGGCTGTTCACAGATGGTGAAAGGTGCTTAATGCTGTCAATAATCGTCTCTTTTTTATGATCAACTAAAATAATGTTACTATGGCGGTTCATAATTTCAATATAAAGAGCTTTATGCGTAACATCACCAAGTTCGTCACGGCCTCGCACTTCAATTTTTAAAATGCGATCAAGCTCAATTTGTTCAATAGAATCAATAATACCGCCTTCTAAATGTTTGCGAAGCAACATGCAAAACATCGGTGGCGTACTTGGGTTTTCATAACTTTCATTTGTTAAGTGAACGCGCGCGTAGCTTGGGTGCGCAGAGAGAAGAAGTTTATAGTTCGTTCCTCCCGCACGTACGCCAAGAATGAGCTCATTTGTAAAAGGCTGATACACTTTTGTTATGCGGCCGCTTTGTAACTTCTCTACTAATTCTTCTTTCATTGCATATGTAAACATTCCGTCAAATGACATTTTAACACTTCCTTAACCCCTATTTAAAAAACTTTCGTCTCTTTCTTTCTAATGTAAAGTATAGCATTTTTTTGGACGAGTCTGAATAAGCTTACCTTAGAAGAGATTAAAAGGCAAAGGGTGTGAACGTGTGTCATGAAGTGGCATGAAATGAGTGAGAATACTGTCCTGCACACAGCACAAACAAACAGAGAAAAAGGACTAGATGAAAAAGAAGCAAAAGGTCGAATAAGAGAACACGGCTACAATGAGTTAAAAGAAGCGTCCAAACCGTCTGCATTGCTTGTGTTTCTTGCTCAGTTTAAAGATTTTATGGTCCTTGTTTTACTAGGAGCAACTCTTGTTTCAGGTTTCTTAGGTGAATATATTGATGCTATCGCTATTATTGCCATCGTTTTGATTAACGGTGTCTTAGGTTTCTTTCAAGAACGTAAAGCCGAAAAGTCACTTGATGCTTTAAAAGAACTTTCAGCACCAAAAGTAAATGTGTTACGAAATGAAAAATGGAGTAAAGTGCCCTCAAAAGAACTTGTGAGAGGAGATATCATTAAATTTTCGACAGGAGATAGAATAGGAGCTGATATACGAATTATTGAAGCGAAAGCACTTGAGATTGAAGAATCTGCTTTAACAGGAGAGTCTGTTCCTGCTGTAAAGGAGACGAACCCGCTTCATGATGAAAATCTTCCCCTTGGTGATCAAACAAACATGGCCTTTATGGGAACGCTTGTGACAAGAGGGAGTGGGATCGGCGTTGTTGTTGGAACTGGAATGAATACTGCAATGGGACAAATTGCAGATCTTCTTCAAAATGCTGAAACAGTAACAACTCCGCTGCAGCGAAAGCTTGCACAGCTTGGAAAAATTTTAATTATCATTGCGCTTATTTTAACAGCGCTTGTTGTATTTGTTGGTGTATTGCAAGGTCATGACGTATACAGCATGTTTTTAGCTGGTGTAAGCTTAGCTGTTGCAGCCATTCCAGAGGGATTACCTGCTATTGTAACCGTTGCGCTATCGCTCGGTGTACAGCGAATGATTAGAAAAAAAGCAATTGTTCGTAAACTTCCAGCAGTGGAAACGCTAGGGTGCGCCTCAGTTATCTGTTCAGACAAAACAGGGACGCTTACGCAAAATAAAATGACGGTAACTAATGTTTGGGCAGGAGGAACAACATGGGGAGTCACAGGGACAGGATATGCACCAGAGGGGAAATTCAGGCTTGATGATCGCGATGTGAATCCTCAAAAATCAAGAGAGCTTTCTCAAGTTCTTCTTTTCGGATTGTTGTGTAACAACACAAACATTTTGCAGAGGAAAAAAGAGTATGTTCTTGATGGAGATCCAACTGAGGCAGCTCTTGTTGTAGCAGCTCGAAAAGCTGGATTAGAAAGAGAAGAGATGCTAAAGCAGTTTACAATTGTAGAAGAATTCCCATTTGATTCAACTCGTAAAATGATGAGCGTTATTATTCAAGACAAAGAAGGCAAGCGCTATGTTGTTACAAAAGGGGCTCCTGATGTTTTATTAACAACAAGCTCTCAAATATTATGGAAAGAACGTCTTGAATCGCTTTCTGTTTCTCGCTACAACGAAGTACACAAAGCTGTTGAAGATTTAGCAGCGCGAGCTCTTCGTACAATTGCAATTGCTTATAAGCCACTTTCAAATCATAATAAACTAACCGAAAAAGAAGCGGAATCAAATCTTACCTTTCTTGGCTTGCAAGGAATGATTGATCCCCCTCGCACAGAAGTAAAAGAAGCTGTGAAAGAATGTAAAGAAGCAGGGATTAAAACAGTGATGATTACAGGTGATCATGTTATTACAGCTCAAGCAATTGCAAAAGAGCTTGGTATTTTAACAAAAAACGGAAAAGTTCTTCAAGGAACAGACATTACGTCAATGTCAAAAGAAGAACTTGAAGAGATTGTAGAAGATGTGGACGTCTATGCTCGTGTCTCTCCAGAGCATAAGCTGAAAATCGTAAAAGCATTGCAAGCAAAAGGGCATGTTGTCGCAATGACAGGAGACGGAGTGAACGATGCTCCTGCCATTAAATCAGCGGACATCGGGATTGCTATGGGAATTACGGGAACAGACGTCGCCAAAGAAGCGTCATCTCTTGTTCTTCTTGATGATAACTTTGCCACAATTAAGTCGGCTATTAAAGAGGGGCGTAACATCTATGAAAATATCCGGAAATTTGTACGCTATCTGCTTGCTTCGAACGTTGGCGAAATTCTAGTTATGCTCTTTGCAATGCTTTTAGCGCTTCCACTTCCGCTCGTTCCGATTCAAATTTTATGGGTAAACCTTGTGACAGACGGACTTCCAGCAATGGCCCTTGGACTTGATAAACCAGAAGATGATGTGATGAAAAGAGGACCAAGACATCCAAAAGAAGGGATATTTTCTAGAGGCCTTGGATGGAAAGTAATCAGTCGAGGGTTTTTAATCGGAATTGCGACACTATTAGCGTTTATTATTGTATACGACGAGCAAACAGGGAACTTGGCTTACGCTCAAACAGTTGCTTTTGCAACGCTCGTGCTTGCTCAGCTTATTCATGTCTTTGATTGCCGAAGCGAGAAATCTATTTTTGATCGAAATCCATTCGGAAACATGTACCTTATCGGAGCAGTATTATCTTCTATTCTGCTTATGGCAATTGTAATTTATGTTGAACCGCTTCAAGCGATTTTCCACACGGTGCCAATCATTGGACGCGATTGGTTGCTCATCATCGCAATGGCGAGCATCCCAACATTCTTACTTGCAGGCTCATTTTTAACAAGGAAGAAGAAGTAAAAAAGGAAAGAAAAGACACGACAAAACAGGGGAGTTATTGTTTTGTCGTGTCTTTTTTTATGGTATAATGCAAAGGGTTATAAAGGAAGATTTCCTTTTATAATAAAGTGTTTTATAATGAATAATTAAATAATTTAACGAAAAAGTTACGTAGTAATGCTTAAAACATGAAAAGCACATATGCAAGGTTTTAAGATAAAGGGAAGCAATGGATGTGATAACATGGTAGTTAGTATGACTGGTTTCGGGAGAGGAAAAGCCGAAAGTGAAAAAAATGCGGTAACAGTTGAGATGAAGTCTGTTAACCACCGATTTTGTGAAGTGATGGTTCGTATGCCAAGACAGCTTGTTGATGTTGAAGACAAGCTTAAGAAAATTGTTGGCGAATCTATTAAAAGAGGAAGAATTGAAGTATTTGTCACGGTCTCTGGAGAGCGTTCGAGTACAAAAAGTCTTCAAACTGATTATTCACTTCTTCAACAATACGTTGAAGCGTTAAAAACGATTGAGAAAGAGCAAAATTTACCTCCTCAATCTCTTTCATTTCAAGACATCTTAGGAATGGAAGGTGTTTTCACAACGCATGATGAAGAAGGAGACAATGCAGAAGTTAAAGAACTTGTACAAGAGGCGGCAAGAAGAGCGGTTTCAGAACTTTATAAAATGCGTCAAAATGAAGGAGAACGGCTAAAAGAAGATTTGATGAACCGTATTTGTCAAATTGAAAAGAGCTGCGAGGAAATCGCGAAGCTTGCTCCAACTGTTTCAGAACAGTACCGAGAGCGGATTCAGAAAAAGCTTCAGGAGCATCTTGGTGACTCATTTGACGAGCAGCGTGTGCTGACAGAAGTTGCGATGTTTGCAGAGAAAGCAGACATCAGTGAAGAGATTACGCGCATTAATAGCCATATTAGAGAATTTAAGGAAACGCTTGAAAGCGGTACTCAAATGGGACGTAAACTTGACTTTCTTGTCCAAGAATTAAACAGGGAAGGCAACACGATAGGAGCAAAAGCTCATAGCAGCAGCATTGCTAGTTTAGTTATTGATATAAAGACAAATCTAGAACGAATTAAAGAGCAAGTGCAAAATATTGAATAGCCCCTTGTCAAAAGTACAGCGTTCATATATAAATGAAGCAGGGACTTTTGATACATAGGGTTTAAAACAAGAAAAAAAGTCTACAATGTTATCATTCATAAATGGTGAAAAATAGAGTGTGGAAGCTGAGGAGGCTTGTTGATGAACAGCAAGTTTATTAATGTTGGTTTTGGAAATTTTGTATCATCAGGGCGAATTATTTCTGTTGTGCACCCTGAATCAGCCCCAATTAAAAGAATGATTCAAGATGCAAAAGAAAGAAGTACACTTATTGATGCAACGCTTGGTCGGAAAACACGATCAGTTATTATTATGGACAGTGAACATGTTATTTTAGCTCCTGTTCAACCAGAAACCATTTCACAACGACTTGAATCAAAAGGTGAACAACTGACGGAAGGGTAAGGTGTAGCAATTATAATGAAAGAAAAAGGAATTTTAATCGTCCTTTCAGGACCATCAGGTGTTGGAAAAGGTACGGTACGCAAAGCATTATTTTCGGAGGAAGAGCTTTCTCTTCAATATTCTATTTCAGCAACAACTCGTAAGCCACGTGAAGGAGAAGTGCATGGCGTGGATTACTTGTTCAAAGAGCGCGTAGAATTTGAAGAAATGATCAAAAATGATCAACTGCTTGAATGGGCAGAATACGTAGGAAACTATTACGGAACGCCTGTTGAATATGTTCAAAAAACGCTTGATGAAGGAAAAGACGTATTTTTAGAAATTGAAGTACAAGGGGCAATGCAAGTTAAGAAAGCATTTCCTGAAGGGCTTTTCATCTTTTTAGCTCCACCAAGCCTTTCAGAGCTTCGCAATCGTATTGTAACAAGAGGAACTGAGTCTGAAGACCTTATTCATAACCGCTTAACAGCTGCAAAAGAAGAAATCGAAATGATGGATTCTTATGATTATGTAGTCGAAAATGACAAAGTCGAGCATGCTTGTGATAAAATTAAAGCAATCGTAACGGCAGAACATTGCAAACGTTCACGAGTAGCTCCTCGCTATAAAAAATTACTGGAGGTTGAATGATGTTATATCCATCAATTGACACACTTATGACAAAGCTTGATTCAAAATATACGCTTGTAACAGTTGCAGCAAAACGTGCTCGCAGCTTACAGGAATATAACGACCTTATGGTTGAAAATCCAGTATCAGACAAGTTTGTAGGATGTGCGCTTGAAGAAATCAATGCAGGTGTTCTACATTTTGAAAAATCGGAAAACTAAAATGAACGTAGAATAACAACCTATTATGATTAGGTTGTTATTTTTTTAAAAGATAAATGTAAAAGGTGGGAGAAGAACGTTGGAAGGAAAACGTATTGTATTAGGAGTAAGCGGAGGAATTGCCGCTTATAAAGCAGCTGCTTTAACAAGTAAGCTCATTCAGAGTGGAGCAGAAGTAAGAGTGATAATGACAGAATCAGCAACAAAGTTTATTACACCCCTCACATTTCAGGCACTGTCACGAAATCACGTTTATACAGATACTTTTTTAGAAAAAGATCCAACCGTTATTTCACACATTGATGTTGCAGATTGGGCAGACTTGATTATTGTAGCTCCAGCAACAGCTAATACGATCGGAAAGTTAGCGAATGGGCTTGGAGATGATATGCTTACAACAACACTTTTAGCTACAACGGCTCCTGTTTGGATTGCTCCTGCGATGAACGTGCATATGTATGATAACAAAGCTGTTCAGCGTAATATTATGACGCTTTATAATGATGGCTATCGCTTTATTGAACCATCAGCAGGGTATCTTGCCTGCGGGTATATTGGTAGAGGAAGACTTGAAGAGCCAGAGAAAATTGTCGAGCTTGTAAAAGAGCACTTTGCGCCGAAAAAAGAACAGCTTCTCGGTGGAGAAAAAATTGTGATTACGGCAGGGCCAACGCGTGAAAACATAGACCCCGTGCGCTTTTTTTCAAACCGTTCAACAGGTAAAATGGGCTACGCTTTAGCGCAGGCTGCTAAAGATCTTGGAGCGGACGTTACCCTTATTAGCGGCCCGACAAACTTAACGCCTCCAACAGGTGTTACATTTGTGGAAGTTGAAAGTGCTGCAAACATGCTTGACGCCGTTATGAACGTTTTTAACGATGCTTCTGTTGTCATTAAATCAGCTGCTGTAGCTGATTATCATCCAAAAGTAACTTTTGGACAGAAGATGAAGAAGAAAGACGGAGATTTAGCGATCGAAATGGAACGAACAACAGATATTTTAAAAACGCTTGGACAAAAGAAAGATGGTCAGTTGTTAGTTGGATTCGCAGCAGAAACAGAGCATGTTGAAGAATATGCTATGAAAAAGCTTCAAACAAAAAATGCTGACCTTATTGTCGCTAATAATGTTTCAACAGAAGGTGCAGGCTTTGGGGGAGATACAAATATAGTGACGCTCTTCTATAAAGATGGACATCATCAAGACCTTCCACTGCTTTCGAAAAAAGATGTGAGCGAAAGAATTATGAATGAAGTTGTGAACTTATTAAAGGAACGGTCAAAATGAAAGTAGCAAGTATTATTGTAGATGTTTTAGCAAAAGGAACGGATCGCCCTTTTGACTACATTATTCCACAAAGTCTAGAAGACATTGTTGTAAAAGGAATGCGTGTTATTGTTCCATTCGGTCCTCGTAAAATTCAAGGTTTTGTGATTAATATAAAAGAAAGTTCAGATGTTGCTCGCTTAAAAGAAATTGACGAGATGGTTGATCTTCAGCCTGTTTTAACAGAGGAGCTGCTTAGTCTTGGGAAATGGTTGACAGAAGAAACACTATGTTATGCAATGTCAGCTTTTCAAGCGATGCTTCCTGCAGCAATGAAAGCAAAGTACGATAAAGAAATCTCACTTCCTTCTGAAGAGGTAAAGCAACAACTTCATGAAAGTGTGCGGCCTCTTTTTTCAAAAGGAAGCATTAGGTTTAGCGATGTGAAAAACCATCCTGCCGCTCCTTATCTTTTAAAAGACATAAGTAAGAACTTTTTAGATGTCACGTATATTGTTAAAAATAGAGTGAATAAAAAAATGATGAGAGGCGTTATGCTCTCGTCTTCTATGAAACAAGAAGACATTGAAAAGTATAGGGATGGACTGGGCAAAAAAGGTGAAAAGCAAAAGGTTGTTCTTCAATATATGCTCGCCCAAAAGGAAAAGATGAGCGTAAAGCACTTGAAAGACGAGCTTGGGATTACAGATGCTCCTATTAAGTCACTTATCTCAAAAGGTTTCCTAGAAAAGATTGAGATTGAGCTGTATAGAAATCCATTTGCAGAAAGAGAGTTTCAAAAAACAAGCGCCCTTCCTCTTACAGAAGAGCAAAGCAAAGTTATTAAACCTATTCATACAAGTATTGAAGAAGATAAGCATAACGTATTTCTTTTGTATGGGGTAACAGGAAGCGGAAAGACAGAGGTATACCTTCAATCTATTCAGCGTGTTCTTGAAAAAGGAGAAGAAGCGATTGTTCTTGTTCCTGAAATTTCGCTCACACCTCAAATGGTCACAAGATTTAAAGGGCGATTTGGTTCAAAGGTCGCTGTCCTCCACAGTGGACTTTCAGCAGGAGAAAAATACGATGAGTGGCGCAAAATTCAGCGAGGAGAAGTGTCAGTTGTTGTTGGAGCTCGTTCTGCTATCTTTGCACCATTTAAAAACTTGGGCATTATTATTATTGATGAAGAACATGAATCAAGCTATAAGCAGGAAGAAAACCCGCGCTATCATGCAAGAGATGTTGCCATTTATCGAGGGAAGTATCACAATTGTCCTGTTGTTCTCGGAAGTGCAACGCCAACGCTTGAATCATTTGCGAGAGGAAGCAAAGGGAATTATAGACTTTTAACACTTTCTAAGCGTATGAATAATGCCCAAATGCCCGGAGTTGAAAAAGTGGATATGAGAGAAGAACTTCGTAATGGCAACCGTTCTATGTTCTCGACCGTTCTGTTTGAAAAAATGAAGGATCGATTAGCAAAAGGAGAGCAAATTGTGCTTATGTTAAATAAGCGCGGTCATTCTTCTTTTATCATGTGCAGAGACTGTGGTTTTGTGCCTACTTGTCCACATTGTGAAATTTCGTTAACATATCATAGACATCAGAACTTAATGAAATGCCATTATTGTGGACATCAAGAGCAACTTGCAATAAAATGCCCTGAATGTGAAAGTGATCATATCCGCTATTTTGGAACAGGTACTCAAAAAGTGGAAGAAGAGCTTACTAAGGTGATTCCAGAGGCATCTGTTGTGAGAATGGATGTTGATACAACGAGCCGCAAAGGCTCACATGAAAAGCTGCTTGCTAAATTTGAAAGTGGCCAAGCCCAAATCTTACTTGGTACCCAAATGATTGCAAAGGGCCTTGATTTTGAAAATGTAACACTTGTTGGTGTTCTCTCAGCAGATACAATGCTTCACCTTCCAGACTTCAGAGCATCTGAAAAAACATTTCAGCTTCTGACTCAAGTAAGCGGTAGAGCAGGGCGCCACTCTCTGCCAGGAGAGGTTGTTATTCAGACGTATACGCCTGAACATTACAGCATTGATCTTGCGAGTCATCATGACTATGATGCTTTTTATAAAAAAGAGATGATAATGCGAAAGATGCTGAAGTATCCGCCTTTTTATTATTTGGCACTTGTGACAGTAGCACATGAAAATATGGCTGTTGCAATGGGAGAAACGGATAAAATCGCATCCTTCTTACAAAACAAGCTGTCTTCTAATGCTATCATTCTTGGCGCTGTGCCATCTCCCATTGCAAAAATTAAGGATAGATATCGTTATCAATGCATGATAAAATATAGAAACGAACCAGACCTTTTTTCTTCTCTGCACTTTTTATTAGAGCAGTATAAAGGAAAAATGCAAAAGCAAAATTTAACAATAAACGTTGATTTGAACCCTTACGTTATGATGTAAAGGGAAAAATAGATAAAAAAATAGATATGAAAGGTTCAAAGAGCTATTTTAGTTTTTTGGACCTTTTTATTTGTTTTATAAAAGTGGTACAATGTAGTAATGAAAATAAGCGGATGCGGAGTTAAGTGCGAACAAAAGAAAGGCAGTGAACGAATTGACAAAAGTCGTATTTATGGGCACACCGGATTTTTCAGTGCCGGTATTAAAAACATTAATAGAAGAAAAATATAACGTTGTAGCGGTTGTAACACAGCCTGATCGACCAAAAGGGAGAAAGCGTGTTTTAACGCCACCTCCTGTAAAAGTAGAGGCAGAAAAACACGGTATTCCAGTGCTTCAACCCGAAAAGATTAGCGGTGAAGAAGAATACAAGAAAGTACTTTCGTATGAACCAGATTTAATTGTAACAGCAGCATTTGGCCAAATCTTGCCTTCTTCAATTTTAGATGCGCCAAAGTATGGCTGCATTAATGTACATGCTTCACTTTTACCAGAGCTGCGTGGTGGAGCGCCAATTCATTATGCTATTCTTCAAGGGAAAAAGAAGACTGGTGTAACAATTATGTATATGGTGCCAAAGCTTGATGCAGGAGATATCTTAACAAAAGTGGAAGTAGCCATTGAAGAAAAAGACCATGTTGGCACACTTCATGACAAATTGAGTGAAGCAGGAGCATCTCTTTTAAAGGAAACTATTCCACAGCTTTTAAACGGGGAATTAACACCTATTGCTCAAGACGACAGCCAAGCAACATTTGCTTCAAATATTAAGCGAGAGCAGGAAAAAATCGTCTGGACAAAAGACGGGGAAGAAATTTATAACCATATTCGCGGTTTACATCCTTGGCCTGTTGCTTATACAACGCTACATGGTGACGTGTTAAAAGTGTGGTGGGGAGAAAAAGTGGAGTCAGAGAAAAACGAAGCTCCTGGTACGGTTATTAAAATTGAAAAAGACGGTTTTATTGTAGCGACAGGAAACAGTACAGCTATTAAAATAACAGAACTTCAGCCTGCAGGGAAAAAACGTATGACGGCTGCTCAAGTTCTTCAAGGATCACTAATTGAGACTGGAATAAAGCTAGGGGACGATTATGAGTAACTACAACGTGAGACAAATTGCGCTTGATGTATTAATTGCAATTGAACAAAACCAAGCGTACAGCAACTTAACTTTAAATCATCAAATTAAACATCATAAGCTTTCAAATCTTGATGCAGGTCTTTTAACTGAGATCGTATATGGAACAGTGCAACGCAAGTTGACAATTGATTATTATCTATCGCCATTTCTAAAAAAACCGAAAAAAATGCAAACATGGGTTATTGTATTGCTGCGTTTATCGGCTTACCAAATGATCTATCTTGATCGTATTCCGTCACATGCTATTATTCATGAAGCAGTTGAAATTGCCAAAAAACGCGGTCATCGCGGTATTTCTTCAATGGTGAATGCGGTGCTTCGTAACCTTCAGCGTGAAGGTTTAGCATCAACGGAAGAGATTGATCATAAGTTGGACAGACTTGCTACTGAGACAAGTCATCCAAAATGGCTTGTGAAAAGGTGGAGCGATCAGTTTGGGTTTGATAAAGCAAAAGCCATTTGTGAAGCAAACCTACAGCCGCCAAAACAAACGATTCGTGTAAATACAAAATACTATAAGCGTGATGAAGTGCTTTTGCGTTTAAAAGAACAGGGTATTGAAGCTGAAAAATCTGATTTGCTTGCCGAAGCAGCAGAAGTGAAAAAAGGAAATGCTGCAAATACTCAAGCTTTCAAGGACGGACTCTTCACTGTGCAAGATGAAAGTTCAATGCTTGTTGCACATGCTCTAGATCCACAAGATGGTGACCATATTTTAGATAGCTGTGCAGCACCAGGTGGAAAGACTACACACATTGCTCAAATGATTCAAAACGGCAAAGTGACGGCTCTTGATATTCATAATCATAAAGCACTGCTTATTGAAGGACAGGCCGAACGTCTTCGCTTAGAAAATGTGGATGCAAAAGTATGTGATGCAAGAAAAGCGGGGAGCTTATTTGAAAGAGAGAGCTTTAATCGCATTCTTGTTGATGCACCATGTTCTGGCTTCGGTGTTATTAGAAGAAAACCGGACATCAAATATACTAAAACAGAAGAAGATGTAATGAAACTTCAGCAGATTCAGATTGAAATTTTATCAGCTGTTGCTCCACTTTTGAAAAAAGACGGTGTTTTAGTATACAGCACATGTACAATTGATCGTGAGGAAAATGGAGATGTTGTTCAAGCGTTTTTAGAAGCTCATGAAGATTTTGAGCTTCATCCACAGTTTAAAGATAGAATGCCTGCTAAAGTAGCTGGTAAAATAGAAAATGGGACACTGCAAATTTTGCCAAGTGATTTTGGTACAGATGGGTTTTATATAGCTTGTTTTCGCAAGAAAGTGTAAAATATGGGAAGTAGCATAAAGTGATTTTCTAAAAAAGGAGCTAGATTCCTTTTTTAGAAAATCATCAAGAGCTATGAAAATGAACTGAGGTGGAACTATGGGAGCCGTTTATTTAACAGACCAAGGTAAAGTTCGTCTTCATAACGAAGATTCTGGAGGCGTTTTTGAAAATAAGCATGGAGAGAAAATTGCGGTGATTGCCGACGGGATGGGAGGCCATCGTGCAGGCGACATTGCTAGTTCAATGACAGTTGAACAGCTCCATACTTTTTGGGAAGATAAAGCACCTTTTCATTCACCAGCAGAAGCTGAACAATGGTTCTTAGATACAATACATAAAGTTAACAAACAGCTTCTTCTATATGCCGAAAATCATGAAGAGTGTAAAGGAATGGGAACCACTTTTGTTGGAGCGCTTTGCACATCTTCTTTTTGTACAGTCGCTCATGTTGGAGACAGCCGATGCTATCTTTTAAACGAAAGCGGTTTTTCACAACTTACAGAAGATCATTCTCTTGTCAACGAGCTTGTTCGTAACGGTCAGATTTCAAAGGAAGATGCCGAGCATCATCCAAGAAAAAATATTCTTCTCAGAGCTTTAGGTACTGAGAAAAATATTGAAATAGATGTTAAAACTGTTGAAGTAGAAAAAGGAGATTTTTTACTTTTATGTTCTGATGGATTATCAAATAAACTATCAGATGAGCAGCTAAAAGAGGTTCTTACAAGTGAAACAAGCATTGAAGCTAAAGCAAAATCTCTTGTTGATGTAGCAAATGAATTAGGTGGAGAAGATAACATTACGCTAATCATTGTAGAGTTTGAGCATGAAAGCGAGTGATTCCAATGCTTATAGGTAGAAGATTAGGCGGGCGATACAAAATCCTAAACCCTATTGGCGGGGGAGGGATGGCTAATGTTTATTTAGCGCGCGACGTCATTTTAGAAAGAGATGTCGCGATTAAAGTGCTGCGCTTTGACTATGCAAACGATGAATCATTCATTAAACGCTTTCATCGAGAGGCCCAGTCAGCAGCAAGCATAGATCATCCAAATATCGTAAGTATTTATGATGTTGACGAAGAAGACGAAATTTATTACATTGTCATGGAATATGTACCAGGTCAAACATTAAAAGAATATATTGGGGAACATAGTCCACTTCATATTGAAAAAGCTCTTGATATTATGAAACAAATTACATCTGCTATTGCTCACGCTCATGAATTCGGCATTATACATAGAGACCTAAAACCTCAAAATATCTTAATTGATCATGATGATCGTGTAAAAGTAACGGATTTTGGAATTGCGCTTGCACTTAGTTCATCAACAACGATTACTCAAACAAATTCTGTACTAGGCACTGTTCATTACTTGTCTCCAGAACAAGCAAGAGGAGGACTTGCTACTAAGAAATCAGATATATATTCACTCGGTATTTTACTTTTTGAGCTTTTGACAGGAAGGGTTCCTTTTTCAGGAGAATCTGCTGTTTCCGTTGCGCTGAAACATTTACAAACAAATACGCCATCACCTAAGCGATGGAATCCTTATATCCCGCAGAGTGTTGAAAATATTGTATTAAAGGCAACTGCTAAAGATCCTTTTTATCGCTATGATTCTGTAGAGGAAATGGAATATGCTCTGTCTGTTGCATTAAATCCAGACAAGCTCAACGAAGAAAAATTTCAAGTTCCAGATGATGATGAAGTTACAAAAGCGATTCCAATCATCAAAGAAGATGATATAGAAGAGGATGAGCATACGCTTGTTCATCACAAAGAAAGCACGCAAGCGCCGACTGAAAACGTTCCCCAGGACAAGAAGAAACCTAAAAAGCGAAAGGGTAAAATCTTTCTTATTACATTTCTAACACTGCTTTTTCTAGCTGGAGCAGGACTCGCTGCAATAACGCTTGTGCCATCATTTTTAGCTCCAAAAGATGTTAAGATTCCTGAAGTTGCGGGGAAAGAATATGAAGAAGCGTTAAAGCTCCTTATTTCAAAAGGATTTGACGTAAGTTCTCCAATTGCTCAATCAAGTGAAACAATTGAAGAAGGAAAGATTATTCGTACAGACCCAAAGGAAGGCAGCACTGTTAAAGAAGGTGACCAAATTACTCTATATCAAAGTTCTGGAAAGAAGAAAACAGTCTTCGATGACTATACAGGACGAGACGTTGATGAAGTAAAGAAATTATTAGAGCAGCGTGGATTTAAAAATATTAATGTTGAAGAAGAAGAAAGTGAAGAACCAAAAGGTACCGTTATTGAACACGATCCAGATGAAAACGATGAGGTTATTGCGGAAGATACTGAAGTAAACTTAAAAGTGAGCAGCGGACCTCCTGCTATCGTTTTACAAAACTACGAAGGTTGGCAGGAAAAGAGTGTTCGTGACTTTGCTACAGCAAATGGATTAAAAGTATCCACCAAAGAAGAGTATTCAGACGAAACAGCAAAAGGACTTGTTGTGTCTCAAACACCAACTCCTGGTACTCAAGTTGAGCAAGGAACAACAATTAATATCGTCGTTTCTAAAGGAGAAGAGCCTAAACCTCCGAAGGAACATACGGTGGAAGTTACAATTCCTTACGAACCTTCTGAACCTGAGCCTGGAAATGAAGTGAATCCAAATCTTCAACAACTTCCACAAAAAGTCGATGTATATATTGATGATGCAAATCATGATAGCAATGTTCCATTTGAATCATTCACAATCATAGAGGATACAGTTAAAACGTATACCCTTACAGTGAAACAAGGTGAGACAGCAAGCTATAAAATTGTGAGAGACGATAAAGTTCTTCAAGAGGAGACCGTTCCTTACGAAGATGATGAATAAACAAGGAGTGACGTTATGCCAGAAGGCAAAATTATTAAAGCACTTAGCGGGTTTTACTACGTTTTAAGTGGGGATGAAACGATTCAGTGTCGAGGGAGAGGAGTATTTCGCAAACAAAAAGTAACTCCTCTTGTTGGAGATGAGGTAACGTTTCAAGCTGAAAATGATAAAGAGGGATATGTGCTCGGGCTAGAGGAACGCAAGAACTCACTTGTTCGCCCTCCTATTGCTAATGTAGATCAAGCTATTCTAGTCTTTTCAGCTGTTGAGCCAACGTTCAGTACTACATTGCTTGATCGTTTTTTAGTGCTTGTTGAGTCACATGACATCGAGCCAATTATCTGTATTACAAAACTTGATTTACTTTTAGAAGAGCAGAAAAAAGAGCTTGATGTTTTTGTTTCAGATTACCGTGAAATAGGATATGAAGTTCTTTTAACATCAACGTTAGATGAAAATAGTGTTCAGATGCTTCTTCCATATTTAAAAGATAAAGTAACGGTTGTAGCAGGACAGTCTGGCGTTGGTAAATCTTCTTTATTAAATGTGTTAGATCCAAGCCTTTCCTTAAAAACGGATGATATTTCAACATCGCTTGGGCGTGGAAAACATACAACAAGACATGTTGAACTCCTATCTATTGGAGGAGGATTTGTGGCGGATACACCTGGTTTTAGCTCTCTTGAATTTACTGAGCTTGAAGCAGAGGAATTACCATATTGCTTCCCTGAAATGGTTCAGGTGAGCGAAGGATGTAAGTTTAGAGGTTGCTTACATGTGAAAGAACCAAAGTGTGCCGTTAAGGAAGCAGTAGAAAACGGAGAAATTCCGTCTTATCGCTACGATCACTATTTAAGCTTTTTAGATGAAATTAAACAGAGAAAGCCGAGGTATTAAAATGATGAAAATTGCACCTTCTATTTTATCTGCTAATTTTAGTGAACTAGGAAAAGAAATTAAAGAAGTGGAAACAGCGGGAGCTGACTATATCCATGTTGACGTTATGGACGGGAAATTCGTTCCTAATATTACGATTGGTCCGCTTGTTGTTGAAGCAATTCGTCCAATTACAAGCTTGCCGCTTGATGTACATTTAATGATTGAAAATCCAGATCAATACATTCCTGCCTTTGCAAGAGCAGGTGCTGACATTATTTCTGTTCATGTAGAAGCATGTCCACACTTGCATCGTACAATTAGCCTTATTAAAGAACAAGGAGTAAAAGCTGGTGTTGTACTAAACCCTGCAACACCAATTGATTCTATTAAGCATATTCTTGAAGAAATTGATCTTGTTCTTTTAATGACGGTGAATCCTGGATTTGGAGGCCAAACATTCATTAAGAGCGTTCTTCCGAAAATTGAGCAGATTGCCCAACTGATTGAAATTCGAGGTTTAGATATTGAAATTGAAGTTGATGGGGGAGTCAATACACAAACTGCAAAGCTTTGTAGAGAGGCAGGAGCAAATGTTCTTGTAGCTGGTTCCGCGATTTATAATGAAGAAGATCGTGCAGGAGCTATCAATGTACTTCGGGAGAGTTACTAAAAGATCAAACTTTTGTTTGGTCTTTTTTTATAAAGAAAGGGGAGTCAACATGAAAATTAATATATTAGCAGGAGCTCCACAGGCAACAATACCGCCCCTTCAAGACAGTGAAACAAAATGGATTGGTGTTGACCGCGGTGTATATACATTAATGGAGCAAGGCATCATGCCTATCCAAGCGTTCGGAGATTTTGATTCATTAACAGAGCTGGAGCTTAAACATATTCAAGATGTTTTTCCTGAACTGAAAGTGTATCCAGCTGAAAAAGATGAAACAGATTTAGAAATTGCGATGAATTGGGCTCTTAACCAAGAAATTGAAGAAATTGATATATACGGGGCAACAGGTGGTCGTCTTGATCATATGTTTGGTGGAATTAGCCTTATTTATAAAGCTCTTCAGAAGAATGTACGTGTTCGTCTTATCGATAAACAAAATACTTTAACAATGTATAAGGAAGGAACATATAACATTAAAGCTCATTCCCTCTATAAATATATTTCCTTCGTCCCCTTTTCCCTTGAGGTTGAAAACCTGACATTAAAGGGGTTTAAGTATCCATTACATAAAAGATGTGTTCCCGTCGGTTCGACGCTTTGTATTAGCAATGAACTTATTCAACAAAACGGTACTTTTTCGTTTACAAAGGGCATATTAATGATGATAAGAAGCAATGATTAAGTTGCTTAGCTAGTGTCATAATAGAGCTCATAATGAATAGAATATACGGTTGTTGAATCTTATTTCGTCTCGCGGTGACGAGTAGGAGGGGAAAAAATGAAATTTTATACAATCAAACTTCCGAAGTTTCTTGGAGGAATTGTGAAGGCGATGCTCAATTCGATGAAAAAAGGGGAATAAAAAAAGCACCATTATATGGTGCTTTTTTTATTAAACGCGCTCAACTTTACCAGATTTAAGAGCACGAGCAGAAACGTAAACACGCTTTGGTTTACCGTCAACTAAAATACGAACTTTTTGAAGGTTAGCACCCCAAGTACGCTTATTAGCATTCATAGCGTGAGAACGTGCATTACCTGTACGAGTTTTACGACCAGTGATTACACATTTACGAGCCATATTGAGTTCCTCCTTACATAACTAACATCATTGACAATTATCAAAAATACTATATTACTTTACCATACGTCCTTTTATAATGCAATAGTGCGAGCTTAACCTTTCAAGAAAAATTCCTTGACAGTCCTATAAAAACAGGAAATAAGTCTAAGTTGCCGAAATGATAAAGAAAGCGATTAATAACACAATAGGAGTTAAACTTTCAAAAAGACTTCATGTATAGTAAAATAGCGTTAATCTAACGGAAGAAGGGAGACCCAATACTATGTCCATTGAAATGAAAACACAGTATGGTCAAATTGATATTTCAACAGATGTTGTTGCAACGATTGCTGGTGGGGCTGCTGTAGATTGTTACGGTATTATTGGAATGGCATCTAAAAATCAAATCAAAGATGGGATTTCTGAAATCTTAAGAAAAGAAAACTTTACAAGAGGTGTTGTTGTAAGACAGCTCGAAGATGAAATTCATATTGATATGTACATTATTGTGAGCTATGGAACTAAAATTTCTGAAATCGCTCATAATGTTCAAACAAAGGTGAAATATACGTTAGAACAAACAGTAGGTTTAACAGTAGAATCTGTTAATATTTATGTTCAAGGCGTTCGAGTAGTTAACGTGTAAGTTAGGAGGAAATGTTGTGTCAATAACAACGTTAGACGGAAAGCGTTTTGCAAGGATGATTCAGAGTGGTGCTCAAAATCTACAAAATAATGTAGAGTTTGTGGATGCTCTGAACGTATTTCCTGTGCCAGATAGTGATACAGGAACAAACATGAACTTATCTATGAGTTCAGGAGCTAAGGAGGTTGGCGCAAAAGAAACTGAAAATATCGGTGAAGTTGGACAACTTCTTGCTCGTGGCTTATTGATGGGGGCGAGAGGGAATTCAGGTGTTATCTTATCTCAGCTTTTCCGAGGATTCGCAAAATCAATTGAAGGAAAAACGGTGGTAGATAGCGAAGAATTTGCTTCTGCATTTCAAGATGGAGTTGAGACAGCTTATAAGGCAGTTATGAAACCAATTGAAGGAACAATTTTAACAGTTGCAAAAGAAGCAGCCGAAAACGCGCTTAATATTGCAAAGACGGAGAAAGATGTAACGCTGGTAATGAAGGCTGTTTTAGAAGAAGCAAAAGCTTCTTTAAAACGAACACCAGATCTTCTTCCAGTCCTAAAGGAAGTAGGGGTTGTTGATAGTGGTGGACAAGGTCTTGTCATTATTTATGAAGGATTTTTAGCTTCGCTTGAAGGAAAAAACTTGCCAAATGTGACGGAAGTTCAGCCATCTATGAACGAACTTGTGAATGCTGAGCACCATAAAAGTGCACAAGGACATATGAATACGGAAGATATTAAATTTGGCTACTGTACAGAATTTATGGTGAAATTTGATGATAATAAGCTAGCATCGTCTCCATTCTCTGAAGAAGCATTTCGCAATGATTTAAGTGAATTTGGAGATTCCCTCCTTGTTGTAGCAGATGATGATCTTGTGAAAGTTCATATTCACGCCGAACAGCCTGGTGAAGTTCTTACATATGGACAGCGCTATGGAAGCTTGATTAACCTGAAAATCGAGAATATGCGCGAACAGCACAGCACAATTATTCAAAAAACAGAAAAGCCTTCTTTACAAAAGAAACAAAAAGAGTACGGCATTGTAACGGTTGCAATGGGACAAGGAGTGTCAGCTCTTCTAGAGAGCATTGGCGCAACAGTAGTACTTCAAGGTGGGCAAACAATGAATCCAAGTACGGAAGACCTTGTTAAAGCGATTGAAGATACAAATGCTAAAAAAGTCATTATCTTACCAAATAATAGCAATATCGTAATGACAGCTGAACAAGCAGCAGAGGTCGTAGGAAAGGATGTAGTTGTTGTTCCCTCTAAAACAGTGCCACAAGGAATGACAGCACTGCTCTCTTTTAATGCTGAGCGTAATTTAGCTCAAAATAAACAAGAGATGACAAATGCTTTAGAACATGTAAAATCAGGACAGGTCACATATGCAGTTCGTAATACGACGATTGACGGCATTGAAGTGAAGAAGGACGATTTTATTGGTATCTCTGAAGGGAAAATTGTGACAAAAGCACATAGCTCTTTGGAAGCTCTTCAGCTTTTATTAGCTAAAATGATTGACGAAGATGATGAAATTCTAACTGTTCTTTACGGAGCGGATGTAAATAAGGAAGACATTGAAAAGCTTGAGCAACATGTCGAGGAAAACTTTGAAGATGCAGAGCTTGAAATTCATGAAGGAAAGCAGCCTGTATACCATTATGTTGTAGCTGTAGAATAAAGAGGGTACTCAACATTTTTGTTGAGTGCTTTTATTTGTGTGGAAAAATTTTTTTTTTTGCTAAAAAAGCGTAATAGGGGTTGTAGTGTCAGTATATCTGAGGTACATTATTGTTGCTTGCATCCCCTTTTTCTAAGTGCGTAATCATTTACGAATCTTGGCTAAGTTTGTTATATATAGTATAGTAATTTGATTTTCAGCTTAGAGAGGGATTACTATGAATATTTTAATTGGAACAATGTTACTAATTGTTGTTCTTGTGTTTTTTACGGTATTTAGCTATAAAGCACCATATGGAATGAAAGCGATGGGTGCTTTAGCAAATGCAGCGGTAACATCGTATTTACTAGAAGCTTTTCAGAAATATATTGGTGGCGATATTTTTGGAATTTCGTTTCTTGGTGAATTAGGACATCTTGCAGATGGAATGGCAGGAGTAGCAGCTGCTTCACTCGTTTGTTTGGCTCTTGGTGTTTCTCCCGTATATTCTTTAATGATGGGCGTAGCTTGTGCTGAAATGGGACTTCTTCCAGGTTTTTTTGCTGGATATATGATTGCTTTTTTAGTAAAAGTAATCGAAAAACGCTTTCCGGCTGGACTTGATTTATTAGGTTCAGTTATTATTGCTGCACCGCTTGCTCGGTTTATTGCAGTAGGGGTTACCCCGTTAGTAGACGCTACGCTTCTTAAAATTGGTGGCATTATTGACCAAGTAACATCATCAAGTCCTCTTTTAATGGGGGTTATACTAGGGGGAATTATTACAGTTGTCGCAACTTCTCCTTTAAGCTCAATGGCTCTAACAGCCATGCTTGGATTAGTTGGTCTCCCAATGGGAATTTCAGCGGTTGCTATTGTTGGGTCAGCTTTTTTAAATTATGTCCTGTTTGATCGACTTAAGTTTGGTTCGAAAAGAACAACCATTGCGATGACCATTGAACCATTAACACAGGCGGACCTTGTTGCTGCAAACCCTGTTCCTATTTATGTAACAAATTTTGTTGGAGGAGCTATATCAGGGGCTGTTGTTGCCATGTTTGGCCTTATTAATAATGCAACAGGAACCGCAACTGTTGTAGCAGGATTTGTTGTTATGTATGGATTTAATGACCCCGTTAAAGTAACAATTTGCGTGTTAATCTGCGGAGCGATTGGCATTATATGTGGATTTCTCGGTTCATATGTATTTAGAAACTTTAAAATTACACGCGAAGAAGAAGTCCGCGGAACAAAACATGAAGCAGCGTAGAGAAGCAATCAGGCAGCATATAGTACTATATGCTGTCTCTTTTTGAGAAATAAAAAAACTTCAGTATGCAGAGGAGAGAGTTTATGAGATTTAAATCTGTATTCGATATTATTGGTCCTGTGATGATTGGTCCATCTAGTTCCCATACGGCAGGTGCAGCCCGCATTGGAAGAGTAGCACGTACCATTTTTGGTGTTCAACCTGAGAGCGTTATCATTTCATTATACGGTTCTTTTGCCGAAACATATAAAGGCCATGGCACAGATGTAGCACTTGTTGGTGGCTTGCTTGATTTTGATACGTCAGATACTCGTATTCCGCTGAGCTTAAACTTGGCTAAAGCAGCTAAAATGGATGTTATGTTCATTGAAGAAGAAGCAATAAGCGATCATCCGAACACCGCTCGATTGCAATTAAAAGCAGGTGAAAAGGAAATGGAGATTGTAGGTATTTCTATTGGCGGTGGGACGATTCAAATTGTTGAATTGAACGGTTTTAAACTCAATTTATCTGGAATGAATCCAGCGATTCTTGTGGTACACAACGATCGTTATGGTTCTATTGCAGGAGTTACAAATTTACTTACCAAATATCATGTCAATATTGGCCATATGGAAGTATCGCGCAAAGAAAAAGGAAAAGTAGCGCTAATGGCCATTGAGACAGATGAAAATATTAGTGATGAAGTGATCGAAGAAATTAAAGGACTTCCGAACGTGTTACAAGTTACAAGAATGATGGATTAAAGAAATGGGGGAAACGACATGTTTCGTAATGTAGCAGAATTAGTGGAACTTGCTGAAACACAAGGTAAAAAGATTTCACACATTATGCTTGAACAAGAATGTGAAGTAACAGGATTAACAAAAGAAGAAATTTTAGAAAAGATGAGTCGCAATTTAACAGTGATGGAAGAAGCGGTTGAGCGTGGCTTAAATGGTGTTCAATCTGTTACAGGTTTAACTGGAGGAGACGCTGTTCTTCTACAAAAATATATTAAAACAGGGAAATCACTTGCAGGGGACCTTTTGCTTGATGCTGTAAGCAAGGCCGTTGCGACAAATGAAGTGAATGCTGCAATGGGAACAATTTGTGCAACACCAACGGCAGGAAGTGCGGGTGTTGTGCCTGGTACACTTTTTGCGGTTCAAAACAAACTCCATCCCTCTCGAGAAGAAATGGTTGAGTTTCTTCTTACAGCAGGGGCATTCGGATTTGTTGTAGCTAACAATGCTTCTATTTCAGGAGCGGCAGGAGGGTGTCAAGCAGAGGTTGGTTCTGCAAGTGGGATGGCAGCTGCTGCTATTGTAGAGATGGCAGGTGGAACACCCCAACAATCAGCTGAAGCAATGGCGATTACACTGAAAAATATGTTAGGCTTAGTATGTGACCCTGTTGCAGGTCTAGTTGAAGTACCGTGTGTTAAACGCAATGCAATGGGAGCTAGCAACGCGATGGTGGCAGCGGATATGGCGCTTGCTGGAATTACAAGCCGAATTCCTTGTGATGAGGTCATTGAAGCTATGTTCAAAATAGGTCAAACAATGCCTGTCGCGCTAAAAGAAACTGCGCAAGGAGGGTTGGCGGCAACACCAACAGGTCGCAAACTTCAAGAAAAGATCTTTGGTAGTTCGCTTACGAAAAGTGAATAAATTACAGCAATTATCTATTACAGCTTTAAAAGGGATCGGAGCAGAAACGAATGCATCGCTAAATTCGCTTGGTATTCTATCTGTAGGTGATCTTATTGAATATTTTCCGTATCGTTATGAAGATTACCGTCTTCGTGATTTAGCGGAAGTTAAACATGAAGAAACGGTAACAGTAGAAGGGATAGTACATGGCCCCCCAAATGTGATGTTTTATGGAAAGAAAAAATCACGATTAACTTTTCGCATGCTTGTCGGAAGATATGCCGTAAACGTAACCGCGTTCAATCGCGGTTTTTTGAAAAATAAATTACAGCTAAATGAAACGGTAACAGTAACGGGGAAGTGGGATAAAAATCGTCAAACAATCTCATTAAAAGAATTAAAAGTGGGTCCATTTAAAGCGCAGCAAGAAATCGAGCCCGTCTACTCTGTAAAAGGAAACTTAACTGTTAAGGCACTTCGACGTTTTGTTCGTCAAGCACTTAGCGAATATGGCGAAGAAGTAGCTGAGCTTTTACCAAAATCCCTTTTAGACAAATATCGTCTCCTAGAGCGTGAAGAGGCATTAAAAGTGATTCACCTTCCGAAAACGCACGAGGAACTTAAATATGCAAGACGACGCTTTGTATATGAGGAATTTCTTCTCTTTCAACTGAAAATGCAGGTGCTTAGAAAAAGAGAACGAGAAGGTACAAAAGGAATGAGTCAACATATTCAAGCAAAGGATATTGTAGAGTTTACAAAACAGCTTCCGTTTCCCTTAACAGGAGCACAAAAGCGTGTTGTAAATGAAATATTTGCTGATATGAAGTCACCGTACAGAATGAACAGACTTCTTCAAGGTGATGTTGGATCAGGAAAAACCGTTGTAGCGGCTATTGCGCTTTTCGGTACAGTAAAAGCAGGGCATCAAGGAGCGCTTATGGTACCAACCGAAATATTAGCTGAACAGCATGTTTCATCGTTAAAAGACCTCTTAGGTCGTGTAGGGATTACAGTGGAACTTTTAACAAGCTCTGTCAAAGGGAAACGTCGTCGTGAGCTCTTAGAAAAGGTAGAAAGCGGCGAAGTGGATGTTTTAGTTGGAACACATGCACTTATTCAGGGTGAAGTAATGTTTAAAAAGCTTGGGCTTGTTATTACAGATGAGCAGCATCGATTTGGTGTAAACCAACGTCGAACATTGCGCGAAAAAGGTGAATTTCCAGACGTTTTATTTATGACAGCAACTCCAATTCCTAGAACGCTTGCAATTACGGCTTTTGGAGAAATGGACGTCTCTGTTATTGACGAGATGCCTGCAGGAAGAAAAGCAATTGAAACGTATTGGGTAAAGCATGATATGCTTGAAAGAATTTTGCAGTTCGTGCAAAAAGAGCTTGTGAAAGGCAGACAGGCATATGTAATTTGCCCGCTCATTGAAGAATCAGAAAAGCTCGATGTACAAAATGCTATTGACGTTCATGCAACACTTCAGCAGTATTTTGGGGACAAATGGAATGTAGGTCTTATGCACGGAAAGCTTCATCCAGATGAAAAAGACGAAGTAATGCGGGAGTTTAGCGAAAATAAGACTCAAATTCTAGTTTCAACAACTGTTGTTGAAGTAGGAGTAAACGTTCCGAACGCTACAATGATGGTTATTTATGATGCAGAACGATTTGGCCTTTCTCAGCTTCACCAGCTCCGCGGCCGTGTCGGAAGGGGAAGTGAGCAGTCATACTGTGTATTGCTTGCGGATCCAAAATCGGAAGTTGGAAAAGAAAGAATGAAAATTATGACGGAAACGAACGATGGATTTGTTCTTTCTGAGAAAGACTTAGAACTTCGTGGTCCTGGTGACTTTTTTGGAAAGAAACAAAGCGGTCTTCCTGATTTTAAGGTAGCTGATATGGTACACGATTATAGAGCACTTGAAACAGCTCGTGATGATGCAACAAGGATTGTTAACAGTGAACAACTTTGGAAAGATAAGGAATTCACTCCGTTGTTAATGCATCTTGAAGAAACAGGTGCTTTAACAACAGAAAAGCTAGATTAATAGAATAAAGCTAGAGCTGTTCAAGACGGACAGCTCTTTTCTTCACGGAAAAAAGGTTGCAAAGCCTATCATTTGATTATATACTGCTATTAGTACCTAGTATTAAAAAGCGGATGGTGGAGCATGAGATTAAATAAAAAGGAACGGAAAAAGCAGTTACAAGAAACAATTGATCAAAACCCGTTTGTAACGGATGAAGAGTTAGCTGAACGTTTCTCTGTTAGCGTACAAACCATTCGGTTAGATCGCTTGGAATTGTCGATTCCTGAACTTCGTGAACGTATTCGGCATGTTGCCTCAACACAGCTAGAAAATAAAGTCCGTTCTTTACCAATTGAAGAGGTTATTGGTGAAGTAATTGACTTAAATCTTGATCAATCAGCAATTTCTATTTTTGATGTAAAAGAAGAACACGTTTTTAAGCGTAATCATATTGCACGTGGCCATCACCTTTTTGCACAGGCCAATTCACTTGCTGTTGCTGTTATCAATGATGAACTGGCGTTGACGGCTAATTCATCCATTCAGTTCCATCAGCCTGTTAAGCTAGCGGAACGTGTTGTAGCAAAAGCAAAAGTGAAAGAAAAAAGTGCAAAAAAGGAACGAACAACTGTTGAAGTATTAAGCTATGTTGGACAAACGCTAGTATTTTCCGGCCTATTTGAGATGTATCATTCAAATAGAGCAGGAGAGGGGGATCACAATGAAAATCACAATTGATGCTATGGGCGGTGATCATGCCCCAAAAGCGATAATTGAAGGGGCAGAGCGAGCGATTGCTCATTTCCCTGATTTACATATCATGTTAGTTGGGGATGAAAACCTTATTCATCCACATTTGAAAAATAAAGAACGAATTACAGTCTTACATACGGAAGAAGTTATTGAAGCAACGGACGAACCTGTTCGAGCAGTACGTCGTAAGAAAAAAGCTTCAATGGTGCTCGCTGCTCAACAAATTGCGGACGGAGAAGCAGATGCTTGTATTTCAGCAGGAAATACAGGTGCTCTTATGGCAGCAGGTTTGTTTATTATCGGGCGAATTCAAGGGATTGAACGTCCTGCTTTAGCTCCAACACTACCGACTCGTACAGGAAATGGATTTTTACTATTAGATGCAGGCGCAAATCCAGATGCAAAGCCAAATCATCTTCTTCAATATGCTATTATGGGAAGCATTTATGCTAAAAGTGTATTTGGTATTGAGTCTCCTCGCGTTGGGCTGTTAAATGTAGGAACAGAGGAGAAAAAAGGGAGCGACTTAACAAAGCAAGCATTTCCACTTCTTCAAGGTGCCGATATTAACTTCATTGGAAACATTGAGGGAAGAGACTTATTAGAAGGTGTTGCAGATGTTGTTGTAACAGATGGTTTTACAGGAAACATTGCGTTAAAATCAATTGAAGGAACAGCGCTTTCTATATTTTCAATGCTGAAAGAGACGCTAACAAGTTCATTTAAAAGTAAGGTCGCAGCAGGGATTCTAAAGCCGCAATTAAAAAAGCTTAAAACGCAAATGGACTATACGGAGTATGGTGGAGCCGGTCTTTTTGGACTTAAGGCACCTGTTATTAAAGCTCACGGTTCTTCAGACGATAATGCTATTTTTAATGCTGTGAGACAAGCGGTATTAATGGTAGAACAAAGCGTGCCTAAAACAATTGCTGAGCAAATCGCTGCCCAGAATAAAAAACAAGAACAAACCATAGAAAGTGAAAGGAAGGAATAAGCATGAGCAAAATTGCATTTGTTTTTCCAGGACAAGGCTCACAAGCTGTTGGGATGTTAAAAGATGTATACGCGGCATCAGAAGACGCGAAAAAGATGATTGATGAAGGAAATGAGGCGCTTGGCTTCTCACTATCAAACTTAATGTTTGAAGGACCAGCAGAAGACCTAACGTTAACATATCATGCACAGCCTGCTTTATTAACAGCAAGCGCAGTGCTTTTAAATGAATTAACAAAAGAAGGAATCAAGCCAGACTATGTAGCAGGACATAGTCTAGGAGAATACAGTGCCCTTGTTGCAGCAGGCTCTATTTCGTACATTGACGGAGTAAAAACGGTTCATACACGTGGTCAATTGATGAATAAAGCAGTTCCAGCTGGTGAAGGAACAATGGCAGCTGTGCTTGGTCTTGATGCAGAAGAACTTGAAAAAGTAACAGCTGAGATTAGCGAGAATGGTGATGTTGTACAACTTGCAAATATTAACTGTCCAGGACAAATTGTTATTTCAGGTACTGTTGCAGGAGTTGAAAAAGCAGGAGCACTCGCAAAAGAACGCGGAGCAAAACGTGTATTGCCTCTTAACGTAAGCGGTCCATTCCATTCTGCTCTTATGAAGCCAGCAGCAGAAGAATTTCAAAATGTGTTAGCTAACATTACAATTTCAAATGCGAGCGTTCCTATTGTAGCAAATGTAACAGCAGAACCAATGACAGAGGCAAAAGAAATTAGCGAGCGTCTAGTTGAACAGCTTTATTCACCTGTTCGCTTCCATGAATCAGTTGAAAGAATGCTGAATGACGGTGTTGATACATTTATTGAAATTGGGGCAGGAAAAGTACTGTCTGGATTAGTGAAAAAAGTGAATCGTCGTGCAACCGTTCATGCGGTATACGATATGGAATCATTACAAAAAACAGTTCAATCTTTGAAAGATGGTGAATGAGGATGTTAAAAGATAAAGTAGCTCTTATTACGGGTGGCTCTCGCGGTATTGGTCGTGCAACAGCGCTTGAACTTGCTTCATTAGGAGCAAAAGTTGCTGTAAACTATGCAGGAAGCGAAGGAAAAGCTCAAGAAGTAGTTGAAGAAATCAAAGCTATGGGTGGCGAAGCTATCAAAATCAAAGCAGACGTAGCTAACAGCGAAGAAGTTCAAGCTATGATCAAAGAAGTGATTGGAACATTTGGTTCTTTAGATATTCTTGTGAACAATGCGGGCATTACACGTGATAATTTATTAATGAGGATGAAAGAAGATGAATGGGATAGCGTAATTGCGACAAACTTAAAAGGAGTATTTCTATGCACAAAAGCTGTTTCTCGCCAGATGATGAAGCAGCGCAGCGGTCGCATTATTAATATTTCTTCTATTGTAGGTGTAAGCGGAAATGCTGGACAAGCAAACTACGTAGCTGCAAAGGCAGGCGTAATCGGATTAACAAAAACGAGTGCGCAGGAATTAGCAGCTCGAGGAATTACGGTTAACGCTGTTGCACCAGGCTTTATTGCAACAGATATGACAGACGAGCTTTCTGAAGAGGTGAAGAACGGTATTCTATCACAAGTACCACTTGCAAAGTTTGGCGAAGTTGCAGATGTTGCCAAAGTTGTTGCATTCCTAGCATCAGAAGGAAGTAAATATATGACAGGCCAAACGCTCCATGTTGATGGCGGAATGGTAATGTAAAAGAGCTTTTGAATTTTCTTTCTGAAGTTCTAGTAATTTGTTGAGGAATCCACTATAATGACTTGAGGGGAGGTGATAGTATGTCAGACGTATTAGAGCGCGTAACGAGTATCATCGTTGATCGCCTTGGCGTAAAGGAAGAGGAAGTGAAACTTGAGGCTTCTTTCAAAGAGGACCTTGGCGCTGATTCCCTTGACGTAGTTGAACTAGTTATGGAACTTGAAGATGAGTTCGAATTAGAAATTTCAGATGAAGATGCTGAGAAAATTGCGACAGTTGGTGACGCTGTTACTTACATACAGAACAAGCAATAAGCTGTCCTTACTTTTAGAAGAGTCCCGTTTATATAACGGGGCTTTCTCTACTTTTATCGAACATCTTCTCCATCATACCTTTAAGTTTTTGATTCACTGCGAAAATTTAAAGATGTGAAAGGGCTTCAGTACAATTGGAGACAACTTATTATGACGAAAACCTCCCTTTCTGGAGAAAGAGATGGAAAATTGAAAACGGAAGAAACCATTGGAGGTATTTATGGCAAGACATCGTTATTACCCTAAAAATCAAAAATTACAAGAAAAAATTAAAAAACAGTTTCAGGAACTTCAAGAGAAAATGGGTATTTTATTTGACAACGAAAAGCTGTTAACACAAGCATTTACTCATTCTTCATATGTAAATGAACATCGCAAAAAACCGTATGAAGATAATGAACGTTTGGAGTTTTTAGGTGATGCTGTTCTTGAGCTGACAGTATCAAAATTTTTATTTAACAAATATCCAGCAATGAGCGAAGGGGAACTTACGAAGCTTCGTGCTGCTGTTGTATGTGAACCATCTCTTGTTAAGTTTGCAAACGAGCTTGAGTTTGGCAATTACGTTTTGCTTGGAAAAGGTGAAGAGATGACAGGCGGACGCCAAAGACCTGCTCTTTTAGCCGACGTGTTTGAAGCATTTATCGGTGCTCTTTATCTTGATCAAGGTCTTGAGGTGGTCGAAAAATTGCTAGCACAAACTGTGTTTCCTAAAATTGACGATGGTAATTTTACGTATGCAATGGATTTTAAAAGTCAGCTGCAGGAGCTTGTTCAGCGCGACAGTCAAGGGCTTTTACAATATCAAATTCTTCAAGAAAAAGGCCCAGCACATAACCGTGAGTTTATTTCACGAGTGCTTCTAAACGGATCAGAGCTTGGTACTGGTATTGGCAGGTCAAAAAAAGAAGCAGAGCAAAAAGCTGCACAAGTAGCTATTACTGCTTTAACACTTTTGAAAGAACAATAAATCTATGATATACAACTTTAACAAAAGTAAGGAGGAAGTAAGATGTTCCTCAAACGACTAGACGTGGCGGGATTTAAGTCTTTTGCCGACAAAATTTCCGTTGATTTTGTTCAAGGAATGACAGCTGTAGTCGGACCGAATGGAAGCGGAAAAAGCAATATCACAGATAGCATTAGATGGGTGCTTGGAGAACAATCTGCCCGCTCTTTGCGCGGTGCAAAGATGGAAGATGTTATTTTTGCTGGCAGTGATACGAGAAAAGCATTAAACGTAGCGGAAGTAACGTTAACGCTTGAGAACAGCGAACAGTTTCTTCCTATTGATTATCACGAGGTAAGCATTACAAGACGTGTCTTTCGCTCAGGAGAAAGTGAATTCTTTATTAATAATCAGCATTGTCGTTTAAAAGACATTATTGATTTATTTATGGACTCCGGTCTAGGGCGGGAATCATTTTCTATCATCGGCCAAGGGCGCGTTGAGGAAGTGCTCAGCTCAAAATCTGATGAACGAAGAAAGATTTTTGAGGAAGCAGCAGGTGTTTTAAAGTATAAGCTACGTAAGAAGAAAGCAGAGCTTAAGCTTGTTGAAACGCAGGATAATTTAAACCGTGTGAGTGACATTTTATATGAGATTGAGTCAGGACTTGAACCTTTAAAAATACAAGCTTCTATGGCGAAAGACTATTTAGAGAAAAAGGCAGAGCTGAAAAATTACGATATCTCTTTGACTGTTTATGAAATTGAAGAACTTCATAAAAAATGGGAGAAATTAAAGCTTGAACACGATCATCATAAACAACTTTCTAGAACGTTAAGTGAGTCTATTACTAAGAAAGAAAGTCATATCGATGAAGCTCAGAAAAATATGAATGTGCTAGAGCAATCCCTAGAAGAGTTGCAAACGGTTTTATTAAACGTTAGTGAAGAGCTTGAGAAAATTCAAGGGCGGAAGCAAGTGCTGATTGAAAGAAAGAAACATGCTTCGAAAACGCAAGACGAGCTTGAGGAAAGTACAGAACACCTTGAGGAACAAGTAGCTTTCTTAGCTAAAAGTAAAGAGGAAGCATCAGAACTTCTAAAAACATATGAACAAAATGTTCATAGATTAAAAAAAGAGCTTTCAGAAAAGCAGGCTCTTTTTGAAAGTTATAGTGAAGATCTGGATGAAAAGCTCGAAAATTTAAAAAGTGACTATTTCGAAAAAGCACAGCAAGAAACGGCACTTCGCAATGAACGTCAATTTTTATTGAAACAAATCGAGCAAAATAGTGAAAGACAAAATCGTTTAAAAGAAGCGAACAAAGAGCTATTTAGCGAACATCAGAAACTTGAAGGAGAACATAAAAGTCTTGATGGAGAAGTTTCTACTGCGAAAGAGGAATTTGATCAAGCAGTTAATGAAAACCTAACATTAAAACGAGATGTTGAAGCTTTAACAGAAAAATATAGAAAAAAAGAATCGCTTCTATATCAAGCATATCAATATGTTGAACAAACAAAGTCAAAGCGCAGCATGATGGAAGATATGCAAGATGGATATACAGGCTATTTTCAAGGTGTAAAAGAAGTGTTAAAAGCTCGCGAAAGCGCCTTAACAGGAATTGAAGGGGCTGTGGCAGAGCTTATTACAGTTCCAAAAGAGGTAGAAACAGCGCTTGAAACAGCGCTTGGCGGGGCAATGCAGCATATAGTTGTTTCAGCAGAGGAACAAGCAAGAAAAGCGATTGCTTATTTAAAGAAGCGAGGTAGCGGTCGTGCCACATTTTTACCTCTTTCTACGATTAAAGGCAAAAGTATTCCTCATTCTGCTATTGAAACTATGCAAGGATCTCCTTCTTTCGTTGGAGTAGCCCGTGATCTTATTTCATATGAGCAAAAGTATGAAAACATTGTTTCAAACTTGCTTGGGACCGTCATTGTGACCAAAGATTTACGAGGAGCTAATGAGCTTGCTCGTCTTGTTTCACATCGCTATCGATTTGTAACATTAGAAGGAGACGTTGTAAATCCGGGGGGATCAATGAGCGGGGGAGCTTCTAAGAAAAACAGCTCATCTCTTATAGTGAGAAAGCGTGAGCTAGAAGACCTTGTTGCAAAGCTTGCTGAAATGGAAGAAAAAACAGGATTGCTTGAAGCAGAGGTTAAGGAACTTAAAACCTCACTTGCTCAGGCTGAAAAACAGTCCTTTGCACAAGGAGAGAAAGTTCAAACATTAAAAGAAAAGTACGAAGCTTTAAATGCCAAAATGAGCGAGCTTCTGTTAACTGAAAAAAATACAAAACGACGTCTTGAAATGTACAATAGTGACATGACACCGCTTTTTGAAGAGCAAGAACGCTTTAAGCAACGAGAAGCAGAGTTAAGGGAATCATTACAAGCTTCTCAGGAGGACATGAAGCATCTTGATGAAGAAATTCAGCTTGTTACAGAGCAGAAAAACTCGGAAAAAAGTTCAAAAGAAACTGTTCAAGGGGAGCTTACAAATCTGAAAATTGCCCTTGCAGAAGCGAGTGAGCGTCTTGTTTATCAGCGTGAAAAAGTAGAGCGTGCGGAACAGGATTTATACTCTTCTTCTACAGCTCTTTCTAAACAAAAAGATCAGCTTTCATTCTTAAAAGAACAGATGAAAGAAGGTTTTACGAGTCAGCATGATTTAGAAGATACGCTCTTAGCTAGAACAAACGATAAAGAAGAAACGGCTAAGCTTATTAGCGAACGCCGCAAGCAGCGCACAGAGCTTCAAGAAGAGCTTGAGACGTTCATAGCTGAACAAAAGGAACTTAAGCGTCAGCAAGAACAGATGATGGAAGCTTTGAAGGATGAAGAAGTGCAGATTAATCGCTTTGATGTTGAGCTTGATCAATATTTAAATATGCTGAGAGAAGAGTATATGCTGAGCTTTGAAGCTGCGAAACAGCAATATCCTCTTACTCTATCCCCTGAGGAAACGCGCAAAAAAATCAGACTTATTAAACTTGCTTTAGACGAACTTGGTACAGTTAATATAGGCGCAATTGAAGAGTATGAGCGAGTATCTGAGCGATATACGTTTTTAAGTGAACAAAAGGAAGACCTTGTTGAAGCAAAAGATACACTTCATCAGCTTATTGAAGAGATGGATACGGAAATGAAGAAAAGGTTCAGTGAAACGTTCACAAGTGTGAGAGAGCATTTTAAAGAAGTGTTTACAAAGCTCTTTGGTGGTGGACGAGCGGATTTAAAGCTCACTGATCAAGAAGATCTTCTAAATACAGGTATTGATATTGTGGCACAGCCACCAGGTAAGAAGCTGCAGAACCTTGCTCTTCTTTCGGGTGGAGAGCGTTCGTTAACAGCTATTGCGCTTCTCTTTGCTATTTTAAAAGTACGTCCTGTACCGTTCTGTGTGCTCGATGAAGTAGAAGCAGCACTTGATGAAGCAAATGTACAGCGTTTCGCGAAGTTCATCAAGACATTCAGTGAGAAAACACAATTTATTGTTATTACACATCGCAAAGGGACAATGGAAGAAGCAGACGTTCTTTATGGGGTCACGATGCAGGAATCTGGTGTATCTAAGCTCGTATCTGTCAAACTTGAAGAAGAAAAGCAGTATGTTTAAGAAAGGTGTGAAACGTTCACATGAGTTTTTTTAAGAAACTAAAACAAAAGTTTTCAGGAACTGAAGTAGAGCAAGAAGAAACAAAGAAATATGAAAAAGGGATGGAGAAAACAAGGAAGTCGTTCACAGGACGTCTTAATGACCTTGTTGCTCGCTATCGTAAAGTTGACGAAGATTTCTTTGAAGAATTAGAAGAAATTCTAATTAGCGCTGATGTTGGTGTTAGTACTGTAATGGACTTAATTGACGAGTTGAAAATGGAAGTAAAACGCCGTAATATCAAAGATTCAACAGAAATTAAAGACGTTATTTCAGAGAAACTTGTTGATATTTATTCAGGAGGAGAAGAACAGTTCTCTTCTCTGAATATTCAACAATCAGGCCTAAGCATTATTCTATTTGTTGGAGTAAACGGCGTTGGAAAAACAACAACAATTGGAAAGCTTGCTCATCAGCTTAAGCAAGAAGGTAAAAAAGTGATGCTTGCAGCAGGGGATACGTTCCGAGCAGGAGCAATTGAACAGCTTGAAGTATGGGGAGAACGCGTTGGTGTGGATGTTATTAAACAAGCGGCAGGATCAGATCCAGCTGCTGTAATGTATGATGCAGTTCAGTCAGCTCGTTCACGAGGAGCGGATGTATTGCTTTGTGATACAGCAGGACGCCTTCAAAATAAAGTGAACTTAATGAATGAGCTTGAAAAAGTAAAGCGCGTCATTTCTCGTGAAGTTCCTGATGCCCCTCATGAAGTATTACTTGTTCTTGATGCAACAACAGGACAAAATGCAATGAGCCAAGCTAAAACGTTCTCAGCGGCAACAGACGTGTCAGGCATTGTCTTAACAAAGCTTGATGGGACTGCAAAAGGTGGAATTGTTCTGGCGATCCGTAACGAATTGAGTATTCCAGTTAAATTCGTAGGCCTTGGTGAAAAGGTAGAAGATCTTCAGGAGTTTGATCCAGAGAAATATGTATACGGCCTTTTTGCAGGGCTTATGGAAGAAGACGAAGAAGAATAAAAAGACTGTTAAGAAAAAAACTTGACATTTGTTTTTAAAATAAGTACACTATTTGAGTGTAAAGGTTTTTCACTTAACAAGGGCGTGATTGGTTGTGCTTGAAAAAACAACAAGGATAAACTATCTGTATGATTTTTATCAATCATTATTAACTTCAAAACAGAAAAGTTATATGTCGCTTTATTATTTAGATGATTATTCGCTTGGAGAAATCGCTGAAGAATATGGCGTGAGTCGACAAGCTGTTTATGATAATATAAAACGTACAGAACAAATGCTTGAGCAGTATGAAGAAAAGCTCGGCTTGTTTCAGCGATTTCGTCAAAGAAAGCAGCTTTTACAAGATCTTCAAAAAGCTGTAAAACAGCATGATGAAGAGCAGACGCTTTCTCTTATTGATTCGCTTGAGAAATTAGATTAGGGGGCGGCATAGTATGGCATTTGAAGGATTAGCCGACCGTTTGCAAAGCACAATTCAAAAGATTAAAGGCAAAGGTAAAGTTTCAGAAGCAGACGTAAAAGCAATGATGCGTGAAGTTCGCCTTGCCTTACTTGAAGCAGACGTTAACTTTAAAGTTGTTAAAGAATTCGTCAAAAACGTGAATGAACGCGCTGTTGGGCAAGAGGTTATGAAAAGCTTAACGCCTGGACAGCAAGTTATCAAAGTTGTTAAAGAAGAGTTAACAAAGCTAATGGGTGGAGAAGAAAGCAAAATTGCTGCTTCAAACCGTCCGCCAACCGTTGTTATGATGGTTGGTCTGCAGGGGGCCGGTAAAACGACCACAACAGGAAAATTAGCAAATCTTCTTCGCAAAAAATACAATCGTAAACCTCTGCTAGCTGCTGCGGATATTTATCGTCCTGCAGCAATTCAACAGCTTGAAACGTTAGGAAAACAGCTCAGCATGCCCGTGTTCTCACTTGGTGATCAGGTAAGCCCTGTTGAAATTGCACGTAAGGCCATTGAGCATGCAAAAGAAGAGCATCATGACTACGTTTTAATTGATACAGCAGGTCGTCTTCATGTTGATGAGACGTTAATGGACGAGCTTAAAAAAGTAAAAGAAGTGGCACAGCCAGATGAAATTTTACTTGTTGTAGATGCGATGACAGGCCAAGACGCTGTAAATGTGGCAGAGAGTTTTAACGAACAATTAGGATTAACAGGTGTTGTTCTTACAAAACTTGATGGAGATACGCGCGGTGGTGCGGCTCTCTCTATCCGTTCTGTAACGGAAACACCGATTAAATTTGTCGGGATGGGTGAAAAACTAGATGCTTTAGAAACTTTCCATCCTGAGCGTATGGCGTCTCGTATTCTTGGAATGGGTGACGTGCTAACGCTTATCGAGAAGGCACAAGTGTCTGTTGACGAGGACAAAGCGCGCGAACTTGAACAAAAGTTACGTACGCAATCTTTCACATTTGATGATTTTCTAGAACAGCTTGGACAAGTGCGACAGATGGGACCGCTTGATGAAATTCTTGGAATGCTTCCAGGAGCAAACAAGATGAAAGGCTTGAAAAACGTTCAAGTAGATGATAAGCAAATTGGTCATATTGAAGCGATTATTCGTTCAATGACAAAGCTTGAAAAAGAACAGCCTGAAGTCATCAATGCAAGCCGTAAAAAGCGTATTGCCAGAGGTAGTGGTAGATCTGTTCAAGAGGTCAATAGACTTCTTAAGCAGTTTGATGAAATGAAGAAGATGATGAAGCAAATGACAAACATGTCAAAAGGCAAGAAAAAAGGATTTAAACTTCCTTTTATGTAGTGTTAAGAAAAAACACTTTACAAACAAATGCAGGATTGATAATATATTATCCTGTGTGAAACAATTTCGGAGGTGCTTTAATAATGGCAGTAAAAATTCGTTTAAAACGTATGGGATCTAAAAAGTCTCCATTCTATCGTATCGTAGTAGCTGATTCTCGTTCACCACGTGATGGACGTTTCATCGAAACAGTTGGAACTTACAATCCACTTGAGCAACCAGCAGCAGTTAAAATCAATGAAGAGCTTGCTCTTAAATGGTTAACAGACGGTGCTAAACCATCTGATACAGTACGTAACCTTTTCTCTAAAGAAGGTATCATGGAGAAATTCCACAACTCAAAATTAAGCAAGTAATGAAAAAAGGGGAGGGATAACCTCCCCTTTTTTTTACTTCTTTTATATAATAAAGATAAGAGGAGGGAGTGCGGGTGAAAGTTGTCCAAAAAGTGATTGTGAAACAAGTATTAACTGAACAAAGCAAGGAAAAGTTAAGGAATAAGTTTATTCTTGAACAAAAAGGGCTGCAAAATGAAATTGAGCAGTTGCGCTTTCAGTTGAAAAAGATTGAAAATATGAAAAAGCCATCAGCGGCATCGCTTGAAAAACAATTCGAAAAGGAACAAAAAACCCGTTTAGAAAAACTCCGCATTATCGATTTTCAGCTAGAACAGCTTAACTTGCTCCCCATTGGTAGTGAGCTTGAAGAAACAAAGCTAGATGCTATTGTGGAAGTAAAAGAAGGCGACAGCTGGGAAGAATTCAAAAGTTTACAAACGATTCTTGTTAAAGATGGAATTGTGATTGAAATTCGATAGAGGTGAAAAGCAATGGAAAAGTGGTTGAACGTAGGGAAAATTGTGAACACGCACGGAGTTCGCGGTGAAGTCCGCGTTATCTCTCGCACAGATTTTCCAGAAGAACGTTATAAGGTTGGAAATGAGTTATACATATTCAAGGGCAACGAAGAAATCAAAGTTGTTGTAGCAAGTCACCGTCAGCATAAAAATTTTGATCTTCTTACATTTGAAGAGTATCATAATATCAATCAAGTGGAGGCGTTCAAAAACTGTCTCCTTAAGGTACCATCTTCAGACCTTGTTGAATTAGAAGAAGGTGAATATTACTTTCACGAAATTGTAGGTTGTGAAGTATACACAGAGGAAGGAAATCTTGTTGGCACAATCAAAGAAATTTTAGCAACAGGAGCGAACGATGTTTGGGTCGTAAAAGCATCTGGAAGAAAAGACGTCCTTATCCCGTATATTGAAGATGTTGTAGCAGACATTAACGTCGAAGAGAAAAGAGTAATCATCAACGAAATGGAAGGGTTATTAGACTAATGAAAATTGATGTTTTGTCACTGTTTCCTGAGATGTTTCATGGTGTTCTTGAAAGCTCCATTTTAAAAAAGGCGCGTGATAAAGGAGCGGTTGATGTAGCTGTTACAGATTTTAGAGAGTACGCAGACAATAAGCATAAGACAGTTGATGACTACCCATATGGCGGTGGTGCTGGTATGGTATTAAAGCCACAACCTATTTTTGATGCTGTTGCTGATCTCAATAAAGAAGGCTCAAAAGCTCGCGTTGTTCTTCTTTGTCCACAGGGTGAACGCTATACCCAAAAAAAAGCAGAGGAGCTTTCAAAAGAAGAGCACCTTATCTTTGTTTGTGGTCACTATGAAGGATATGATGAGCGAATTCGTGAACACGTTGTAACAGATGAGATTTCAATTGGAGACTTTGTGTTGACGGGAGGGGAACTTGGGGCTCTTGTAATCATTGACAGCGTCGTACGACTTCTTCCTGACGTTTTAGGGAACAAAGCATCTGCTGTTGAAGATTCATTTAGTACAGGTCTTCTAGAGCATCCTCACTATACTCGGCCATCAGATTTTAGAGGGATGAAGGTGCCAGACGTCCTTACATCTGGGGATCATAAACGTATAGCGGAGTGGAGAGAAGAAGAATCACTGCGTAGAACATTCCTAAGAAGGCCTGATCTGCTCGAAAACTATGAGCTTTCAGAAAGCCAAAAGAAGATGCTGAATCAGATTGAAAAAACGCATCGTTCAGATGTTTAAAAGATATTGCATCTAGTGATGGGATGTGCTAAGATAATGTTTGTGGCTTTGGGCAGTGATGTCCAAGCTTTGAAAACGATGTTCCGCTGCAATGATGCGAAAGCATTGATAAGAGCATCTGTTGGAAGGAGATGAAATCATGCAACAATTAATCCAAGATATCACAAAAGAACAATTAAAAGGTGACTTACCTGCTTTCCGTTCTGGAGATACAGTTCGCGTACACGTTAAAGTTGTTGAGGGTACTCGTGAACGTATTCAGGTGTTCGAAGGTGTTGTAATCAAACGCCGTGGTGGTGGAATTAGCGAAACTTTCACAGTTCGTAAAATTTCTTACGGTGTTGGTGTTGAACGTGCATTCCCACTTCATTCACCAAAAATCGCTAAGCTTGAAGTTGTACGTCGTGGTAAAGTACGTCGTGCGAAACTTTACTACCTACGTAACCTTCGTGGTAAAGCAGCTCGTATTAAAGAAATTCGATAATCCAAAAAGGAGCTTGTCTGACAAGCTCCTTTTTTCAAATTTCTAAACTATTTTCTAAACTATTTAAGGCGAGTTTCGCCGATTTTTACATAAAGGTTGAATAATCATTATTTTTTTATGTATAGTAGAGAGGTACATTTTAGCTGTTTGGAGGATAAACTATGGCTCGTAAAAAAAATGAAACAGTAGAATGGATCAAGGCCATTTCGATTGCCGTCATTATTGCGGCAATTATTCGATTCTTCTTCTTCACTCCAATTGTTGTAGATGGAGAATCAATGATGCCAACTCTACATGATCAAAACCGCATGATTGTAAACAAGATATCTTATAAAATTGGTGGGCCTGATCGATTTGATGTTGTTGTCTTTCATGCTCCAGGTGGCAAAGATTACATTAAACGCGTGATTGGTTTACCAGGAGATCACGTGGAGTACAAAAACGATACGCTTTATATTAATGGAAAGGCGTACGAAGAACCGTATCTTGATCAATATAAAAGCGAACTTGACGACGGTATGCCGCTTACGGAAGATTTTAAATTAGAAGATACTCCCGGTGGCGATAAGGTCGTTCCAGAAGGCGAAATTTTCGTTATGGGAGATAACCGACGCAATAGCCGAGATAGTCGCGCGATTGGACCGGTTTCCTTGAAAAAAGTAGTTGGCACAACAAGCATTGTGTACTGGCCTTTTAATGAAATTAGAACGGTTGATTAAAAGTAGGTGAATAATAATGACCATTCAATGGTTTCCAGGACATATGGCGAAAGCTCGTCGCCAAGTTACCGAGAAATTAAAACTAATTGATATTGTTTTTGTGCTTGTTGACGCACGCATCCCTCAATCTTCACAAAACCCAATGATTGATGAGCTTATTGCAAATAAGCCGCGAATCATGCTGTTAAATAAAGCGGATAAAGCTGATCCAAAAGTGACGGAACAGTGGATTCAGTACTATGATGAAAAAGGGATTCCAGCTCTTGCTATTAACTCACAGAATGGCAAAGGAATGGACCGTATTGTCTCACTTTCTAAAACCCTTCTAAAAGAAAAATTTGATCGTATGAGACAAAAAGGAATTAAAAATCCACGTGCAATGCGAGCGATGATTGTTGGAATTCCAAATGTAGGAAAATCGACACTTATCAATCGCTTAGCAGGAAAAAATATTGCTAAAACAGGAGATCGTCCTGGAGTGACACAAGCACAGCAGTGGATTAAAGTAGGAAAAGAGCTCGAGCTTCTAGATACGCCTGGGATTCTCTGGCCGAAATTTGAGGACGAGCTTGTGGGATTAAAGCTTGCTACAACAGGGGCTATTAAAGATACAATTTTAAATTTGCAAGATGTAGCAGTTTATGCACTGCGCTTTTTGCAAGAGCGTTACGAAGCACGTTTAGAAGATCGTTATGGTGTTACAGAGCGTTATGAGGAGATTGTAGACCTGTTTGACTTTATCGGTACTAAACGGGGCTGTTTAATGGGTGGAGGTATTGTGGACTACGACAAGACAGCTGAGCTTGTATTGCGTGAAATTCGCGCAGATCGTCTTGGTCCCCTTACATTTGACTATCCTGAGGAACTCCATGAAAGTGAAGAGGAATAAATGAAAAGGATGCTTAAAAAGCATCCTTTTTTAATAGAAAAAAAAGAAAAAAGGACGATATAAAAGATGAGTGAAAGCATTAAAGAAATTAAAGCAAAGTTAGAAAAGGTAACGTCTAAAAGTGATCCATTTCTATTGCAGTGTGCAACAGACGAGCGTAAAGGTGTTCAAAAGCTAGTCCTGCAGAAAGAAAAGTGGTTTAAAAAACAAGAAGTGTTAGAAGAGCAATTTCTAGAGATGATGAAATATGAAAATACGCTTTATGCAAAAGGTATAGATTTAATCGCAGGTATTGATGAAGTTGGCAGGGGACCTCTTGCAGGTCCGGTCGTTTCAGCAGCTGTTATTCTTCCTCATGATTTCCATGCACTTGGTTTAACAGATTCCAAAAAGCTTTCTGAGAAAAAACGGGAAAGTTACTATGAGCACATTTTAGAGAATGCTCTTGCAGTTGGTGTAGGGATTATTGGACGAGAAGCTATTGATTCATTGAATATTTATCAGGCAACACGAAAAGCAATGGAAAGTGCTATTAGGGAGCTTGAGAGAGAGCCTGACTATTTGCTTATCGATGCAATGAAGCTTCCGAACGTTTCTATTCCTCAGCTTGATATTATCAGTGGAGATGCGAAAAGTATTTCAATTGCAGCTGCTTCGATTGTAGCTAAGGTTACACGTGATCGGTTGATGAAAAAACTCGGTGAAAAATTTCCTGAGTATGGGTTTGAAAAACATATGGGGTATGGAACGAAAGAGCACCTAGAGGCAATTGAAAAGCATGGGATTATTGATGAACACAGACGTTCCTTTTCACCAATTAAAGAGTATGTTGAAAGCTAGAGGTGAATTATGAATATTTCTTTTTGGCGCTCTTCGCTGTTAGAAGGAATTCAACATTCCACAGTGCTACCTCTTAGAGATGGAAGCATCGTGAAAGGAACCATTCAAAAGTTTTTTAAAGGAGACATAGCGCTTGTTTCTGTAAATGGCCAAAGTATTGTAGCTAAATTAGAGCGTTCTTTATCTGTTTTGCGTCCCTATTATTTTGAAATAGATATTAAAGACGATTTGCCAAGCTTAAAAGTCGTTGGAGAAGAGTCGGGGGATAAAAAAATGCAAAACATATTGCAAACACTAGGAACAGAAGGAAAGAAGGAAGAGAGTTTAGCCTCTTTTTTGCTTTCTAAAAATATTCCTTTTTCAAAAGAGTTTTTAACGACTATCGCTAAGGAAACATCACCTTCTTTTCCATCCCCTGAAAAAAAAGCCATAGAGATGATGATTGCGCGGAACTTTACGCCATCTAAATCTATTTTCCAAGCTTTAAAATCGCTAGGAGACGCTTCTCTTGCTCCACTTTTTAATGAACTCACAGCTCTCGCCGATCGTGAAGGGTATGGTGAAGAACTTGTTAAGTTTAAAGGTGCTTTTAGGCTAACAAAAGGAAGAGAAGTTCTATTACATTTAGTAAAGGGCTGGTTAGAAGGAAATATCCCTTTTCGTATTCTGCAACAGACAGGGGCAATTGAAAAAGGGGTTTTGGAACAGCAGGCATTAGTGAGCTTATCTCCTAAACAAGAAGAAGCAGAAGAAATTACCGCTATGAAAAAAACGCTTCTGAACAATTTGCCAACCATTGAAAAAATGCCGTTCTTTCACAAAATGGTAGAGAGCATTGAAAAAAGTCCTAACTTAAGAGGAAAGCTTACTCAAGAAGGAACCTCCTTGTTCATAAACGAAGAAGGAAAAGAAATTTTAATAGAGGTGAACAAGCTTCTGCAAACTTCTTTTCAATCTAGGGAGTTTCAACGTATATTATCAACCTTGTTTTCGTCTTTAGGTCTTACATATGAGAGTGAGCTAAAAGGAGAAAGCTCTGGAGAAGGATTAAAAGGAGCTCTTTTGAAAATGCTTGAGCAACCCCTACCACCTTTTTTAAGAGAACGAGCAGAAGAGATGCTGCATAAATTGACCGCTCTTCAGCTCTTGTCTTCTGACGAAGGACAAGGGCCTATTACTTCTCTGTACGTGCAGTTTCCACTCTACGTAAGGGAAAAGCTAACAGAAGTCTCCCTTCAGTGGAAAGGAAAGAAGAGAGAGGATGGAACAATTGATCCAAATTACTGTCATATTCTTTTTCACTTAGAGCTTTCTTATTTACAAGAAACGGTAGTCAGCGTCCGTGTTCAAAATCGAGTGATTATCATAGATATTATAAATGAGCATCAGGATATTAAACCTATTATGGAATCTTTAAAACCATCACTTCGTCTCGGTCTGAGCAAGCTTGACTATTATCTATCAGACGTAAAAGTTTTTGCAAGTAAAGATAAAACATCAAGTTTAGCTCAAGTATCGCATAGTGGATATAAAGGAGTGGATCTTAAGATTTGATGAAAAAAAAATCATACTCTAAAAAAGCGGTAGCTCTTGCCTATTTGAAACATGAGAAAGCACCAAAGATAGTGGCAAAAGGAGGAGGAGATGTTGCTCGGGATATCATTGAAAAGGCAAAAGAAAACAATGTTCCAATTCAAGAAGATCCGTCTCTTGTAAACTTGCTTCATAATTTAGAATTGAACGAGCGTATCCCAGAAGAGCTTTATGAGTCAGTAGCAGAAATTTTTGCTTTTATCTACAAAATGGATGAAAAAGCAAAAAAATAGAACAAATTTCTAAAGAAAACGCCATCATTTCTGAATCTTTTATAAATTTCGCAAGAATAGTAGACAAGTAGACTTCCATTTTATACAATGAAAGCGCAGTCTATTTTTTTGAAATGATGTTAGGAGGATGGGATATGAATATTCATGAGTATCAAGGAAAAGAGCTCCTTAGAAAATATGGGGTAGCTGTTCCAAACGGCCGCGTAGCGTTTACGGTAGAAGAAGCGGTAGAAGCAGCAAAAGAGCTAGGAACAGATGTTTCTGTTGTAAAAGCACAGATTCATGCAGGTGGCCGCGGTAAAGCCGGAGGGGTAAAAGTTGCGAAAAACTTGGATGAAGTTCGTACATATGCCGATGAGATACTTGGAAAAACGCTCGTAACTCATCAAACAGGTCCACAAGGGAAAGAAGTAAAGCGTTTACTTATTGAGGAAGGCTGCGATATCCAAAAAGAATATTATGTTGGAATCGTATTAGATCGTGCTTCTTCACGCGTGGTGCTTATGGCTTCTGAAGAAGGTGGCACAGAAATTGAAGAAGTAGCTGAAAAAACACCTGAGAAAATCTTTAAGGAATATATCGATCCAGCGGTTGGGTTACAGGGGTTCCAAGCGCGTCGATTAGCGTTTAATATTAATATTCCAAAAGAGTTAGTAGGTCAAGCTGTAAAATTTATGGCTGGTTTATATAAAGTATTTGTTGAAAAAGATTGCTCAATCGCTGAGATTAATCCACTTGTAACAACAGGTGATGGAAAAGTAATGGCGCTTGATGCAAAACTTAATTTTGATTCAAACGCTCTTTATCGTCAAAAAGATGTGTTAGAGCTTCGCGATTTAGAAGAAGAAGATGTAAAAGAAATTGAAGCATCAAAATACGACTTAAGCTACATTGCGCTTGACGGTAATATCGGCTGCATGGTAAATGGAGCAGGTCTTGCAATGGCGACAATGGACATTATTAAATATTCAGGCGGAGAGCCGGCAAACTTCCTTGACGTAGGGGGCGGTGCAACGGCTGAGAAAGTAACGGAAGCGTTCAAGATTATTATCTCCGATCAAAATGTAAAAGGGATTTTTGTTAACATTTTTGGTGGCATTATGAGATGTGATGTTATTGCTGAAGGTGTTGTTGAAGCAACAAAACAAGTAGGGTTAGATTTGCCACTTGTTGTTCGCTTAGAAGGCACAAACGTTGAGCTTGGCAAAAAGATTTTGAAAGAATCAGGTCTTAATATTACAGCTGCAGAGTCAATGGCTGACGGCGCTGAAAAAATTGTTGCACTTGTGAAATAAAGAACAGGAGGGGTAAAAATGAGCGTATTTATTAACAAGGATACAAAAGTTATTGTACAGGGGATTACAGGAGCAACAGGTTTGTTTCATACAAAACAAGCAATTGAATATGGAACAAAAATTGTTGGGGGCGTAACTCCAGGAAAAGGCGGCACAACAATCGAAGGAGTACCTGTTTTCAACACTGTTGAAGACGCAAAAAAAGCAACAGGTGCAAACGCGTCAGTTGTGTATGTTCCACCTGCTTTTGCAGCAGATGCAATTATGGAAGCAGTTGATGCAGACCTTGACTTAGTTATCACAATTACAGAGGGTATTCCAGTAATTGATATGGTGAAAGTAAAGCGTTATATGGAAGGAAAACGCACAAGACTTGTTGGACCAAACTGCCCAGGTGTTATCACACCAGAAGAATGTAAAATTGGTATTATGCCAGGATATATTCATAAAAAAGGTCATGTTGGCGTTGTGTCACGCTCTGGAACACTCACATATGAAGCTGTTCATCAACTTTCACAAGCAGGAATTGGCCAGTCAACAGCAGTAGGAATTGGTGGGGACCCTGTTAATGGCACGGACTTCATTGATGTGTTAAAAGCCTTTAATGAAGATGAAGACACATATGCTGTTATTATGATTGGTGAAATCGGGGGTACGGCAGAAGAAGAAGCAGCACAATGGGTGAAAGAAAATATGACAAAACCTGTTGTTGGCTTTATTGGAGGTCAAACAGCTCCAGCAGGCAAGCGTATGGGCCACGCTGGTGCGATTATCTCAGGTGGTAAGGGTACGGCAAGCGAGAAGATTAAAACGCTTAACGCATGCGGTATTAGCGTTGCTGAAACCCCTTCTGTTATGGGAGAAACGCTTATTAAAGTGCTAAAGGACGAAGGAATTTACGATAAGTGTAAAACGCACGATATTCCCGTAAGTTCATCACAGTCTTAAAATAGGAAGTTCAACCGTTACCATTTAGGTAACGGTTGGTTTTTATGGCGATTTTTAGAACAATTAAAGAGGTGAATTATGAGAGAAAAGTTAATTTTATTATCACACTGCAGAAGGATTGGATGGAAATCCATACTCAAACTTCTTCAGTATGATTCCTCCCTATCTTTTCTAAGAGAAGCTTCTCCTGCTCTTCTTCAAACCATTCTTCAACTTCCAAGTTCTTCAACTGAAATTGTCTATAAAGATTTGCAAACTATTCCAATACAAGATATTCTAAAGAAATATAGTGCTCAAAATATTCGTTGTATAACAATTACGGATCCTGAGTATCCTGCATTATTAAAGAATATTTATGACCCTCCATGGGTTCTTTATACAAAAGGAGATCACCGATTATTAAATAACAAATCCGTTAGCATCGTTGGAACGAGGACGCCAACAAGCTACGGTATAAAGGCTACAAAGGTTTTGTGCAAACCTCTCGTGGAAGAAGGCTGGACAATTGTAAGCGGTCTTGCAAAAGGGGTGGATGCGCTTGCACATAAAGAAGCTATTCTTCATGGAGGCAAAACTGTTGCTGTATTAGGAAGCGGGTTTTATAACATTTATCCAAAAGAAAATTGTTATTTAGCAAGTGACATCGCTAACGATCATCTGTTATTATCGGAATACAACCCTTTTATAAAACCGCATCGAGCGCATTTTCCGCTACGGAACCGTATTATTAGCGGTTTATCGTTTGGAACGATTGTCATTCAAGCGAAGGAAAGAAGCGGTTCTTTTATTACAGCTGACCAAGCGCTCTCTCAAGGAAGAGAGGTTTTTGCTGTACCTGGCTCAATCTTTGAGGAATGTTCAAAAGGAACAAATAAGCTTATTCAGCTTGGTGCAAAACTAGTATGTAGTGCTAAAGATATAACAAGCGAAATTCATTTCCAAGTAAAAAATGAACAAGAGGTTTGACAAAGTGCATATAAGTATTTAATAATAATGAAGATTTTATTCTACCTCTTTAAGGGAGGACAATAGTATGTCGGACTATTTAGTTATTGTAGAGTCGCCAGCGAAGGCGAAAACAATTGAAAAATATTTAGGGAAAAAATACAAAGTAAAAGCATCAATGGGACACGTTCGAGATCTTCCAAAAAGCCAAATGGGAATTGATACTGAACATGATTACGACCCAAAATACATCACTATTCGTGGAAAAGGGCCTGTTTTAAAAGAACTTAAGACAGCAGCTAAAAAAGCAAAAAAGATTTTCCTAGCGGCCGATCCGGATCGTGAGGGGGAAGCAATTGCTTGGCATTTAGCTCATAGTCTTGGCGTTGATACATCGTCAGACTGCCGTGTAGTATTTAATGAAATTACAAAAGATGCAATTAAAGCTTCTTTTAAACATCCAAGATCTATTAATATGGATCTTGTTAATTCTCAACAAGCTCGTCGTATTCTTGATCGTTTAGTAGGGTATAACATTAGCCCACTTCTTTGGAAAAAAGTGAAAAAGGGATTAAGCGCTGGACGCGTTCAATCTGTTGCAGTTCGATTAATTATTGAACGGGAGCAGGAAATCTCACGCTTTCAACCTGAAGAATATTGGTCAATTAACGCGAACTTCTTAAAAAGTGAAAAAGAATTTCAAGCATCTTTCACTGAAATGGATGGCAAAAAAATAAAGCTTTCATCAAAAGAAGATGTTGAAAAAGTTCTAGCCCGACTTGACGGCAATGAATTTTCAATTCAAAAAGTAGCAAAGAAAGAGCGCAAGCGAAATCCGGCGCTTCCTTTTACAACATCTTCCCTTCAACAGGAAGCAGCTCGTAAACTAAACTTTAGAGCGAAGAAGACAATGATGCTTGCTCAACAGCTTTACGAAGGAATTGATTTAGGGAAAAAAGAAGGAACAGTTGGTTTAATTACGTACATGCGTACAGATTCAACTCGTATTTCAGAAACGGCTCAAACAGAGTCTTATGAATATGTAAAAGATACGTTTGGTGAAGAATTTCTTTCAAAAGAAAAGCGGAAAGAAAAGAAGAATGCTAATACTCAAGATGCTCATGAGGCAATTCGCCCAACATCTATTCTGCGTTCACCTTCTGAGATTAAACAGTATGTATCAAGAGATCAACATCGCTTATACAAACTGATTTGGGAACGATTTCTTGCAAGCCAAATGGCACCAGCTATTATGGATACGATGGCTGTTGATTTAGTAAACAATGGTGTAACATTTAGAGCGAACGGCTCAAAAATTAAGTTTCCTGGCTTTATGAAAGTGTACGTAGAAGGAAATGATGATAAAGTGGAAGAAAAGGAAAAAATTCTTCCAGATATGATAGAAGGAGAACAAGCGTACTCAAAAGATATCGAACAAAATCAGCATTTCACTCAGCCGCCGCCTCGCTATACGGAAGCACGTCTTGTGAAAACGATGGAAGAGTTAGGTATTGGAAGACCTTCTACATATGCTCCAACGCTTGATACTATTCAACGCAGAGGATATGTTGCACTTGATAACAAAAGATTTGTTCCAACAGAGCTTGGTGAAATTGTACTGGAACTTATCCTTGAGTTCTTTCCTGAAACAATTGATGTGGAATTTACAGCCAAAATGGAAACAGACCTTGATGAAATAGAGGAAGGTAAAGTACAATGGGTATCGGTTATCGATGAATTTTACCGCGACTTCGAAATACGTTTAGAAAAAGCGGAAAAAGAAATGCGCGAAGTCGAGATTAAAGACGAACCTGCTGGAGAAGATTGTGAACTGTGTGGTTCACCTATGGTCTTTAAAATGGGCCGCTATGGAAAATTTATGGCATGCTCAAACTTTCCTGACTGTCGTAACACAAAGCCGATTGTAAAAGAAATTGGCGTTGATTGTCCGAAATGTGAAGACGGTCAAGTTGTGGAACGAAAATCAAAGAAAAAACGCCTTTTCTATGGCTGCACAAATTATCCAAGCTGTGACTTCTTATCTTGGGACAAACCAATTGCAAGAAAATGTCCAAAATGTGAAAGTCTCCTTGTTGAGAAAAAGCAGAAAAAAGGTGTTCAAGTTACGTGCACTGAATGTGATTACAAAGAAGAAACGCAAAGCTAGACCTTTTTCGTGGTGAGCACAACGTTGTGCTCACCACTTTATCTGTTACGGAGAAAAGAAATTACATCTGGAGGGAAACAAATGTCTGAAAAAATCGTTAATGTAATAGGAGCTGGACTTGCTGGAAGTGAAGCAGCTTGGCAGCTTGCTAAAAGAGGAATTAAGGTGCATCTTTACGAAATGCGTCCTGTTCGTCAAACAGCAGCACATCATACAGATAAATTTGCAGAGCTTGTATGCAGTAACTCGCTTCGTGCCAACACGCTTACAAATGCTGTTGGAGTACTGAAAGAGGAGATGCGTCATTTAGATTCTGTTATTATTTCCTCAGCTGATGCTTGTTCTGTTCCAGCAGGAGGAGCACTAGCTGTTGACCGACATGAATTTGCGGCACATGTAACAGAGCGTGTGAAGCATCATGAAAATGTAACGGTATTTAATGAAGAAATCACAGAAATCCCAAGCGGACCTACTATTATTGCAACAGGTCCATTAACGTCTCAAGCATTAGCTGAACAGCTTAGAAGTTTAACGGGAGAAGAGTATCTCTATTTCTATGATGCAGCAGCTCCAATTCTTGAAAAAGACAGCATTGATATGGATAAGGTATACTTGAAGTCTCGCTATGATAAAGGAGAAGCAGCATATTTGAACTGTCCAATGACAGAAGAAGAATTTGATCGTTTCTATAATGCGCTTATTGAGGCAGAAGTTGTACCGCTAAAAGAATTTGAAAAAGAAGTATATTTTGAAGGTTGCATGCCAATTGAGGTGATGGCTTCAAGAGGAAAGAAAACAATGCTTTTCGGTCCATTAAAACCAGTAGGTCTTGAAGATCCGAAAACAGGAAAACGTCCGTATGCCGTTGTACAACTTCGTCAAGATGATGCAGCAGGAACACTTTACAATATCGTTGGTTTCCAAACACATATTAAATGGGGACCTCAAAAAGATATCGTTCGCTTAATTCCTGGGCTTGAAAATGCAGAAATCGTTCGTTACGGTGTTATGCATCGAAATACATTTATTAATTCACCAAAACTTCTAAAACCAACATATCAATACAAAGATCGTGAAGATTTATTCTTTGCAGGACAAATGACAGGTGTTGAAGGTTACGTAGAATCAGCTGCAAGCGGACTTTTAGCAGGACTAAACGCAGCTCGCTATGTGTTAGGTGAAGAGCTTTTAGTTTTCCCTCAAGAAACGGCTCTTGGAAGCATGGCTCACTATATTACACATACAAGTGATAAAAACTTCCAACCGATGAATGCAAACTTTGGAATATTCAAGGATCTCCCAGTTCGCATTAAAAAGAAACAAGAGCGCAATGAACAGTATGCTAAGCGTGCACTTGAAATAGTTCAAAATTTTGTGAAAAATATATAAATTATTTGCGCGGGTTACTTAAAGTGTGATAATATTTAGTAGCCTTTGCGAGGTGAAGCAATGATAAATGTGAAAGAATCTTTAAATTGCTATCTTGAATATTTACAAATTGAGAAAAATTACTCACAATATACAACGCTGTGTTACGAGAAAGACATTTTATTGTTTATGGAATTTCTAGAGGAAGAAGGAATTAAAAGATTAGAGGACGTTACATATAGCAACGTTCGTATCTTTTTAACCAAGCTTCACGAACACAGCTATTCTAAGCGATCGATTGCCCGTAAAGTATCAGCTTTGCGAAGTTTTTATCGCTTTTTATCGCGCGAGCATACGGTAAAAGAAAATCCGTTTACAATGGTATCCCTCCCAAAGCGTTCGCACCGCAACCCTTCGTTCTTATATAAGGAAGAACTTGAACTACTTTTTGAAGTAAGCGATGTTTCTACACCGCTTGGTCAAAGAGATCAAGCAATCTTAGAACTTTTATATGCAACGGGAATAAGGGTAAGTGAGTGTGCTTCAATTATGTTGAGTGATATCGATATGTCAATGAAAACTCTTTTGGTTTATGGAAAGGGAAAGAAGCAACGTTATGTACCTTTTGGGAATTTCTCATATGAAGCCATAAAAAAATATAGAGATGAAGGTCGTCTAAAATTGCTCCCAAAGAGTAATATTGATTGTAAGGCACTCTTTGTGAATCATAGAGGTCAGCCTTTAACAGCTAGAGGCATTCGCTATATTTTAAACCGTATTGTTAAGAAAACGGCAGAGAACATTCATATTACTCCTCATTCTTTGCGTCATACTTTTGCAACGCATATGTTAAATGAAGGTGCTGACATGAGAACTGTTCAAGAACTTCTAGGACATGAAAATTTGTCAACAACTCAAATTTATACACATGTGACAAAAGATCGCCTTCGTTCTATTTATATGAATCATCATCCAAGAGCGTAAGCGACATAAAAGGATAATATGAAAAAAGAACACAAGAACATATGCTGAAGGAGAGATGTATATTATGGGTGACTTTCATGCTACAACGATTTTTGCGATTCAACACAAAGGCGGTTGCGCAATGGCAGGAGATGGACAAGTAACGTTCGGAAATGCTGTAGTAATGAAACATACAGCAAAAAAAGTACGTCGTCTTTTTCATGGAAAAGTGCTAGCAGGGTTTGCTGGATCTGTAGCAGATGCGTTTACTCTTTTTGAAATGTTTGAAAATCGTCTTGAAGAGTACAACGGTAATTTGCAGCGTGCAGCTGTTGAACTTGCAAAAGAGTGGCGCAGCGATAAAGTGTTACGCAAGCTAGAAGCAATGCTTATCGTAGCAAACGAAGAGCATATGCTACTTATTTCAGGTACAGGTGAGGTTATTGAACCAGATGATGGAATTTTAGCTATTGGTTCTGGTGGGAACTATGCGCTATCTGCAGGTCGTGCGCTCAAACGATATTCAGGTGAAAACATGTCAGCACGAGATATTGCTAAGGCCTCTCTAGAGATTGCAGGAGATATTTGTGTTTATACGAACGATCAAATTATTGTAGAGGAACTTTAAGGAGGGAAGAACAGAATGTATACAGAACTTACACCGCGTCAAATTGTTGAAAAACTTGATCAATATATTGTTGGACAAAAGGAAGCAAAAAAGGCCGTTGCCGTTGCACTTCGCAACCGTTATCGCCGCAGTAAGCTAAGCGAATCACTACGAGATGAAGTTGTGCCGAAGAACATTTTAATGATTGGGCCTACTGGAGTAGGGAAAACAGAGATTGCTCGTCGACTAGCAAAATTAGTTGGAGCTCCTTTTATTAAAGTTGAAGCAACGAAGTTCACGGAAGTCGGTTATGTTGGGCGTGATGTAGAATCAATGGTACGAGACCTTGTGGAAACTTCTGTTCGACTTGTGAAAGAAGAAAAAACAAACGAAGTACGCGGGCAAGCAGAACAAAATGCAAACCAACGCATTGTTGATCTTCTCGTTCCTTCTAAACGTAAAAATACTCAATATAAAAACCCATTTGAAATGCTTTTTGGTGGTCAAGCTGAAGGGGAAAAACCTCAGCAAGAAACATCAAACGACGATGCATCAAGCGAAATGGAACGTAAGAGAATGGCTCATAAGCTTGCACTTGGAGAACTTGAAGAGCATTATGTAACAGTTGAAGTAGAAGAACAGCAAGCTTCTATGTTTGATATGCTTCAAGGTTCGGGTATGGAGCAAATGGGAATGAATATTCAAGATGCGCTAGGTAATTTCATGCCAAAGAAAAAGAAAAAGCGTCGGTTAACAGTACGCGAAGCTCGCAAAGTGTTAACAAATGAAGAAGCACAGAAGCTAATTGATATGGATGAAGTAACGCAACAAGCAACAGAGCGTGCCGAACAGTTTGGAATTATTTTTATTGATGAAATCGATAAAATTGCTCGTAAAAGCAGCCAATCTTCATCAGGAGATGTGTCACGTGAAGGAGTACAGCGTGATATCTTGCCAATCGTTGAGGGTTCAACAATTATAACAAAGTATGGTCCTGTAAAAACAGACCACGTATTGTTTATTTCAGCAGGTGCTTTTCACGTTTCAAAACCATCTGATCTTATTCCAGAGCTTCAAGGAAGATTTCCAATTCGCGTTGAGCTTGGCAAATTATCAGTAGATGACTTTGTCCGTATTTTAGTTGAGCCTGATAATGCTATTATTAAACAATATACAGCATTATTGGAAACTGAAGGTATAAAAATTGAATTTTCTGACGAAGCTATTAAAAAGCTAGCTCAAGTAGCATTCGATGTAAACCAGGATACGGATAATATCGGAGCTCGTCGTTTACATACAATTATGGAAAGACTTTTGGAAGATCTTTCATTTGAAGCACCAGATGTAACGATGGAGAAGATTGAAATTACTCCACAGTATGTGGAAGAGAAACTTGGCTCAATTGCTAAAAACAAAGACTTAAGTCAGTTTATTTTATAAAGTCAGCCTTTTGGGGAAAGGGAACGCTTCTTAAAAGAAGAGGCGGATAGACTTTACAGGGAACAGAATTATTTACAATTTTCAGGAGGCAAAATCATAATGAATTTATTAGATAAAACAAGAAAAATTAATGCAATGTTACAGAAAGCAGCAGGAAAACCTGTTAACTTCAAAGAGATGGCTGAAACACTTCGCGAAGTAATCGAAGCAAACATTTATGTTGTAAGTCGTCGCGGAAAGCTTTTGGGCGTTGCAATTAATCAGCAAATTGAAAATGAGCGTATGAAAGAAATGTTTGAAACACGCCAATTTCCAGAAGAGTACACTAAAAACCTTTTCAATATTAGAGAAACATCTTCTAATCTAGATGTAAACAGCGAGTATAGCGCTTTTCCTAATGAAAACAAAGACTTATTTACGAGCGGTTTAACAACAATCGTACCAATTAACGGTGGAGGAGATCGCCTAGGAACTCTTGTATTAGCACGTTTAGAAGAGAAGTTCACAGATGATGATCTTATTTTAGCTGAATATGGGGCAACAGTTGTTGGCATGGAGATTCTACATGAGAAAGCTGAAGAAATTGAAGAAGAAGCTCGTAGCAAAGCGGTTGTTCAAATGGCAATTAGCTCACTATCTTACAGTGAATTAGAAGCGATTGAACATATCTTTGATGAGTTAAATGGAAACGAAGGCCTTCTTGTAGCAAGTAAGATTGCAGACCGTGTTGGTATTACGCGTTCAGTAATTGTAAATGCGCTTCGTAAACTTGAGAGTGCAGGTGTAATTGAGTCTCGTTCACTAGGTATGAAAGGAACGTACATCAAAGTTCTAAACAACAAGTTCTTACTTGAGCTTTCAAAACTAAAAGCAAACTAAGTAATAGTTATAAAGACTTAGGTCAATAAGCCTTTATTAGAAATAGCACTTACTAAAGTGCTATTTTTTTGTGCTTTAATCGTATCATTTTTTGTCGAAAGATCTTATAATGTTAAAGAAAAGTAGTATAACTAATTTTAGTATAACAAACAATTATTTATATTTTTAACAAATATTAATATTTTGCATATAAATTGTTAATTTCTTTTAAAGATTTCAAAAAAAAAAGTAAAGAAACTCAAGAAATTATAGACATATTATGTCCTTTTTCCTAAAATGGATAATATCGGTACGAAAAAAATGTCGAAAAGAGGTAAAGAGAGAAAACTATGGAACTTTTTTCACAGACAATGAGTTCAATCCAAACTGGATTAAACTATGCTTCGTTGAAACAGAAAACAATTTCAAACAATATTGCTAACGTAGATACTCCTGGATATAAAGCAAAAACGGTATCTTTTAAAAGTATGCTTCAAGCTGAGCAAGATAATCTTCTGAAAGCTACTCGCACGGACCCTCGTCATTTTGAATTTTCAACGTCCTCTTCTTCTCTAGGAGTTACAACTGGACATAATGCTTATCAATCAAACGGCAATGGAGTTGACGTTGATAAGGAGATGACAGATATGGCTCAAAATCAGCTTTATTATCAAGCTTTAGTAGACAGAATGAGCGGAAAATTTAACTCACTTAATACCGTCTTAAGAGGAGGAAATTAATTTTGTCAATTTTTAGTGGACTAAATGCCAGCGCCTCAGCCTTAACAGCAAATCGCTTAAGAATGGATGTTACGGCTTCAAATATCGCTAATGCGAATACAACAAGAGCGCAATATGTAAACGGAGAATGGCAACCATATCGACGTAAGATGGTAAATATAGCACCGGATAGTGAGAAACAGTTTTCAATCGTTTTTCAAAAAGCTTTAAATACAAATAGTACAGGTGTAAAAGTCACAGGAATTGAGGAAGATTCTGAACCTTTTAAACTTGTATATGAGCCAAGTCACCCAGATGCTAATGATCAGGGATATGTACAGCTACCAAATGTTGATCCATTAAAGGAAATGACAGACCTTATGAGTGCTTCTCGTTCGTACGAAGCAAACGTTACAGCACTTAATGCAACAAAAGGGATGCTAGTAAAAGCATTAGAGATTGGAAAGTAGGGTGTAACGATGATTAATGGAATTACAAACATATCATTGCAGAGTGAGGCGCTTCAGCCTAAAAATGAATCGGCTAGCACAAACCAGAGTTTTTCTAACTTTTTAAAAGACGCAGTAAATAAAGTTAATGAAGCTCAAAATGAGTCAGATGCTATGACAACAAAACTTGTGAACGGGGAAGATGTAGATTTACATAATGTGATGATTTCGTCTCAAAAAGCAAGCGTTGCCTTGCAGGCTGCTATTCAATTCCGCAATAAAGGAATTGAAGCTTACCAAGAAATCATGAGAATGCAGATCTAAATTTATTTTCCAAAGTTTAGCGGTTATTGGACTCTAAATAAATAGACAAGAAACATAACCGGGGGAAGAAAATGAAAGAAAGATTAACAAGAATTAAAGAGTGGAGTACTGGATTTTGGAGAGAGCGAAGTAAAAAGCAAAGATGGTTCTTGATTGCAGGATTAGTCATTATTTTAATGGCGATTATTGTTGGGTCTATGCTTGCTACCCGTGAAAAATTTGTTCCTCTTTATAGTAATCTTTCAGCTCAAGAAGCTGGACAAATTAAAACGGAGCTCGATGCAAAAGGGGTGTCCTCAGAGTTAAGTAACGGGGGGACAACCATTTCTGTCCCAAAAGAAAATGTAGATCCATTGAAAGTAGAACTTGCGTCTCAAGGCATTCCGAAAAGCGGAAGCATTGATTATTCCTTTTTTAGTGAGAGCTCAGGATTTGGAATGACAGATAACGAGTTTAGCGTCCTAAAGGTAGATGCAATGCAAACGGAGCTTGCAAATCTTATTAAAGAAATTGACGGAGTACAAGATGCAAGCGTAATGATTTCTTTACCAAAAGATAGCGTATGGGTGAGCGATAAAGGCGAAGAAGCTCAAGCTTCTATTGTTCTTACAACAAAGCCTGGCTATCAATTTGACGATCAGCAGATTCAGGCTCTCTATCATCTTGTATCTAAAAGCGTTCCGAATTTGCCAACAGATAATATCGCTATTATGAATCAATATTTTGAGTACTATGATCTGGCAAATAACACTGGGGAAAATCCTGAGGGTGGGGTCGCTTCTATACAGTCTCAGTATGCGATGAAAAAGCAGGTTGAACGAGATATACAAAGAGAAGTTCAAAAAATGCTTGGCGCGATGATTGGTCAAGATAAAGTCGTTGTCTCTGTTTCGACCGATATTGATTTCACTCAAGAAACAAGAGAAGAAAATCTTGTGGAACCCGTTGATAAAGAGAATATGGAAGGAATTGCGGTAAGTGCTGAACGTTTAACAGAAACATATACAGGAGAGAATGCTGCGCAAGGGGGAACTGCTGGGACCGGAGACGGTGAAGTTCCTAACTATGAGAGCAGTGAAGAAAATAGAAACGGTGACTATGAACGAAAAGAAGAAAAAATCAATAATGAAGTGAACCGTGTCCGTCGTCAGATTGTGGAAAGTCCTTATAAGGTAAAGGATCTTGGTATTCAAGTTATGGTGGAACCACCAAAGAAAAATGATCCAAATTCGCTTCCAAGTGGAAGTGTTGATGATATTCAACAAATTCTTGGCACAATTGTTAAAACAACAATTCAACAAGATGATGATGAACAAGCATTAACAGATGAACAAATCGAAGACAAAATTGCTGTATCTGTTCAACCTTTTAATGGAAAAACGGCTGTGGCCCAAGAAGCATCCCCTTCTATTCCACTATGGATGTACATTGCTGGGGGAATATTGCTTCTAGCTGTTATTATTCTAGCTTTCCTACTCATTCGTAGAAGAAAAGAACCAGAGTGGGAAGAGGAAGAATGGGAAGCAGCATATACATTAGAAGAAGAGGAAGAGGAAGAACAGCCTCTAACAGAAGAACAGCAAAGAAGACAGCGACTTGAAGACTTAGCACAGAGCAAACCTGATGAGTTTGTCAAACTTCTACGTTCGTGGTTAACAGAAGATTAGGAGGAAGACATTGTGGCAAGAGGGGAACAAAAAGGTGCGTTAACAGGAAAGCAGAAGGCAGCCATCCTTTTAATTACGCTTGGACCAGACGTTTCAGCATCGGTTTATAAACATTTAACAGAAGAAGAGATTGAAAGTTTAACATTAGAAATCTCAGCTCTTAAAAAAGTGAATTTAGAAACAAAAGATAAAGTGTTAGAAGAATTTGAACGTCTAGCTGTTGCTCAAGATTATATTTCTCAAGGCGGAATTGGCTATGCCAAAACCGTTCTTGAGAAGGCACTTGGAGCAGATCAAGCTGCGCTTATTATTAAGCGGTTGACATCGTCTCTACAAGTCCGCCCATTTGATTTTGCACGTAAAGCAAACCCAACTCAAATCTTCAATTTTATCCAAAA